>CAZSYT010000065.1:0-10968 GCA_964610905.1 uncultured Acidimicrobiaceae bacterium
GCTTCGACATCGTCCACATGAACCTGCACAAGACCTTCGCCACCCCCCACGGCGGTGGTGGGCCGGGAGCGGGGCCGGTTGCCGTCGCCGAGCGCCTCGTGCCGTTCCTGCCCGGCCCCCGGCCCGTCGTCCTCGAGACGGGGGAGCGGGAGGCAGCCCGCTACGGCTGGACCGAGCCTCCCCGGTCGATCGGGCGGGTCCACGGCTGGCACGGCAACGCCCTCGTGCTCGCCCGGGCCCTCGCCTACCTGTCGGTCAACGGCGGCGACGGCCTGCGGCGCGTCGCCGAGCTCGCCGTGCTCAACGCCAATTGGCTCCGCACCCGGCTGCGCGGGACCTTCGACGTCCCCTACGACCGCCCCTGCATGCACGAGGCCGTCCTCTCGGCCCGCACGCTGCGGGGCCAGCACGGCGTGAAGGCGCTGGACGTGGCCAAGCGCCTGCTCGAAGAAGGGTTCCACGCCCCGACCGTGTACTTCCCCCTCATCGTCGACGAGGCCCTCATGATCGAGCCGACCGAGACCGAGAGCCTCCAGACCCTCGAGGCGCTCGCCCAGGCGCTCGAGCGGATCGCCGCCGAGGCGGCGGCCGACCCCGAGGAGGCAGCCGAAGCGCCTCGGCACACCCCCGTCCGGCGGCTCGACGAGGCCCGGGCGGCGCGGCACCTCGTCGCCACCTTCGACGACCGGGGCTGACCGCACCGCTGCACCCCGGCTCGAGGCCTCGGGGCCTCGGGGTCGACCGGCGGGGGGCAGGGGAGTCGTCGCGCGTCAGCCGCCGGGCACGGCACGCCCGAGGAGCCAGCCCACGCCGGCGAGCAGGTCGCGTGCCGTCCAGGTGGGCCCGACCACCGAGGGGTCGTTGAGCTCCTGCAGGCCGTCGACGTCGAGCATCGAGCGCAGGCGGGCCGGAACCGACGACGGCGTGGCCGCCGGAGAGGCCGAGGTGGCGAAGCGCTCGACGCCACCGGGACCGATGAGGAAGTAGCCGGCCGAGTGGGTGACGACCGTCCGCGGCACGACGCCGGTCTCCCAGTCGGCGACAGCTCCCGCCGGTGCCGCCGCCGAGCCGGCGTAGACGTAGAAGAAGCGGTCGACGGCGGCGACCTCGGCCGGGGTCCCGGTGAGCAGCGTCCAGCCCACGCCGGCGCGTGCGGCGTAGGCCCGCAGGCGGGCCGGGGTGTCGACCGCCGGGTCGACCGAGTACTCGACGAAGCGGACCCGGCGGGAGAGGCCGGCGCGGGCGAGCGCCCGGTCGGCGGCGAGGAAGTTGGCCGCGGTCAGGGGGGAGACTGCCTGGCCGCTCGTGGTGAACGGCGCGAGCACCACGACCGACCCGCGCAGCTGGGTGAAGGAGAAGGACGCACCTCGCGCCGTCACGAGGTGGAGGGACGCTGGCACCGGTCGGTGCTGGACGATGCCGAACGAGGCCGACGGCGGGCCAGGAGGCGGCGCCGCGCAGCCGGCGAGCGGCACGCCGGTGGCGAGCACGGCGACGACCACGCCGACGGTCCGTGGCACGGAGCGCCGGCGGTCCGCCCACCGGCGGGACCACGGGCGTCGGGCGGAGGGGGAGGGGCGGGCGCCCGGGAGCCCCCCGGTCACTCGAGGAGGTCGGGCTGCTCCCGGACGATCCGGTCGAAGAGGGGCTGGAAGCTGAACCACCCCGCCGCGTGCGAACCGACCTGGCCGGCGGTCAGGCGCGCCATGTCCGGGTCGATGAGCACAGGGGTCCCGGCGGCCGAGGCGAGCAGCTGCGCCTGGCACGAGCGCTCCATGGTGATGAACCACCACGCCGCCTCCTCGACCGAGCGGCCGACGGCGAGCAGGCCGTGGTTGCGGAGGATGGCCGCCTTGTGGCCGGCGAGAGCGTGGGCGATCCGCTTGCCCTCCTCGAGGTCGACCACCACGCCGGTGTAGTCGTCGAAGAGGGCATGGTCCTCGTAGAAGGCGCACACGTCCTGGGTGATCGGGTCGAGGAGACGCCCGAGCGCCGAGAACGCCTTGCCGTGCACCGAGTGGGCGTGCGCGGCGGAGACGACGTCGGGCCGGGCGGCATGCACCTGCGAGTGGATGACGAAGGCCGCCGTGTTGACCCGGGCGTCGCCCTCGACGACCGTCCCCTCGTCGTCGACGAGGATGAGGTCGGACACGCGGACGTGGCCGAAGTGCATGCCGAAGGGGTTGACCCAGAAATGGTCGAGGCGCTCGGGGTCGCGCGCCGTGATGTGCCCGGCGACGCCCTCGTCGAATCCGAAGCGCGAGAACAGCCGGAAGGCCGCCGCGAGGCGCTGCTTGCGGTAGAGGCGCTCGACGGCGGGGCTCTCGAACTCTCTCGCGGCGGGCAGAGCGGTTGGTGTCGGCATGCGCTGCCTCCTGAGCCTCGGTGCGCCGGACGTCGCCGCCTCCGAGTCTACGTCCCCATGCCCTGGTAGAGCGGACCGACGTCGGAGCCGCCCCGCCCGGGACCGGTACACGGCGCCCGCCCCTGGCCTACGCCGGGTCCTCGATGCCCGGTCCGTCCCCGGTGCTTACTTTACATAATGTACATTCTCGGCGGTCGAGGGGAGCGCCGACGCCCGGCCCGGGCGCGGCGGACGGCAGCGTCGGCGGGCCACCCGTTCGAACGACGGCCGGCACGGCGATCCGCCGACGGCTCGGAACAGGTTCACGCCGGCAGGACGGTGCCCGCTGCGCCGGCAACGTCGGCGGAGGCCGCCCGCCGCGCGTGGCGGTAGCACGTGAAGCAGCCGCCGCCCGACTTCTTGGCGGCGTACATCGCGAGGTCGCTCCGCCGGATGAGCTGGTCGGGCTCGGCGCAGTCGCCGTTGGCGAGGGCGAAGCCGACGCTGGCGCTCGGCACCAAGCTCGTGCCTCCGACGTCGAGGGGCTTGCTGACCTCCTCGACGATGCGGCGGGCGATCGCCTCGGCCTCGCCGACGTCGGCGACGCCCGGTGCCATCAGCGCGAATTCGTCGCCCCCCAGGCGGGCGATGTGGTCGTCCCGACGGGCGCTGGCCTGCAGGCGACGGGCGACCTCGGCGAGGAGCCGGTCGCCGACCTCGTGGCCGTGGGCGTCGTTGACCCCCTTGAACCCGTCGAGGTCGACGAAGAAGACGGCGACGCGTGCCGCCGAGCTGTCGGCCTCCTCCCAGACCCGGGCGAGCTGGCGGTAGAAGCTCGACCGGTTGTCGAGCCCGGTCAGGGCGTCGGTGCCCGCCAGGCGGAGGAGCTCGGCCTTGGTCGTGGTCACGCTCGCCGCGACCCAGCCGATCGCCTCGCCGATGAGGACCATGACCGGGACGACCATCACGGTCGAGGCGAGCGTCCACGACGGCTCGTGCCGCAGCAGGAGCGGCGTCAGGTACGACGCGGTGAGCAGCGGCGACGCGGCGAGCGACGTCCACCGGGGCTGCGTGAGCCCGATCCACACGAAGATGACCGGGTAGAAGATGCTGTAGCGGTAGGGGTCGAGGCCACCGTTGTAGTTGTGCACGGCGATCAGCACGAACGCCGAGGGCAGCGTGATCGCCGCGCACGTCCACGAGGGCAGGCGCGCCCACGGGATGGCGGACAGCACGAGGCCCTCGAGGCCGGCCACGATCCCGATGAGGACGACCATGCGGTCGTTGAGCTCGGGAGAGCCCGGCAACAGCGTGCTGAGCGCGGTCACGAACCCCGACACGACGAACAGCACCGCGGCCAGCTTGCCGCTCGCGTCGATCGAGAGGACTCCGACCTCAGTCGGTGAGCCGTGCGACGACCGTATGCCGGGGCTCGCCGCGTGCGCTGGGCCGTCGGTGCTCGCCACGTCTTCCTCATCGGCACCGACGCGGGCTCGCTTGACCACCAGGGAGGAAGCCGAGCGCGGCTCCGGGGCGACGTCGGCGGCCCCCCCCGGACGACCCACCCCGGACGACCCACCCGCGCCCTCGCGGCGCCACCCGGCGGTGCCTCGGGCAGACCGGCCGCGCCGGTACCGCGAGCCGTGCACGCGCGCGTGCCGCACCCGACGTCGAGGACGTGTGGGGTCGCCGTTGCCCACCTGGCACACGGAGAATGGCTGGGTGGACGACAGCTTCCGTGCCAGTACATGGGGCCTGCTCCGGCAGCGTGTTCCTTCGGGGTCTGCGGCCTTCTCACCAGGGCAGACCACGAATGGCGCCGGCGAGCGCTCCGGCGTCGTCTGACAACGAAGCGACAATACGGTCGAGCACACTCACGTCGGCGTGCGGTCCTCACGATGGTGACACCGTGCAGGAGCGTCGCGGCCACTCGAACGGCGAGCCAGAGGTGGTCGCCGACGGCGACTACTGGTCCGCCCTGCGCGAGCTCCTCGAGCCGGACGCGTTCCTCGACCGCCTCGTCAGCGAGCTGCTGGTCCTCGTCCCCCATGCCGAGGGCGCCCTCGTCGGCCTGGTCGGCGAGCGCGGCCTGATCCACTTCGTCCACGCCGCCGGTGCCCTCCACGACCTGATCGGGGCGACGCTCGACCCCGCGCACAGCTTGTCCGGGCTGGCGATGCACACCGGGTCGGTGCTCCGCTGCGACGATGCCGACACCGACCCCCGGGTCGACGTCGAGGTCCTCCGTCGGATGGAGATGACGTCGCTGGTGAGCGTCCCGCTGCAGCGGGACGGTGTGCCGGTCGGCGTGGTCGACATGGTCGCCCGCCGCGCTCGCGCCTTCACCGACGCCGACGTCCGGCGGTGCACTGCCCTCGCAGAGGTCCTCGCCGCCATGATCTGCTCGAGCGCGGAGATCGCCCGTGTCCTCGACTCGCTGGCCGCCTCCGAGTCGGGAGCACCGGCTGAGCTCGCCGACGACGCGACCTCGACGACGGTGGCCCGCTTCGTCTCGAACGTGCTCAGCCCGTCGACGACCGAGCTCGTCGAGGTCCGCCGTCGTGTCCGCTCGGCGATCGACGAGCACCGCTTCGCCGTCGTCTTCCAACCGATCGTCCGCCTCACCGACCAGCGCCTGGTGGCCGTCGAGGCGCTCTCGCGCTTCTCGGGACCGCCCGAGGAGCCCCCCGACCGGTGGTTCGCGGCCGCCGGCGCCGTCGGCCTCGGGGTCGAGCTCGAGCTCGCCGCCTTCGGCGCAGCGCTCGAGGCGCTCCCCGACCTGCCCGGGGACGTGTCGCTCGGGGTGAACCTCGGGCCCGAAGCCCTCGCCGTCCCGGAGCTCACCGGGCTCCTCGAGGCCGTCGACGCCCGGCGTGTCATCGTCGAGCTGACCGAGCACGCCGCCGTCCAGGACTACGAGTGCCTCCAGGGCGTCCTCTCGTCCCTGCGCCACATGGGCACGCGGCTCTCCGTCGACGACACGGGTTCCGGCTTCGCCAGCCTCACCCACATCGTCAAGCTGGGACCCGAGTTCATCAAGCTCGACCGGTGGATCATCGCCGGCCTCGACGACGACCCCGTTCGCCGCGCCCTCGTGGTCGCCCTCGTCGGCTTCGCCCACGAGCTCGGGGCCCGGGTCGTGGGCGAGGGGATCGAGACCGCCTCCGAGCTCGAGGTGCTCTGCGCCCTCGGGGTCGACTTCGGACAGGGCTACTACCTGGCCCGGCCGGGGCCGCTCGGGGCCGTGCTGCCCACCGAGGCCACCGCCCAGACGGCCTAGCGGTCTCCTGGCGCGTCGCCCGCACGCGCGGCGACACTGCAGGGATGGACGCACCCGCCCCGCCGGGCCCTCCAATGCTGCTCGAGGGTCTGGCGACGACCCGGGCCATCCGCCGCTACACGGACCGTGCCGTCACCGACGGCGAGCTCGCCACGGTCCTCTGGCACGCCACCCGCGCCCCGTCGGGCTCGAACCGCCAGCCGTTCCGCTTCCTCGTCCTGCGCGACGGCGTCCGAGCCCGGGCTGCCCGCCAGCTGCTCGGACGCGCCGCCCACCAGCTGTGGTCGGCCAAGCGGGCCGCCGACGGGTACGACGACGGCTCGGGAGCCGACCCCGCCTCGCCCAAGGCGCGCCTCGCCGGTGTCCTCCAGCACTACGCCGACCACGTCGCCGAGGCCCCCGTCGTCGTGCTCGCCGGCCTCGTCCGCTACCGACCCCCGAGCCCCCTCGAGGGCGCCTCCGTCTACCCCGCCTGCCAGAACCTCCTCCTCGCCGCCCGAGCCGTCGGACTGGGTGGTGTCCTCACCCAGCTCCACACCTTCGTCGAGGACGAGCTCCGCGAGGTGCTCGCGGTACCTGCCGACGTGGGGCTGCACGCCACCATCACCCTCGGTGAGCCGGCCGGGGCGCACGGGCCCGTACGACGCCGCCCGATCGGCGAGCTCGTCTACGAGGACGCCTGGGGTGCGACGGCACCCTGGGCCACCGACCCGCCGGGCACGCGCTTCACCCGGGCAGGCCCGCCCCGTCGCTGACCCGGCGCTCCCCTCCTCGGCCGGTCCGGCGCGGTGACGAGGCGCGTCACGCGGCTGGCCCGCGCAGGACGCCCCGCCGCACGGCCAGGTCGCCCGTCACCATCTGCCGCACGGCTACCGTGTGCCGATGCCGCAACCGTCGACCGACGCGCCCGTCGACCTGGCAGGGGTCGACCTCGCCGACCCGGCCTTCTGGGGTCGCCCCCTCGACGAGCGACACGCCGTCTTCGCCGCCCTCCGGAGGCAGCCCGGGCTCCCCTACTACGACGAGCCCGAGCCGTCGACCAACTACTCGGTGGTCGTTCCGCACGGACCGGGGTTCCGGGCCGTGGTCCGCTACGCCGACGTCGCGGCCGTGTCGAAGGACCCGGACACGTACGCCTCGGGACAGGGGGCGGTCACGGTCATCGACCTCCCCCCGGAGATGGTCGAGTACTTCGGCGGCATGGTCTCGACCGACCGGCCGCGCCACACCTACCTCCGGCGGATCGTGGCCGCGGCGTTCACCGAACGCCGGGTCACGGCGATCACGTCGTCCATCCAGGACATCGCCGATGCCGTCGTCGGCGCCGTGGCGGAGCGGGGCGAGTGCGACTTCGTCGCCGACGTCGCCGCTCCCCTGCCCCTCGCCATCATCTGCGACCTGATGGGCGTCCCCCTGTCTGCTCGGGCCGACGTGCTGCGGTGCTCGAACGTCATCCTGAGCGGCGGCGACCCGGAGTTCGTGCCCGAGGGCACCGACCCCGTGCTGGCCTACGCCGCCGCCGGCGCCGAGCTCACCGCGCTGATGGAGGAGCTCGCCGCATCGCGCGTCGCGAACCCTACTGACGACCTGACCACCGCCCTCGTCACGACCAACCTCGACGGCGAGTCCCTCACCCACGGCGAGCTCGCCTCGTTCTTCATCATGCTGCTGATCGCCGGCAACGAGACGACCCGGAACGCGCTCGCCCACTGGCTGTGGGCGATGACGTGCCACCCAGACCAGCGCCGCCTGTGGCAGGACGACGTCGACCGGGTCGGCCCCACCGCGGTCGAGGAGGTCCTCCGCTGGTCGACGCCGGTCACCTGGATGCGCCGCACCGTCGCCCGCGACACCGTCCTCTGCGACGAAGAGCTCCACCCCGGGGACAAGCTGCTGCTCTTCTACGGCTCGGCCAACCGCGACGAGTCGGTCTTCGACGACCCCGACGCCTTCGACGTCCTCCGGTCACCCAACCCGCACGTCAGCTTCGGTGCCGGGGGACCGCACACCTGCCTCGGCGCCCACCTCGCCCACCACGAGATCGACGTGATGGTCCGGACCCTCTTCCGGCGTCTGCCCGACATCGAGGCAAGCGCGGAGCCCGACCGCCTCGTGTCGAGCTTCATCAACGGCATCAAGCACCTGCCCTGCACCTTCACGCCCGAGGGGCGGTGAGCGACGGGCTCACTTGACGCCCGGCACCCTCCGGAGCAGGCGCAGCGCCTGGGTCATCACCCGTGCGTAACGCTCGGCCGACAGGAACGGCGGCGGGGCGATGGCCATCCCCCGCTGCACGGCGATGGTCTGCGGCTCGGTGTACTTGAGCAGGCCGTGCTCACCGTGGCGCCGACCCGCGCCCGACGCCTTGAACCCGCCCATCGGTGCGTCCATCGACGCCCAGGCGGCAGCGTAGCCCTCGTTGACGTTGACCGTGCCGGCCTGCAGCCGGGAAGCGACCCGCTGGCCCCTCCGGGCGTCCCGCGTCCACACGCTGAAGTTCAGGCCGTACTCGCTGTCGTTGGCCCGGGCCACCGCCTCGTCCTCCGACTCCACCCGATAGAGGGAGACGACCGGCCCGAAGGTCTCCTCCCGGCAGAGGACCATCCCCTCCGACACGTCGGTCAGCACGGTCGGCTCGTAGAAGTACGGGCCGACGTCGGGCCGGGCCCGGCCTCCGGCGAGCACGGTGGCACCATGGCCGACCGCGTCGTCGACGTGCTTCTCGACCGTGGCGAGCTGGCGGGCCGAGGCGAGCGAGCCGACGTCGGCGCCGTAATCGAAGGCGGCGGACAGCCGTAGACGGCGGGCGGCGTCGGCGAACTCGTGCGCGAAGCGGTCCCAGAGGTACCCGGCCACGTAGATGCGCTCCATGGAGATGCACAGCTGCCCGGTGTTCGAGAACGACGCCCGGATGGCCCCCGGCACGGCCTTGCGGAGGTCGGCGTCGTCGAGGACCAAGAGGGCGTTCTTGCCGCCAAGCTCCATCGAGAAGTCGACGAGCCGCTGGGCCGCCTGCGTGGCGACCGTCCGGCCCACGGCCGTCGACCCGGTGAACATCACGAAGTCCGCCTCGGCCACCAGCGGGGACCCGAGCTCGGAGCCAGCGCCGGTCACCACCTGCAGGACGCCGTCGGGCAGCCCGGCCTCGGCCAGCAGCTCCGCGGCCCACAGGGCCGAGTACGGCGTCCGCTGGTCCGGCTTCGTGACGACGGCGTTGCCGGCCACCAGGGCGGGCAGTGCGTCGCTGATCCCCAGGGTGAGCGGGTAGTTCCACGGCGAGATGATCCCGACAGCGCCCTTGGGATGGTGGTGCTCCCACGTCTCGGTCAGCCCGGGGATCGCACCCTGCCGGCGTCGTGGCGCGAGGGCACGCGCCGCCGTGTGCGCGTAGTAGCGGGCGCACAACGCCACGTCGAGCACCTCTTCGTAGGCGTGGCGCCGCGCCTTGCCGCTCTCGAGCTGGATGAGGTCGAGGATCTCCTCCTGGCGGCCGAGCACCAGGTCGTGGAGGCGCAGGAGCACAGCGGCACGTTCGGCGACCGGCGTGACCGACCACCCCGCCTGGGCGTGGCGAGCCCGCTCGAAGGCGGCCACGACGTCGTCCGCCGTGCAGCGGGGCACGGCTCCGACCGGCTCCCCGGTGAAGGGCGCCTCGACGACGAGGGGCTCTCGCGGTGCCGCTGTCTCCACCCGCGACGCCAGGCCGTCGAGGCGCTCGGCGGTGACCCGGGTGACCGGGACACGGCGGTTGGGGACGGTAGCGGCTGCGTCTGCGGCGCCCATGGTGACCTCCTCCTGGCCGGCAGCGCCGGCCCGATCTCCCCTGTCCTCCCGCGGCGCCCTGCCCTCGCCGACGCCCACCCAGCGTACCGAGCGACCGCTCGCCACCGGTCGCCGCCGCTCGCCACCGGTCGGCGGTGGGAGCGGCCGAGCGCACGGTGCCGCGGCACCCGTCGAGCCCGGGTCGTCCCCTCCGGGCGGGTCGGTCAGCCCCGGCCGGCCAGGAGGGCGTGCCAGTAGAAGGCCGGGAGCCCGAACCGCTTCAGGTACCACAGGTCGCGACGCTCGCGTCGGGTGTCGACGAGGGGCAGCGTCGGATGCGGTGCCAGGCTGTAGTCGAACTCGGCCAGGACGAGGCGACCCCGCGCCGTGGTGAACGGGCAGGCGGCGTAGCCGTCGTAGCGGGCGGGCAGCTCGTGCTCGCCGGCCAGCGTGGCGAGGACGTTGGCCACGACCACGGGCGCCTGGCGACGGATCGCCGCGCCGGTCTTCGAGGTCGGGGCGTCGCACACGTCTCCCAGCGCGAACACGTTCGCGTGGGCGACGTGCCGGAGCCGGTGGCGGTCGACGGGCACCCAGCCGAAGGGACCGGGGCCGCCGAGGGGGCTCGAGCGGACGAACGCCGGAGCGCGTTGGGGAGGCACGGCGTGGAGGAGGTCGTAGCCGAGCTCGACGGTGGCGCCCTCGCCGTCCTCTCCCCCGGTGCGGGCGAAGCACGCCCGCCGCCCCTCCGGGTCGACGGCGACGAGCTCGTGGGCGAAGCGGGTCTCGATGCCGTACCGCTCGACCACCGAACCGAGCACCGTGGCGAATTCGGGGACGCCGAAGAGACCGCCGGCCCCGGTGGCGAACGTCACCGTCGAACGCCGGAGCACCCCTGCTCGCCGCCAGTGGTCACAGGCCAGGTAGGCGGCCTTCTGCGGTGCTCCGGGACACTTGACCGGCGTCCCGGGCGCCGTGAAGAGCGCCTGGCCCCCGCGGAAGCGCCGGGTGAGCTCGGCGGTCTTCGGCGCCAGCTCCGGCGTGTAGTTGCTCGACGCGAACGGGGTGCCCACGGCCTCGAGCAACCCGGGGACGCGGTCCCAGGCGAGCTCGAGCCCGGGGCAGAGCACGAGGACGTCGTAGCCGATCCGCCCCCCCGACGCGGTCGTGACGGCCTGCTCCTCGGGGTCGAGCCCGGCAACGGCGTCCTGCACCCACCGCACGCCGCGTGGCACCACGGCGCTCTCGGGGCGTCGCGTGCGCTCGAGCGCCGACACCCCGCCGCCCACCAGCGTCCACAGCGGCTGGTACCAGTGGACGCCCGACGGCTCCACGAGGGCCACGTCCTCCACGCCCGCCCGACGCAGACGTGCCGCCACGGTCACCCCGGCTGTCCCACCACCCACGATCACGACTCGATGGTGCACGACCCGCCTCCTTCCCACTCCCGCTCGCCGGGGGCTAATGTTGACTAGTTTAGTCAACAAGTAGCCTTTTGCACAAGGAGCCTGCGGACCACCTCGAGACGCGGACCACCTCGAGACGCGGACCACCTCGAGACGCGGACCACCTCGAGACGCGG
>CAZSYT010000065.1:11068-18891 GCA_964610905.1 uncultured Acidimicrobiaceae bacterium
ACCACGAGGAGACGGGGACGACGAAGGCATCCGCGCCGCTCGCCAGGCAGCACGGTCGACAGTCGAGCGATAGCGTCGACGAGCACCGGCGCCTGCACCGAGGGAGCACCATGTCGAAGCAGCCAGCCGACGGGCAGCCTCCCTCGCCGCCCCTTCGCGAACCCGCGGGCCTGCAGACCGCCTGGACGCGCAACTTCGCCGATCTCTCCTTCGAGTGGCGCCGCCTGTTCGGCGAGGCGTTCGGGACCTTCCTTCTCGTCCTCGCGGCCGCCGGTGGAGCGGTCGTCGACGCCGTCAGCCACGGCCAGGTTCCGGCAGCCGCCCAGGCGGTGGCCCCCGGGTTGTTGGTGATGGCCGTGATCTACTTCGTCGGCACGGTGAGCGGTGCCCACCTGAACCCGGCGGTCACGTGCTCCTTCGCCCTTCGGGGGAACTTCCCGTGGCGCCGGGTCCCCGGCTACGTGGCCGCCCAGCTGCTCGGCAGCGTCGCCGCCACTGCGTTCCTGTGGTCGACCTTCGGAGACGTCGCCCACCTCGGTGCGACGGTGCCAACCCCGCGGCTGAGCGCCGGCGCCGCGCTCGGGCTCGAGCTGGTGCTCACAGTCGGGCTGATCAGCGTCATCCTGGGGACGGCCACCGGAGGCCGGAACATCGGCGCCAACGCCGCCATCGCCATCGGCGGGTACATCGCCCTCGCCGGGCTGTGGGCGGGGCCGGCCACCGGGGCGTCGATGAACCCGGCGCGCTCCCTCGGGCCGGCGCTGCTCGCCGACTGCTGGCGCGACTGGTGGGTCTACCTCGTGGGACCCCTGGCGGGCGGCGTGGTCGCCGTGGCGTTCGCCTGGGTCCTTCGCGGCCCGCCGAGCTCCTACGCCAGCGAGGTAGCCCAGGGCCGAGGGTCGGCGGAGTCCGCCTGACAACCCCGCCACACAGGGACGATCCTCGTCGGGAAGGCCCCGTGCGGAATTTCGGCTCGCCGCGTCCAGCCGTCGCTGGCAGAGGTACGACCACCGGTACGACTTGTGGTATGTCTACTGGTACTACCTAGGTGCGTCTCGAGGTAGCACCGGCTCGAGGCGACGTCCGTCCGGCTCCGGGGCGGCGCCGGCTCGCCTCGCCGCGGGCGAGCGCGGAACGGCGGGTGCCGACCGCGCCCGACTGAACGCGTCGGCGCCGGGCGGGGTCCACATCAGCCCAGGTGCTCCCGTCTCGCCCTGCGCCGGTCCGGGTCGAAGGACCCCGACTGCGACGGCCGGCTCTCGTAGTGCGTCGGCTCCTCACCGGCGGGGGTGCCCGGCGCACCGTCCCGCAGCGCGGGACGAGGACGGTGATCCCCGATGACTCCTGCGCCAACCGCGCTGCGTGCGCGGCGTCGGGAGCGCCTTCCCCGGGTGGCCGCCGTCCGGCCTCAACGGTGCGACGAGTGACAACGGTGCGACCAGGCACAACGGTCGCACCCGCGTCCCGTGGTCGGGCTGCCGGGATTTGAACCCGGGACCTCTTGACCCCCAGTCAAGCGCGCTAACCAAGCTGCGCCACAGCCCGTCATACTGATCACCCCCGACCAGGGAGCCCGTGCACCGGACAGTGTCCGGGCAGGTCCCGCTCGCCCGTCCGGACGCCTGCTGGGGGCAGGGGTCGCTGGAAACTGACTGGACAGATCGGTCCCGTGCCCGAAATCGCTCCGGAAGCGCCAGTGTAGTCGGGCCCCACCCACGCGTTCGAGTCCTCGGGAGCCCCAACGGGATCGGCCTGTCCCCCGACGTGCGCACCCTGTACGTAGCGGAGACGGACCGCTGCAGGTTGCTCGCGTGGGACGTCGTCGGACCCGGGAAGCTGGAGCTGAGTGACTACCGGCCATGGCACGGCCGGCTCCACGCCATGCGTTGCGACGGTTCGATGTTCGATTCCCTCGCCGTCGACAGCGCAGGGAACATCGCGGTCGCAACCATCGGGGCCGGTGGTATCTCCGTGTTCGATACGGAGGGGGCGCTCGTGGACTTCGTGGAGACGGGCGATCCGCTCACGACGAACATCTGTTTCGGCGGGGATGATCTCCGAGATGCGTTCATCACCTGCTCCGGGACGGGTCGGCTGCTCCACCTCAAGTGGCCCCAGCCAGGTCTTGCCCGTGCGTTCACGGCCTGATCGGCGGGGCCTGTCGGCACCGTCGGAGGAGCTGCTGCACACCCCGTGCCAGCGGCCGCGGCATGCCGCGCTGCCAGGGGGACCGTGACGGTCTGCCCCGACCGACCCGCCCTGCCTCTCGCCCGCCGCGGGCACGGGACCACCCAGCCGCCGCTGGAGCCACCCCCAGAGGGGTCCACCGGCGGCAGCTCGTCGCCCGGTGCGCTCGCCGCCATCGGTGGGAGACCGGGGAGCGGACCTGGGGCTCCCGGTGGCCTTCCCCGTGGAGCGCGTGCTCCCGACCGCGGCCGGCATGGACACCGAGCCGGCGAGGCGTCACACGGTGGGGCCGCCACTCACGTAGAGGATCTGGCCGTTGACGTAGCCCGAGCGCTCGTCGACGAAGAACGACACGGCCTGGGCGATGTCCGCGGGCTCGCCCACCCTGCGCACGGCGATGTGCGCGGCGGCCTGCTCCTGGAACGCCGCGAAGTCCATCCCCAGGCGGTGCGCGGTGGCCTCGGTCATCGCCGTGGCGATGAACCCCGGGGCGATGGCGTTGACGGTGACACCGAACGGCCCGAGCTCCACGGCAAGCGTTCGGGTGAAGCCCTGGAGGCCCGCCTTGGCTGTCGAGTAGTTGGCCTGGCCGCGGTTGCCGAGCGCCGACGTGCTCGAGAGGTTGACGATCCGGCCCCACCGCTGCTCGACCATGAACTTCTGGGTCGCCCGGCTCATGAGGAACGACCCGCGCAGGTGGACGCCCATCACCAGGTCCCACTCCTCCACGCTCATCTTGAACAGGAGGTTGTCCCGGGTGACGCCGGCGTTGTTGACCAGCACGACCGGTCCCCCGAGCTCCTCGGCGACACGAGCGATGCCGGCGTCGACGGCCTCGGGGTCCGAGACGTCGAGGCCCACCCCGAGGGCGCGTCGGCCCTGCCCCTTCACGGCTGCGACCGTCTCCGCGGTGGCGCCCTCGTCGAGGTCGACGACGGCGACGTCGAACCCGTCGGCAGCCAGGCGGACGGCCACCCCGGCGCCGATGCCCCGAGCGGCGCCTGTCACGACGGCGGTCCTGGTGGTGTCTGGGCTCATGGTGGCTCCTCGCTCCTCGGTGTCAGCTTGTGGGTGCCAGTGCTCCTGGCTGTTCGTCGGCTGGGCCCGTTCTGCCCCGGCCGCCTCGGATCGAGCTGCCGGTCGACGGGTTGCGACGTCGGCCGGCGATCATCCGACGGGCGGCGTCGACGATGAAGCATACGTAGTCCAACCATCCCTCCCGTCCCTCCACGGGTCGAGGTGCCGGTGGGGTCGGTGGCGCGGCAGGCGCCGGGCGGGCGGAGGCCGCGCCGCGGCCCACCCCATCCCGGGTCCGCGACCTGTGCTCGCGCCCAGCCTCCCCCGCAGCGGAGGCGGAGACCCGACCGGTGGCGACGACCGGGATGCGCCGCCGCGGGCCGGTGGAGCCCCTCGTCTAGCCTGCGCTGAAGAGATGACCCGAGCCCTCGCCAGGCGAGCGCACCCCAACACCTCGCAGGCGGCCTGGTCGCGCCGCCAAGTGGCGAGCGTGGCGCTGGCCATCGCCCTGGCGACGACCGGGGTCCTCCCCGTGTTCCTCACCGGCGCCCTCTCCGTCCAGCTCGAGGCGCACCTCCACGTCGGGGCGACGGCCATCGGGGGCGCGGTGGCCACCTACTTCTGCGCCTCGGCGCTCAGCTCGGTCCGGGGCGGGCGCCTGGCCGAGCGGATCGGCCCGTTCAGGGTCCTGCTCGTCGCCGTCGGGCTGGCCTCGGCCGCTCTCCTCGGCGTCGGCCTCGTCGTCACCTCGCTCCCCGGCCTCCTCGGGTTCCTGGTCATCGGTGGCCTCTCCAACGGGGCGATGCAGCCGGCTGTGAACCTCCTCCTCACCCAGGCGGTCGACGACGGGCGCCGAGGCCTCGCCTTCGGCGTGAAACAGGCGGCCATCCCCACCTCGACCCTGTTGTCGGGCCTCGCCGTGCCCGCGTTGGCCCTCACGGCCGGGTGGCACGTCGCCTACCTCGCCGCCGCGGGGCTCACGGTCCTCGTCGCGACCGCACTCGCCACCGTCGGACGCCGGCTGATGCCCGCACCGGCGCCCGCCCACGGTCGCGTCCACGCGACGGTCGGCGCCGACGAGCGCCCGGGGCGGCTCAGGGTGCGTCGGTCGGTCGGACGTGGGCAGGGCAGCGCCCGGGTCCGTGGCCGAGGGCAGCCCGGCGGCGGGGACCTCTTCGACGTCCGGCCGCTCGTCTTCTTGGCGGCCGCCATGGCGTGTGCCGTCGCCGCCTCGAACGCCATGGGCTCCTTCGTCGTCCCCGGAGCCGTCCACGACGGGGTCGGACCCGGCCTCGCCGGCGTCCTCTCGGCCGCAGGGAGCGTCGTCGGGCTCTCGGCACGCGTCGGCTTCGGCTGGCGGGCGGACCGCCGGGGCGTGCGGGGCCGCCGGGCCGCCGACGACCACCTCGCGACCGTCTCCGTCCTCGTGGCGGTGGGTGCGCTCGGCTACGGCGCGCTCGCCGCCGGCGACCTCGGCCTGCTCGTCCCGGCCGTCCTCGTCGCCTACGGCGGCGGCTGGGGCTACAACGGCCTCTTCAACCTCGCCGTGGTGCGCGCGTACCCCGACACGCCGGCACGGGCGACGGGGGTGACCCAGGTGGGGACCTACGTCGGGGGGATGGTCGGGCCCCTCGGCTTCGGGGTCGTCGTCGACCACCTCGGCTTCGGGGTCGGCTGGGCGCTCTGCGCCGCCCTCGCCGTCCTCGCCGTCGCCGCCTTCGCGGTCAGTCGCCGACGCCTGCGCACCGCGCCGGCGCTGGCGGGTGACCCGGCAGAGCTGCCTCTCACGGACGGCGAGCCCGCACCGGGTCGCCCGTCGACGGCTCCTGCCGGGTGACGGGCTCTCAGGCCCCCGACCCGTAGAACGTGCTGCCGAAGGAGAACACCCCGCCGTCGGCGGCGACCAGCCAGTAGCCACGGTCGCTCGCCTCTGCTCCAGCGCCGCCCGACGGGTCGGCGGCCATGCCCACCACCGGGGCGTTGAGCGGCTTGCCGCCCATCGAGCCGTGGAAACGGGCGTTGCCGAAGGAGAACACCCCGCCGTCGGCGGCGACCAGCCAGTACCCCTCGCCGATGGGTGCGGCGGCGATGCCCACGATGGGGGCGTCGGAGGCGAACGGCCTGGCCAGGTCGGGTGCCGTGCCACAGGACGCCACCTGCCCGGCACGGTCGGCGAGCCAGTACGCGGTGCCCCCGGCGGAGCGGGCCATCCCGACCACCGTCCCCGACGGCAGCGCCGTCGAGCACGCCACCCGGGGCACGGTCGGGTGGCGCCGTACGCCCAGGTCTCACCCCCGCTCGGCCCGGCACCGAAGAGCAGGACCTGCTGGCTCGCCCCGTCGTAGGCCATCGACACCACGGCATCGGGGACCGTCGCCCCTTGCTGCTCCCGCCACGCCGTGCCCGTCCACGTCCACGTCGTCGTGCCGAAGAGCAGGACCATCGTGCCGGTCGCCGCGTCGTAGGCCATCGGACCGGCGGGGTCCACCACCGCGCTCGACGGTGTCCCGGCACCGGTCAGCTCCTCCCACGACGAGCCGGTCCACTGCCACGTCGCCGGGCCGGACGGCCCCTGGCTCACGGCGAGGACCTGGCCGGTCGCCGTGTCGTCTGCGGCATAGAGCCCGTACGACGCCGCGCCGACCCCGGTGCCGATGGACCGCCAGTTCGTGCCCGTCCACGACCACGTCGCCGACGTGCCCACCAGCAGCAGCTCGTCGGAGGCAGTGTCGTAGACGAGGGGGAGGTCCCCGGGTCGGGCGTGGTCGCCGGGTGGAGCTGCACCCAGGTCGTGCCCGTCCACGACCAGGTGTCCTCGAGGGCCGGGTACGGAGGGCCCGAGACCCCTTGCCCGCCGAAGAGCCCTCGCCCGCCGAAGAGCAGCAGCTGGTTGGTCGCCGGGTTAGGCCATGGCTGCGCCCTCGCGTGGGCTCGGTGCGGCCGTCGTGGCCGCCTCGTGCCGGTCCCCGCCCGACCACGTCCACGTGTCGGAGGTACCGGAGGACTCGGTGGTGAACCCGCCGAAGTAGACGACCTGCCCGGTGGCCGGGTCGTAGGCCATCGAACCTGGCGAACCCTGCCGCCCGAGGGGGCTTGCCACCGGGTAGAGCTCGGCCCACGTCGCCCCGGCGCTCATCGCCGCCCGTGGCGTCGTCGCACCCGACGTCGCCGCACCCGACGTCGCCGGAACGGCGGCGAACGTCACCACCCCGGCGAACAGGGCCAGGACCGCTGCGAGGGCCCTCCGGCCCCGCCGTCGCACGCCGCGCACCACCGTCACCTCCGGTCGATCCGCCAACCCACCACCTCCGAGCACCGTCCCCCGACACTGCCTCCGGGCAGGCTGTCGCACGTCCAGCAGGCGAAGCGATGCTACCGCTGCTCTTTTCGCCTGCCGCGACCCTCCCCACCTGCCACCCGAGGCGTCATGCCCCCGTCATGTTCACGGGCCACACTGGAGGCATGGACGCTGCCGCCACCTGCCGTCTCGCCACGACGGCGCGCCGCGGGCCCACGGGTCGATGGACGGTCCGGTGACCTCGGTCACGTTCGAGGCACCACGCGACTCGGCGCGCCGCAAGGGGAGCCGCGAGGCGGCCCGCGGCCCCCGCTACCGCCCGGCTCCCCCGCCCCGGCCGTGGGTCGGCACGGCGGTCGCCGCCGCCGCGGCCGCCGGCCTGGTCACGGTGGTCGCACAGGGCATCTCCGTCGAGCGGGGCAGCGAGCTCGCCGCCCCCGGGGGCATCGCCATCTTCGTCGGGTCCCTGACCGGGCTCGTCGGCATGTACCTGGCCCTCCTCATGGTGGTGCTGGCGAGCCGCATCCCCCCGGTCGAGCGGATCCTCGGCCAGGACGGGCTGCTGCGCTGGCACCGGCGCCTCTCCCCCTGGCCCCTCTCCCTCATCGGCGTCCACGCCGTCGTCATCACCGTCGGCTACGCCCAGGCGGCGAAGGCCGGCTTCTTCGCCCAGGTCGGGCAGTTCATCTCGTCCTACCCCGACATGCTGGCCGCCACCGTGGGGCTCGTCCTCATGGCACTGGCCGGGGTCGTCTCCATCCGGGCCATCCGCTCCCGGCTCCGCCGGGAGACCTGGTGGGTGATCCACCTCTACCTCTACCTGGCCCTCGCCCTTTCCTTCGCCCACGTCATCGCCCTCGGCCCCTCGTTCGTCGGCCACCCCCTGGCCCGGGCCCTGTGGGTCCTCATCTGGGTCGCGACGGCCGGGTCGGTGCTCGCCTTCCGGTTCGGGCTCCCCCTGGTCCGCAGCCTCCGCTACCAGCTGCGGGTGGCCGAGGTGCGCTCCGAGGCACCTGGGGTCGCCTCCGTCATCCTCACCGGACGCAACCTCGAGCGCCTCCCCTTCGCCGGCGGACAGTTCGTCGAGTGGCGGTTCCTCGCCCGCGGCCTGTGGTGGCAGGCGCACCCGTACTCGGTGTCCGCCCTGCCCCGCCCCCCCTACCTCCGCCTCACCGTGAAGGCGGTCGGCGACCACTCGTCGGCGGTCGCCCGGCTCGCCCCGGGCACCCGCGTGTTCTTCGAGGGCCCCTACGGCGCCTTCACCCACCACGTCCAGCGCCACCGCCAGGTCGCCCTCATCGCCGGCGGGATCGGCCTCACC
>CAZSYT010000066.1:0-18606 GCA_964610905.1 uncultured Acidimicrobiaceae bacterium
CCCGCGGCCCGGCCGGCGCCACCGGCCCGCGGCCCGGCCGGCGCCACCGGCCCGCGGCCCGGCCGGCGCCACCGGCCTCCGTGCTCATCCGGCGAGCAGCGGCGACGGCACTGCGATGGCCGGGACGCCCCCGACCTGGGTGATGGTGAACGAGTAGGCGAAGCCGCTGGCCGGTACGGCGGTGCCGTTCGCTCCGGTGGTGAGGGAAAGGAGCGCCCCCGACGCGTCGGCGACGCACGCCGACTCGCGCTCGGACAGGACGCTCGTGTGCGGCGAGGCGATCGTCCAGGTGTGGCCCGGCACCCCTGCGGCCGCGCACGCGGCACCCTTGGTGACGGTGGCGTCGGCCACCTTGGTGAAGCCGGAGAACTGGCCGACCGCGCCGGGGTAGGGCGACTGTTGGTACGCGCTGGCGGGGTCGGGGGTGTGCGCCCACGCGGGCTGCCCCGTCGGGCTCACCGTCTTGACGTACACGACGCCGCCGATGTGGAGCATGGGCGTCCCACCCGTCGACTCCGACCAGTCGGTGGCCGAGTGGACCTCGACCGAGATCGTGGCGCCGTTGTCGGTCATCGTGCCCGCGTAGTCGGTCAGCGACCCGAGCTCGGCGAGGTCGAGCCCCGCTTTGGTCGCGCCCGCCGCCGGTCCCGTCGTCGCACCCGCACGGGCCGGTCCCCGCGGCGCGGCGGCTCCCGTCTGCGCCGACACGGCCGACGTGCCGCACGCGGCGAGCACCAGGGAGACAACGCCGAGCCACGCGAGGGCCGGCGTCGAAGCTGCACTTCCACGCCTCCGTGGTCGTGAGGAGCGGGGGCGTGGGGCAGGCCGGAGCGAGCGCATCGGCGCAGCGTAGCGATCTCGACGGAGCGAGCGAGGACCGTCGACCAGCCGGCGCGGGAGGGACCGGCCTCGCCCCGCACGGAGCGGGTGCGGGCTACCGTGGGACGGCCCGGCACGGGGGGGTGCCCGGGCCGTCGGTCGGCACGCAGCGCCGGGACGCCCGGCCGGACAGGAGCCCCATGGACATCGAGGAGTTCTACAGCGCCGACGAACGACGGAGGCGGTCGGCCGAGGTCGAGCTCGGCACGGACTGGCACGACGCCCAGGGCAACCGCTACGAGCTCTCCTGGGTCGAGGACACGGGCGAGCTCTACGTGATGCTCGAGCGGGCGCCCGAGGCCGACACGTGGACGCCGTTCGGCGACATCGAGGTCGAGAAGGTCCCCGTCGACCAGCTGATCGTCCGGGTGGTCGGCCGCGTCGCCACGCGCCAGGAGCTCGACCGGCTCCTCGAGGGATGGGAGCAGGCGATGGCTTCCCCCGACTCGGTGTCGTGGGTCGCAGAGCGCCTCCGTCAGAACGGGGCCGCCGTCACCTGAGCCTCGCCGCCGGCGCCGCTCCGGGCGACGGGGCGGGGCGGGCGGCCGCGCGCCGGTCTTCGGGACCACACCGGAATCACAACGCCGTCTCAAGTCTTCGCCGTTCAGGCCGATGTTCTCCGTGGTGGACGGGACGACGAAGCTCACGGAGAAGTACCCGGTGAACGGCGGGCCGGCTGGCAGGGACGGCAGCGATGCGACCCGGCAGGCCGAGCGTGCCGCGCTCGGTGCGGCCCTCGCCGCACGCGAGGTCGACATCACCGTCGCCTGTCAGCGCCGCTACCACGAGGCGAACCCCGGGATGACCTTCGAGGACGTGGCGAAGGACCCCCTCTGGCACATCACCTTGCTCGCCACCGCCACGATCGCCCGCTGGCTCCAGACCGGCGAGGCGGCTGACTCGGACGAACGCGAGGAGATCGCGTCCCTCGGCCACGCCGCTGCGCACCAACGTGCGCTGGGTGCCGAGGGCGAGGCCGGTGCCCGCCCCGACGCCCCCGCCCCCTCCGGGGACGTCCCGCCCACCGGCGACGCCGCGTCGAGCGCGGCAACCGGCTCGGGCGCCGCGGTGCCGGTCGAGGGGGGCGCTCCGGTGGCGAGCCCGAAGCGTCGTCCGGCGCGCCAGCTGTCGGTGACGCTCATCACCAAGCTCAACTTCTGGTGGAGCGACACGACCTGTGCGGCCCTCGCCGAGGAGGCGCGTCGCCTGGGCGTGCGCGACGACGTCGTGCGCGAGGCAAGCGACATGGTCGTCAAGAGCTGCCAGGCGAGCCTCGTCGACATGGCCAAGTCGTACGACGCCGAGCTGCGCTCGCTCCAGGAGCGCCTGGCCCACCTCGCGCTCCACGACTCCCTGACCGGCCTGGCCAACCGGGCCGTCCTCGTCGAGCGGCTCGAGCGGGCCCTCGCCCGCCTCGCCCGCCACCCCGTCGGGTTGGCCGCGGTCTTCATCGACGTCGACAACTTCAAGGTGGTCAACGACGTGCTCGGGCACGCCGCCGGCGACGCCGTGCTGGTCGAGACGGCCTCGCGGCTGAGCTCCCAGGTCCGCCCCGAGGACCTGGTGGCCCGCATGGGCGGCGACGAGTTCGTGGTCCTCTTCGAGGACCTCGCCGACCCGGTCGCCGACGGCCAGCGCATGGCCGAGCGTCTTCGTGCCGCAGTCAGCGAGCCGATGACGATCGACGACCAGGACCTGTACCTCACCATCAGCGTCGGCGTGGCGGCAGTCTCGACGACGGGCTGCCGCAGCGAGGAGGTCCTCGCCGAAGCGGACAGCGCCATGTACCGGGTTAAGCGAGCGGGCCGCAACCGGGTCGCCGTCGTCGAGGTCGGCGACGGGCCGGCACCGGTGCGCTTCGCCATGGCGAGCGGGCTCCACCAGGCCCTGGAGCGCGACGAGCTGCGGCTCCTCTACCAGCCGGTGTGCAACTCGCGCGACGGCACCGTCCTCGGCTTCGAGGCGCTCCTGCGCTGGGAGCACCCGCAACGCGGGACCATCCCGCCCCTCGAGTTCATCCCCGTCGCCGAGGAGTCGGGGCTGATGGTGGCCATCGGTCAGTGGGTCCTGCGCGAGGCGTGCCGCCAGGCGGTGGCGTGGCGCGACGTCCTGGGTGGGATCCCCCGGATGGCGGTCAACGTGTCGGGCCGGCAGCTCGACGACCCCTCGTTCGTCGACGATGTCGCGGCCGTCCTTGCCTCGACCGGCATGCCCGCCGACGCGGTGATGCTCGAGATCACCGAGAGCATCCTGCTCGGCGACCGTTCCGGGTACGAGGAGGTCCTCGTCGCGCTGAAGGACCTCGGCGTCCACCTGTCCATCGACGACTTCGGCACCGGGTACTCGTCGCTCGCCTACCTGCGGCGCTTCCCGGTCGACCAGCTCAAGGTGGACCGGGCGTTCGTGCAGGACGTGTCCGAGCACGGCGACACCCGCATCATGGAGGCGGTGGTCCGCCTGGCCCACGACCTCGGCCTCGAGGTCGTGGCCGAAGGCGTGGAGACGCCCTGCGAGCTCGACACCGTCCAGGCGCTCGGGTGCGACGTCGTGCAGGGCTACCTGCTCGGGCGGCCCGTGCCCGCCACCTGCGTGGACCACTCCCGCCGCGAAGCGGTCCGCGGCGGTTAGCCCGCGGGGCGTTCCCCCGGTCCGTCGCCACCGACGACCGGGTCGAGGCGCCAGGCAGGGTGCTCGGCGGCGAGGCGTTCTCGCCGGTAGCGGCTCTCGAAGAGGGCGAGCAGGGCTCCGTCGCTCCGGCGCACGACCCGTACGCCGGGCTCGCCGGTGAGCGCCTCGGCCGTCGAGGCGTCGGTGCGGCGAGCGTCGTGGTACGGGGTGGCCTCGAGTGCCACGGTCGCTCCGAACTCGTGGGCCAGGCGATGGGTGGCCACGTCGAACTGCATGGGGCCGACGACCCCGAGCAAGGGCGTGGGGTCGTCACGGACGTCCGAGAGGACCTGCACCACGCCTTCGCGTTCGAGCTGCTCGAGGCCGCGGCGGAACTGCTTGGCCCGGGACGTGTCGACGTTGCGGGCGGTGGCGAAGAGCTCGGGAGCAAAGGACACGATCGGTGGGAACGCCACCCGCTCGCCGGTGTGCAGCGTGTCGCCGATGCGCAGCTCTGAGGCGTTGACGAGGCCCACGACGTCCCCGGGGAACGCCTCGTCGATGGTCGTCCGCTCGGCGCCGAACAGGGCGGCTGCGTACTTCGTGGCGAACGGCTTCCCGGTGGTGCCGTGCGTGGTCACCATCCCGCGTTCGAAGCGGCCCGAGCACACCCGGACGAAGGCCACGTGGTCGCGGTGGGCCGGGTCCATGTTGGCCTGCATCTTGAAGACGAACCCGGAGAACGGGGCGTCCAGCGGACGTGGCGTCCCTCCCGCGTCCGCCGTCGGGCCCGGTGGGGGGGCCAGGTCGACGACGGCGTCGAGCAGGTGGCGCACCCCGAAGTTGGTCAGTGCCGAGCCGACGAACAACGGGCTCGACTCGCCGGCCAGGAACGACTTGGCGTCGAGGTCGGCGCCGACCTCGTCGAGCAGCGCGCACTCCTCGGTCGCCCGCTCCCATGCGGCGCCTTCCTCGTCGGCGGCCCGACGAGGGTCGACGACCTCCTCCGCGGCCTCGGTCGCCCCTCGCACCGAGCGGAGGTAGCGCACGAAGGACCCGTCGCGCCGGTCGAGCACGCCGCGGAGACCGCCGGGCTCGCCCACCGGCCACGTGACCGGCGTCGGGCGGACGCCGATGCGGGCCTCGATGTCGTCGAGGAGCTCGAGCGGGTGGCGGCCCGGTCGGTCGGCCTTGTTGAGGAAGGTGAGGATCGGCACGTGCTCTGCCCGGCACACCTCGAAGAGCTTCAACGTCTGGGGCTCGATCCCCTTGGCCATGTCGAGGACCATCACGGCGGCGTCCACCGCGGTCAGCACGCGGTAGGTGTCCTCCGAGAAGTCCCGGTGCCCAGGCGTGTCGAGCAGGTTGAGGACGTGGCCGCGGTAGTCGAACTGCAGCACCGTGGAGCTGATCGAGATGCCCCGTTGCTGCTCGAGGGCCATCCAGTCCGAGCGAGCCGAGCGCCGGCCGCTGCGGGCCTTCACGGCGCCCGCCTCGGCGATGGCCCCGCCGTAGAGGAGGAACTTCTCGGTGAGGGTCGTCTTGCCGGCGTCGGGGTGGCTGATGATGGCGAAGGTCCGCCGGCGCGTCGCCTCGGCGAGCACCGATCGCGACGCGTCCCGGTCGCTGCCGGGCCGTCCGGGTGCGACCTCGGTCACTCGGTCGGCTTCTCGGCGTGGCCCCCGAACTGCTGCCGCATGGCCGAGAGCACCTGGTTGCCGAAGCGGTCGAGGTCGCGCGACGCGAAGCGCGAGAAGAGCGCTGCCGTGAGCACGGGAGCGGGGACCCCCTCCTCGACGGCGGCGATCGCCGTCCACCGGCCCTCTCCCGAGTCGGACACCCGCCCGGCGAAGTCGGCCAGGTCGGGCGATTCGACGAGCGCGGCGGCCGTCAGGTCGAGCAGCCACGAAGCGATCACGCTGCCCCTCCGCCACACCTCGGCGACGGCGGGGATGTCCAGCGTGTACCGGTAGAGCTCGGGGTGCTCGAGCGGGGCCGTCTCGGCGTCCGCGGTCCGGGTCGCCGCGCCGGCATCGGCGTGGCGGAGGATGTTGAGCCCCTCGGCGTACGCCGCCATCACCCCGTACTCGATGCCGTTGTGGACCATCTTGACGAAGTGGCCGGCACCCACCGGCCCGCAGTGGAGGTAGCCGAGCTCGGCGCGGGACGGCTCGCCGGACCGCCCGGGCGTGCGCTCGGCGGCCTCGAGCCCGGGGGCGATGGCGGAGAAGATCGGGTCGAGGCCCTCGACGACCTCGTCCTCGCCCCCGATCATCAGGCAGTAGCCCCGCTCGAGGCCCCAGACGCCCCCGCTCGTCCCGACGTCTACGTAGTGCAGGCCCTTGGCGGCGACGGCCTCGGCTCGGGCGAGGTCGTCGCGGTACGAGGAGTTGCCCCCGTCGATGATGGTGTCGCCTGCCTCGAGGTGCTCGGCCAGCGCCGAGACGGTCTGCTCGGTGATCTCCCCGGCGGGCACCATCACCCAGACGGCACGGGGCGCGGAGAGCTTCTCCGCCAGCTCCGCCAGCGAGGACGCCCCGGTGGCTCCTTCGGCGACGAGCGCCCCGACGGCTGCCGGGTCCACGTCGTGGACGACGCAGGTGTGGCCCGCCCGCTGCGCCCGGCGTACCAGGTTGGCGCCCATCCGGCCCAGCCCGACCATCCCCAGCTCCATCGCCTGCTCCCTTGCTCGTCTTCGCTCTGCCGCTCCCGACGGTGCCCGCCTGCGCCCGGCTGCGCCGGCTGGGCCCGGCCCGCCGCCGGCGCGCCCCGCGGTCAGCGGACGGCGGTCACCCGGGCGATCCGGGAGCGGGGAGGCCGAGCATGGTGGCGAGCAGCTGCGTGGCCAGGTTGTCGGTCGCGAACGTCGAGTCTATGGGCAGGATGTCCGACTCCTGCAGCAGGCTGGCCAGCCGGACGAGGATCACGGCGAAGCGGTACCCGGCGAACACCTCGTAGTAGTCGAGGTGGCGCAGGTCGCGGCCCACGAGACGGCCGTAGCCGGCGATCGTCTCCTCGCGCCCGGGGAACCCGGCGGGCCGGGGCAGCCCCAGTGCCTCGGTGAACTGCCGGTCGAAGTACAGCCACCACCCGAGGTCGGCCTCGGGCTGCCCGAGCGCGGTCATCTCCCAGTCGAGGACGGCGGCGCAGCGGAAGTCGTCGAAGATCATGTTCCCGATCCGGCTGTCGCCCCACAGCAGCGCGAGGGGGCCGTCCTCGGGTGGCCGGTTGTCGGCGAGCCACGCCGCCGCCGCGTCGACCACCGGGTTGGCCTTCTCGCCGCCGGCCCACCGGAGGAAGTCGTCGTAGTAGGCGAGCTGGTGCTCGAGCCCGGGCCTGCCCGAGCGCGCCTCGGTGACGAGCCCGAGCCCGAGCCCGCGCCAGTCGAGGGTGTGGACGGCGGCCATGGCCTCGAGGCCCGACCACCACAGACGGGCCTGCTGCTCGGGTGTCGCCTCGACCAGCCAGCCGCCCATGGCGTACGGCGGGTTGTCGGTGGGCACGAGGCCGTCGACGTGCTCCATGACGAGGAACGGCGCGCCGAGGTAGGCGGGGTCCTCCTCGGTCCCGACGACGCGGGGCACGGGGACGTCGGTCGCCGAGGCGAGCACCTCGAGCACCCGGCACTGGCCCACGAAGTCGGGCTCGAGGAAGACCGTGTGCCCGCTCGGGGCCACGCGGGCCACCAGCCGTCTGCCGCGCACGGGTCCGTCGGGGCCGTCCCACGAGGCGTCGAAGAGGATGGTCTCGCTCGAGAACCCGTTCGACGGTGGCGCCTGCAGCGACCCGATCGACACCTCGCCGGCCCCGTCCAGCCGTGCCGCCAGCCAGCGGCAGATCGCCGACCGCGTCGTCTCGGGGTCACGCTGGGTGGTCTCGGGCATGGCCAGAGTATGTCCGGCCGTACGGGGCACTGCTCGGGGACGCGGGCCCGGCCCGCCGCCGGCCTCGTAGCCTGAGGGGGCCATGGCCACTCCCGACGACGACCGCCCGGCCCCCGTCGAGGCGAGCGAGGAGACCGGCCCCGGGTCGCAGGCACCGGTCGGGCTGGCCGACGCGGCGGCCAGGCTCGGCGTCCACTACATGACCGCCTACCGCTACGTCCGCACCGGGCGGCTCGCCGCCGAGCGCAAGGACGGTCGATGGCGCGTCGAGCTGGCCGACCTCGAGGCACTGGTCGCCGGTCCGCCCCGCCACGGGCGCGCCCCGGTGGCGGCCCGGCCCCCGGGTCCGCGTCGCCACGCCCGCCTGGCGTCGCGCCTGGTCGCCGGCGACGAGGCGGGGGCGTGGGCCCTCGTCGAGGACGCGCTGGTCTCGGGGGTCGAGCCGACCGCCGTCTACGTCGACGTGCTGGCGCCGGCGCTCGCCGAGGTGGGCGACCGGTGGGAGGCGGGGGCGCTCGGGGTCGGCGACGAGCACCGGGCCACGGCGGTGGCGCTCCGCCTGATCGGGCGGCTCGGCCCGCGCTTCGCCCGCCGGGGGCGTCGTCGGGGGACCGTGGTCGTCGGTGCTCCCGCCGGCGAGCGGCACGGCATCCCGGTGGCGATGGTCGCCGACCTGCTCCGCGCCGCCCGCTACGAGGTGGTCGACCTCGGGCCCGACGCCCCGGCCGACGCCTTCGCCGACGCCGTCCGGCACGAGCGGTCCGCCGGGCGACGCGCCGTCGTGCTCGTGGGGGTCACGGTCGCCGACCACCTCGCCGCCGCCCGGGCCGCCGTCGCCGCCAGCAGGGCGGCGGGGGCGACGGTGCTGGCGGGGGGTGCGGCGGTGCCCGACGCCGAGCACGCGGCCGACCTCGGCGCCGACGGGTTCACGGGGAGGACGGCCACCGACGCCGTCGCGGCGGTCGACGCCCGGGTCGGCGGACGGGCGGCCCGGGCGTGAGCAGTCCCGGGCGTGAGCAGTCCCGGGCTCAGCGGCCCCTGGTTGCGAGCGGCGGGTCCCAGCCCGGCATGGCCAGCACCAGCTGGACGTCGCTGATGTGGCGCTCGAGGAAGGCCGCCTCGCAGTAGGCGAGGTAGAGCTCCCACAGGCGTCGGAACCGCTCGTCGAGGCCGAGCGCGGCGACGGCGTCGGCGTTCGCTCGGAGGTTTTCCCGCCAGCGCCGCAAGGTCTTGGCGTAGTGGCGGCCGATGTCCTCGAGGTCGACGACCGTCATGGGCGTGGCCCGCGAGACGGAGCGGACGAGGGAGGCGACCGACGGGATGCAACCGCCGGGGAAGATCACCTCGGTGACGAAGTCGGACCGGTTCTTCGCCCGGTCGAAGCTCCGGTCGTCGATGGTGATGACCTGCAGCGCGGCGAGCCCACCAGGACGGAGCAGCCGGGCGCACGTGGCGAAGAACGTGTCGTGGAGCCGCCAGTCGACGGCCTCCACCATCTCGACGGAGACGAGCTTGTCGAAGCTTCCGGTGAGCTCGCGGTAGTCGCGCTCGAGGACCGTCACCCGGTCGGCGACGCCGGCGGCCTCGACGCGGCTCCGGGCAAGCTCGTACTGGGCGGCCGAGACGGTCGTCGTGGTGACCCGGCAGCCCGTGCGGGTCGCTGCGTGCACGGCGAGGCCGCCCCACCCCGTGCCGATCTCGACCAGGTGGTCGTCGGGCCCGAGGTCGAGCTTGGCGAAGAGGCGGTCGAGCTTGGCCCGCTGGGCTTCGGCGAGCGTCGCCCCTCGGCGCTCGAAGACCGCGCACGAGTACGTCATCGTCTCGTCGAGGAGCAGCTCGAAGAACGCGTTGGAGAGGTCGTAGTGGGCCCGGACGTTGCGGCGGTCGTCGTCCGGCGTGGGCGGTGCGAGGCGCCGGAGCGGGTCGCCGACCGTCGCGCCCAGCCGTCCCAGGCGGTCGTGGGCGGCGGTGAGCGGGGCGAGCGAGCGCGACAGCACTCGGACGAGCCCGCAGGGGTCGTCGCACGCGAGCTCGCCGGCCGCGTAGGCCTGGGCGAGGCCGACCGAGCCGTGCCCGAGGAGGGCGGCGTAGGCGTGGTCGTCGGTGACCTGCACCCGCACCTCCGGCGGCCCGGCGCCGAAGCGGTGCGCGCCCCTGCCGTCCTCGACGACGAGCGTCCCGCCCCGGACGTGCCGGGCGAGGCTGCGGACGGCGACCGCGGCGGCCGCCTGCACCGGTCGTGCGCTCACGACCGGCGCGCCTCGGGCGTCCGGAGGTGCCGGGGATGCCGGGCGGGCCGGGGATGCCGGGCGGGCCGCCGCCCCCGCGCTGCACGCGCTCCACGAGCGGCGGGCACGGGGCAGCCGGCCCGGCTTGCCCGCCTCCGGGCCGCCGCACGGGCCGCCGCCTCGGGGTGGGGGTGGAAGGGCGCTCCCTTCCACCACAGGGCGAGCGCCTGGCGGTAGATGCCGGCCGAGACCCGGAGGGTCATGAGCGGGTACCGCACGAGCACGCGGCCGAGGGCCGCCCGGGTGGCCTCGACACGGGCGAGCGAGAGGGTGGCGCTGAAGACCGTCTCGTCCCCGTCCACGTCGTCGACCCGCACGGTGAGCCGCTCGCCGGGCGGCGTGCAGGCGAACCGGTGGGTGAGCTCCATGGGGAGGAACGGCGACACGTGCAGTTGCTTCGCCACGACCTGCGGGCCCGTCCCCTCCACCACGTACGCGGTGCGCTCGTGCCACGGGGTGCTCGTCACCTCGGCGACCGTCGCCACCACCTCCTCCTCCCCGTCCCCGTCGTAGCAGAAGTACACGCTGATGGGGTTGAAGAGCCAGCCGAAGGTACGCAGGTGGGTGAGGAGCACCACGGGTCCCGTGGGCTCGCGGCCTGTGTGCTCGGCGACCAGCCGGCGGACCGCCGTCGCGAGGGGCACCTCGGGCGGGCCGAGGTGGTCGGACCGCCGGAACGACACGACGTTTCTCCGTTCCGCCGACCACAGCGGGTGGCGTCGGCACAGCTCGTCGACCTCGTCGAGGTCGAGGGCGACCATGAAGAGCCGGGCCCGGAACCGGTGCCCGACGGCGTCGCGCCGGCGGTGGACGACCGTTCCCTCGTAGAGGGCGCTGCGGAGCGGGGCCGCCCTGCCCGGGGCCGTCCTGCCCGGGGCCGTCCTGCCCGGGGCCGCCCTGCCCGGAGCCGCTCTGCCCGGAGCCGCTCGTCGAGCGCCCGTCACAACGGCTCCCCGCCGAGGGCACGGGCGACCCGCACGCCGCTCGCCAGTCCGTCCTCGTGGAAGCCGTAGCCCCAGTAGGCGCCGCAGAACCACGTGCGGCGCCCCTCGCCGACAAGCTCGTCGTAGCGACGCTGGGCGGCCACGGCCGGCCCGTCGAGGACCGGGTGGGCGTAGGCGAAGCGGGCGAGCACCGATCCCGGGTCGACGTCCTCGTCGCGGTTGAGGGTGACGAGCAGCTCGCGGCTGGCGACGACGCCCTGCAGGCTGCGCAGCCGGTAGGTGACGGTGGCGCGGTCGGGCTGCCGGGCCGGGCGGTGGTAGTTCCAGCTGGCCCACGCCCGGCGGTTGCGCGGCAGGAGCCGGTCGTCGGTGTGGAGCGTGGCATGGTTGGGCTGGTAGCGGATGGCCCCGAGGACCTCCCGCTCGAGGTCCGAGGCGTCCGAGAGCACCTCGAGCGCCTGGTCGCTGTGGCAGGCGAGCACGACGTGGTCGAAGTGCTCGAGGCCGTCCCTGGTGAGCACCTCGACGCCTCCCCACGCCGTGCCCTCGGCGACCCGGGCCACCTTCTCGACCGGCGTGGCCAGCCGCACGCGGCGTCTGAGCGGAGCGAGGACGGCGTCGACGTAGCGGCGCGAGCCGCCCTCCACCGTGCGCCAGGCGGGCTGGTCGCCGAAGGTGAGCAGGCCGTGGTTGTCGAAGAAGCGGGCGAAGGTCAGAGCCGGCATGGCGAGGAACGTGGACGGGTCGGCGGACCAGATCGCAGAGCCCATGGGCACGAGGTACCACTCGACGAACCGGCGCGACCAGCGGCCCTCGGCGAGGAGGTCGGCGAGCGAACGCGTGTCGGTCCCCTCGGCGAGGAGGGCCCGGGCGGTCCGGTTGAACCGGAGCACGTCGGCGAGCATGCGGACGAACGCCGGGCGGAGGGCGTTGCGGCGCTGGGCGAGGACGGTCGAGGCCGAGGTGCCGCGCCACTCGATGCCGCTTTTCTCGTCGGAGACGCCGAAGCTCATGTCGCTCGGCACAGTCGCCACGCCCAGCCGGTCGAAGAGGCGGACGAGGCCCGGGTAGTTGCGCTCGTTGTAGACGAGGAACCCCGTGTCGACGGCGAGCTCGCGGCCGTCGAGGTGCACGCGGACGGTGTTGGCATGGCCGCCGGGACGGGCGTCGGCCTCGAAGACGGTGACGTCGTGGTGGCGGTGCAGGAGGTGGGCGGCGGCGAGGCCGGCGACGCCGGTCCCCACGATGGCGATGCGCACGTCGGGCGCTCCTTCGGTACTCGCGGCCCGGGCTGCCGTACCGCCGCGGTGGCGCGACGGCGGCGGACGGGCCGATGGTCGTGCCCGTATCCTAGTTATTAGTGCTAAATATGTGACATCGGCTCGGCCGGCCGTCCGGCCGGGGGCCGGTGCCGCGGCGAGAGGAGCTCCCGTGCCGACCTACGACGCCGACGTCGCCACCGAGTGGGCGCCCGAGGAGGCGTTCGACTACCTGGCCGAGTTCTCGCGTGCGGAGGAGTGGGACCCCGGCGTGGCGCGGGCCGAGCGCCTCGACGCCGGGCCGCTCCGGGTCGGCAGCGCCTTCCGCCTGTGGGTGCGCGTCGGCCGCCGGACGGCGCCGCTCGAGTACCGCGTCTCCGACTTCGACCCCCCTCGCCGGGTGGTCCTCGCCGGCGAGAACGCCTGGGTCCGCTCGGTCGACACGGTCACGGTCGCCGCCGAGCCCGGGGGCGGGGCGCAGCTCCACTACCACGCCGAGCTCGTGCCACGCGGGCTCGCCCGCCTGGCGACGCCCCTCGTCGGACCCGCCTTCCGGCGCGTCGGCAACCGCGGGATCGCCGGGCTGCGACGTGCCCTCGCCGCCCCCCGCCCCGCCGGGCGTCCAGGCGAGCTCCGGTGACCGGCACCGCACAGCACGGGGCGCCGGACGCCCCGCCGGTGCCGGTTCGCCGTCCGGACGCCGTGTGCCGGGTCGTCGACGGCGTCCTCGAGGCGACCGTCGTCGGCAGCTTCTCGCGTCTCGGGCCAGCGGCCCGCCGCCGCTGCGAGGGGTGGGCGGACCCGCCCCGGATGGAGGGCAGGACCGCCGTCGTCACCGGGGCGACCTCGGGCGTCGGGCTCGCCGTCGCCCTCGGGCTCGCCCGCCTCGGCGCCGCCGTGCACCTGGTGGGCAGGGACCCCGGGCGCCTCGGGGCCGCCGCCGCCACCGTCGCCAGCGCCGCCGGGGTGCCGACCGCCGGGGTGCCGTCGTCGGTCGCCGACATCGCCGATCTCGACCAGGTGCGGGCGCTGGCCGGCGACGTGGCCGCCCGGCACCGCCGCGTCGACGTCCTGGTCCACGGCGCAGGTGCGCTCACCCGCCGCTTCGCCCCCACCCCGCAGGGCGCGGAGCTCACCGCCGGCGTCCAGCTGTTGGCCCCGTTCCTGCTCACCGGGCTCCTCCTCCCCGTGCTCGGCGCAGCGCCCGGTCGTGCCCGGGTGCTCACGGTGTCCTCGGGCGGGCTGTACGGGGCGCGCTTCTCGCTGGAGGGCCTCCGACCCGACCCGGAGCGCTACGACGGCCTGGCGACCTATGCCCTCGTCAAGCGAGCCCAGCTGCTCCTCGTCCACGAGTGGGCCCGCCGGCTCGGCCCCGACGGCCCGGCGTTCCACGCCATGCACCCGGGGTGGGTGGACACCCCGGGCCTCGCCGCCGGCCTGCCGGGGTTCCGGCGGGCGATGCGGCCGCTGCTCCGGACACCGGCCGACGGGGCCGACACGGTGGTGTGGCTGGCCGCCGCGCCCGAGGGCGCCGCCTCGACGGGGGGGTTCTGGCACGACCGCCACCGCCGCGGCGAGCACCGGCTGCCGACCACCTGGCTGGCGCCGCGGCGCTTCGGCGAAGCGCGTGCCGCACTGTGGGCGTGGTGCGCGGAGGCGACGGGGTGGGACCTCGACGGGCCGCCGGGCCGCCCCCCGGGCCCGTCGCCGGTCACGTCCAGCCGGTGAACCCGTAGCGGTCGTTGCGCCCCATGACCGCGCACTCGAACATGCCGTAGCCGACCTGGTCGCCGCAGGTGAAGCGGGCTGCGTACTCGGTGAGCCCCCAGGCGAAGTAGCCGTCGTCGACGGGGCCGACCTGCTCGCCCTCGGTCACGAGGTCGCCCTGGTACTTCCCGTGGCGCCAGTCGGGCTCGAGCCCGTAGCCCGTCCCGAGCAGGAGGGGGAAGGCGAGCAGTGGCTCGACCTCGATCTCGGCCGTGCGCTCGCCGCGGGCTCCGTACGTCGTGACGGTCGCGCCGGCGAGCCGCCGCGTGCCCTCGACGAAGCGCAGGTCGTGCTCGGGTCGGCCGAGCCACTCGGCGGTCCACGCCGCGTCGACCGGCGGGACCCGGTGGGCGTCCTCGACCACCCGCCGCCCGTCGGGCCGCTCCTGGGCGAGCACGACCGTCGCGTGGTCCGAGAAGCGGGCCGGCGCGTAGAGCCAGAAGAAGCCCGTGTCCGTCTCCGTCGCCCGGATGCCCGGCGGCTCGGGCTCGCCCACCGGGCGCACCCCCCACGAGCGATCTCGCGTGCCCCACCAGTGCTCGGGCGTGAGCCGCAGGCGGCGATCGCCGACGACGAGGCTCCCGTTCCACCCACCGACCTGGGCGAACCGGGTCGAGTCGAAGGTCACCCGTCCGAACTGCCGGTCGAAGTGACGTTCCTCGAGGTGGGCGGCCGAGAAGGCCTCGAAGACGGCGTCGAGCTCGACACCCCACTCGTTGGGCTCGACCACGACCCGGAGCCGGCGGAGCCCCTCGCCCACCTCGACCCGGATGGGGCCGACCGACGCGTCCATGCGGTCGGCGCCGAGGGCACGCGACGAGCGCACCACCCGATGGTCGTCCCCCGCCAGCACCGACACGAAGGCGTCCGCCACCCCGAGGTTCGGGTACTGGCCCACACCGATGACGCAGAACACCCGGTCCCCGTCCTCGGCCGCCTCGCCGGCGGCGTGGATGTTGAAGTAGTAGCGGTCGTAGAAGTTGCGGTCCGAGGTCCCCACGAACCGCACGGGCTCGGAGATCTGGTGGACCGGGTAGTCGTCGAGCGGCGACAGCATGCCTCCCCCTCTCGTTGGCGGCGACGGTCGCCTGCCGGGCGGTCCGTCGCGCCGGCCCCTCGGTCGCGCCGGGGGACTGGGCCGGAGGGCACGAGCGTGGCTACGATCGCGTCGGAGAACCGGAACCGGTTCTAGCAGGGGAGGGCCCATGACGTCGTACGACCGCCTGTTCATCGGAGGGACCTGGGTGGAGCCCTCGTCGTCCTCGGTCATCGAGGTGGTCTCGCCGACCACCGAGGAGGTCGTCGGCCACGTGCCCGAGGCGCGCGAGGCCGACGTCGACCGGGCGGTGGCGGTCGCCCGCGAGGCGTTCGACGGCGGTCCGTGGCCGCGCATGGCGCCCGCCGAGCGCGGCGCCGTGCTCGGCCGGGTGGCCGAGGCGGTCCGCGCCGAGATGGCCCCCCTCGCCGAGCTCATCACCACCGAGATGGGCTCGCCCGTCACGTGGTCCCAGATGGCCCAGGTGCTGGCGCCGTCGATGATCCTCGACTACTACGCCGGCCTGGCCTCCACGTTCGCCTTCGAGACGGTGCGGGACGGGCTGCTCGGTCCGGTCATGGTGCGCAAGGAGCCCGTCGGCGTGGTCGCCGCCATCACCCCGTGGAACGTTCCGCTCTTCCTGGCCGCCGCCAAGCTCTCGCCGGCCCTCCTGTCGGGCAGCACCGTCGTGTTCAAGCCCGCCCCCGAGACCCCGCTCGACGCCAACCGCTTCGCCGAGCTCCTCATGGAAGCGGGCCTCCCCGAGGGCGTCCTGTCGGTGGTGCCGGCCGGTCGCGAGGTGGGGGAGCACCTGGTCAACCACCCCGGCGTCGACAAGGTCTCCTTCACCGGCTCGACGGCGGCGGGGCGGAAGATCGGCGCCGCCTGCGGCGCCAACCTGAAGCGGTTCAGCCTCGAGCTCGGCGGCAAGTCGGCGGCGATCGTCCTGGACGACGCCGACCTCGACCAGGCCATCCCGCTGCTGATGCCCAACGCCATCATGAACAACGGCGAGGCCTGCATCTCGCTCACCCGCGTGCTCGTGCCACGACATCGGGCGAGCGAGATGACCGAGGCCCTCGTCGACCACGTCCGGGCCCTCACCGTGGGCGACCCGCTCGACCCGGCGACCGAGGTCGGGCCGCTCGTCGCCGAGCGCCAGCGTGACCGCGTCGAGTCCTACATCCGCATCGGCCAGGAGGAGGGGGCCAAGCTCGCGACCGGCGGCGGCCGTCCGGCCGGCATCGACCGCGGCTGGTTCGTCGAGCCGACGGTGTTCGTGGACGTCGACAATTCGATGCGGATCGCCCGTGAGGAGATCTTCGGTCCCGTCCTCTCGGTCATCCCCTACGACGACGACGAGGACGCGGTGGCCATCGCCAACGACTCCGAGTACGGGCTGTGCGGCGGGGTCTTCACCGGCGACAACGACCGTGGGCTCGCCGTCGCGCGCCGGGTGCGGACGGGCACCTACATGGTCAACTCGAACATCCCGATCGACTTCTCGTCGCCCTTCGGGGGCTTCAAGGAGTCGGGCACCGGCCGCGAGTTCGGCGAGGACGGGCTCGAGCTCTTCCTCGAGAAGAAGACCATCAACCTGCCGGCCGGGTACACGCCGACTACCTGACCCCGCCGCGTCCCGCTGCGGCGCTCGCCCGGCTCAGGTAGCCGGCGTCGTGGACCGGGACAGCGTGGCCACGGGCCGTCCGTCGCGGAAGGTCACGGTGACGTCCGGGATGCCGGGGGCGGGCGCGGCCTCGGGCCCGATGCTGTTCCTCGCGACGAATGGCAGGCGCACGTCGAGGCCCTGGGTGCGGGCGAGCCACACGATCCCGAAGTCGAGGGAGAGCTGCTCGAGCCCCCCGGGAGGCAGCGCCGGGTCGGGGCCGACGTGGAGGACGGCCGGCCCGTCGGCGAGCAGGGGCCGGAGCGCGGCGTCGATGGAGCGGACCTGGGCAGCCGTGGCGGCCTGCACGGGCACGTAGGCGTCCGACCGCTCGACGACGACGGCGAGGGAGACCGCGGCGACGGCAGCGAGGAGGCCCACCGCCGCGGCCACCGCGGGGCCCGACGCCGCCCGACGCGCGCGACCGGCGCCCCCCAAGCTCGCCGGGCCCCCCAAGCTCGCCGGGCTCGCCGGGGCCGGGCGCCCGTCTCGTCGGGCCCGCCGGACGAGGGCGACGCCGGCGACGCCGGCGGCCCACGCCAGCACGGCCCAGGTCAGGACGCCCACCACGTAGGCCGGACGCAGCGTGTAGCCGAGCGCGAAGACGTCCACCGCCGGGAAGTGGGCCACCACGGCGACGAGGGCCGTGCTCAGCCCGAGCGTGACGGCCGCCGTGGCGGCGAGGGCGCGTCGCCCGGTCCGCCAGGCGCCCACGGCGACGGCGACGAGGGCCAGCTCGACGGCGACGGCGAGCGGGACGCTGCCGGTCGTGTAGACGGCGGCGAACTGGGGGAGGGTGAACCGCTGGATCTGACGCCACCACAGCGGCGGGACCCCGAGGGTCGTCCCGAGCGTCCGCAGGGCGCGCGTCCAGCCGAGGTCGACCCCTTTCCCGGTGGCGGCAGCCAGGGCGCTCAGGTTCCCGGGGTGCCCGGTGAGCTGCTGGACGACGGGTGCGGCCCAGCAGCCGAGGGCCACGAGCGCGGCGACGCCGGTCGGGACGAGCCAGCGGCGCCGCTTCCCACGCCGGTCACCCACCACGCCCACGACGAGCGCCACCGCCAGGACCAGCGGCAGGCTTCCGGCCAGCGAGAGGTGGCACTGGGCGGCGACCGAGCCCGTGGCGACGAGGACGGGCAGCCAGCGGCGGTGCCCTGCCGCGGTGGCGACGGCCGCGCCGGCTGCGGCGACGTACCAGCACAGGCCGATGCTCGGGTTCCACGTGGGGTCGAGGGCGACCATGGGGATGCCGGCGGCGAGGACGGGGAAGACGACCCCGGCGAGGACGGCCCCCGCCGGTCCGGCCACCCGGTGGCCGGCGGCCACGGCCAGGGCCACGGCCACGGCGCACCACAGGGCCGCCCCCCACAGGGCGCCGTGGACCGGGTCGACGTGGACGGGCAGTGTGAGCAGCCAGTACAGGAGCGGTCCGAGGTCGTAGGTCGGGTGCCCGCCGGCGGTCGCCACGGTGATCTGCCCGAGGAGCGGCCCATGGCTCCCCAGCGCCAGCGAGCTGCGCTCGGCGATGACGGCGTCGTCCCCGAGCGGGAGCCAGCCGTGGGCCAGGTCGATCACCAGCCCGGCGACGAACGGTGCGACGCCGACGACCGTCCCCGCCGCGATCGCCGCCCGCCCGGGCGCCAGGAGCCGGGTGGCCGTGCCACGTCCACCCGGACGACCGCCGGGGGCGCCGACGGGTGGGCCGCCGGGCGCCTCGCCCGCCTCGCCCTCCCACCCGGCTGGTCGCTCGGCCACGTCCGCCGGGCCCGACACCGCCGTCGAGCGGACGTCGAGGTCGCTCGACGCCACCTCGACGGCGACGCGGGAACGTGCCGGCGTGCCGGGGGTCGGGACGCTGCGGCGCTGTGGGTCGGCCACGTCGGCTCACCCCTTGGGGCCTGGGCCGCCCCCTGCGGGGCGGAGGTCGGTCCGCGTGCGTGGCACGTGCGGCGGGCACGGCGATCGTAGCCGTGGCGGTGGGCCGGGCCGCTCCCAGCGCCGGTCGCCGGCGGCGGGAACCGCGATGGCTCGGGGGGAGGCGTCGCGTCCGCACGCCGGTCGTCTGCGACAATGGCCGACTTGGTGCACGAGGTGACCGCGGCACGAGGGCCTGAGCCAGCCGACGAGCCGTCGGGGGGTGCCGGCGGGGCGTCCGACGCGCCCCGTCGCGGCCGCCGGGTCCGCTTCGGGTTCGTCCCCGGGCTCGAGGGCCTGCGGGCGGTCGCCGTCCTCGGGGTGATGGGCTACCACGGCGGCCTGCCCATCCTCGCCGGCGG
>CAZSYT010000067.1:0-18526 GCA_964610905.1 uncultured Acidimicrobiaceae bacterium
GACCCGGTCGGCGGCCGCGGCGATGGCGTGGTCGTGGGTGACGAGCAGGACGGTCACGCCTCCGGCGTGGACCGACTGGAAGAGCTCGAGGACATGGCTGGCCGACACGGTGTCGAGGCTGCCGGTCGGCTCGTCGGCCAGCAGGAGCTCGGGGTCGTTGGCCAGTGCCCGGGCGATGGCCACCCGTTGGCGCTCGCCTCCCGACAGCTGGCCGGGCAGCCGGTGCTCGCGCCCGGCCAGGTCCACGCGGGCGAGCAGGTCGAGCGCTCGTTCGCGCCGCTCGTGGCCGTTGCGGTGCGTGCCGAACATGACCACCTCGACGTTGGCCAGCACGGGCTGGTGGGCGAGCAGGTTGTGCAGCTGGAAGACGAGCCCGACGTGGTTGCGCCGGTAGGTGCCGAGGTCGCCGATCGTGCGGAGGTCGCGCCCGTCGACGAGGACGGCGCCCGACGTCGGAGTGTCGAGGGCGGCGACCAGGTGCAGCATCGTCGACTTCCCGCACCCCGAGGGGCCGTTGATGGCGACGAACTCGCCCCGCTCGATGCACAGGTCGACACCGTCGAGCGCTCGGAACCCCTGGTCGTAGGCTTTGACCACGCGACGCAGCTCGACGGCCGGCGGTGCCGGGCCCCGTGCTGCGCCGGGGGCCTCCCGGGAACCGGCAGGGGTCCGGCCGTCGTCAGTCATAGCTCAGTGCCCGGAGGGGGACGAGGAGGGCGGCCCGGACCGAGGGGTACAGGCTGCCGAGGATGGTCATGGCCACCGCCGTCGCCAGGGCCCGGATGAACGCCCCCACCGTGTAGTTGGCGTGCAGGATCCCGGTGAGGGCGGGGAGCCGCTCGAGCACGGTCGTCACGCCGAAGGCGAGCCCGACCCCGACCCCGGCCCCGATGACGGCGAGCACGAGGCTCTCGCCGACGAGGAGCCCGACCACGCGTCGTCGCGTCCACCCCACCGCCCGGAGCAGCCCGAGCTCGCGGGTCCGCTCGAAGAGCGAGAGGAGCATCGTGTTGCCGACGATCACCGCGCCGATCGCCACGGCGAGGATCGTGCTGCCGGTGACCGCCGCCCGCAGGTAGACGAGGTTGCGGTCGGCCCGGCCGAACTGGCTGGCCGTCCGGATCGTCGTGAGCTCGGGGAGGTCGTGGTCGATGCGCTTGGCGACGGCGCCGACGTCGGCGCCCGGGTCGACCTTCACGAACGCGAGCGTCACGATGCCCGGCAGACGGTTGTACCCCTGGACGGCGGGGAGTGGGAACATGGCACCGGCGTCCCCGAACGAGTTGCCCGTCGAGTAGATGCCGGTGACCGTGTTCCACGTCCCGTTGGCGTGGAACCGGTCGCCCACGTGGAGGCCGAGGTTGGCCGCGGCGCGCCAGCCCAGCATCACCTGGTCGGTGGCCGTGGGCGCGAAGGGACGGCCGGCCACCACCGTCACCCCGAAGCCGGTCAGGTCGCCCGGGTCGATCCCGATCTCGATGAAGACCGGGTTGTCGGCGTTGACGCGCTCGGTGGCGACCAGGACGCCGATGGCGCTGCGCACGCCGGGGACGGCCCGGACCCGTGCCAGCTCGGACTGGTCGATGCTCGAGGAGAGGAGCTCGGACACCCCCTTCTGGGCCACGGTGAGGTCGGCCTTGCCGACGGTGATGACGGCCGCCGCCGCTTGCTCGAGGCCGCTGCTCGTCACCTCGAGGGTGACCACCGTCATGACGGCGAAGGCGATGGCGAGCGTCAGCCCGATCGAGCGGGCCTTCTTCGACCACAGCCCGCGCAGCAAGAACGTCCCGAACGCCACGTCGCCTCCTTCCCCGCCTCGGTGCCCGTGGCCCGTCGGTGCGCCATCGAGCGCGGCGAGCCGTGCGCGGTGCGGTCCTCGGGACGCCCGAGGGGGCCGAGGCCCATCAGGCCGCCGGCGAGCTCGGGTGCGGCGCAGCCGCCGGGCCGCGATGCCCGTCCGCCCAGGCAGCCGGACGTTCCGGCTCGACACGGTCGGGTAGGCCGGCGCCCACCGGGACGCGCCGTTCGCCCGGCCCGGCCGCGCCGACGGCGGCGACCGGGGGGCCGCCAGGGACGACGGTGCCAGCCCGCCGGGCCCCACCGGCCTCGATGGCCGCGCGGTAGAGGGCGACGTGGGCGGCGGCCATCCGCGCCGCCGAGAACCGGGCTTCGACCTCGGCGCGGCACCGCCGTCGGTCGAGCGAGCCCACCCTGCCCAGGGCTCGCACCAGGCCGGCGGCGTCGGATGCGAGGTACCCGGTGCGTTCCGGCTCGACGATCTCGGGCGCCGCCCCCCGCGCCGTCGCCACGACCGGGGTGCCGCAGGCCAGCGCCTCGATCATCACCATGCCGAAGGGCTCGTGCCACCGGACCGGGTTGAGCAGGCAGGTCGCCTGGCCCATCAGGGCGAACTTGGCGGCACCGCCAACCTCGCCGACGAACTCGACGTCGCCGCCGAGGAGGGGCTCGATCCGCTCCGCGAAGTAGCGGCGCTCGGCAGGCTCGCGCATCTTGGCGGCGATCTTGAGCGGGATGCCGGCCTGCCTGGCCACCGAGATGGCGACGTCGACGCCCTTGTCGGGGTGCATGCGGCCCACGAAGGCCGCGTACCCGCCGGCCCCCGTCCCGACCGGGACCCGCTCGACGTCGAGCCCGTGGTGGATGACCGCGCCGATGCGGACCCCGTCTGCCGTCGACGCCTGCTGGTGCGAGATGGCGACGACCGGGACGCGGTCGGCGACTGCCCGGTACAGCGGTGTGAGGACGTGGTCGAACGGGCCGTGGTTGGTGGTGACCACGGTCCGGTCCGGCATCCCGAGGGCGTAGAGCGGGCCGACCAGGGTGTGGTCGTGGACGACGTCGACGCCGCGCAGCTCCTCGTAGGCCTCGACCACGTGGAGCGCCTCGTCGGCGGCACCGCCCCGGCCGATGCCGAGGGCACGCGCGTAGGACCACGAGCGCGGGACGGGGCACGTCGAGTCGCCCGTCGTGTACAGGAGGACCCGGTGGCCGGCACGTTCGAGCGCCCGCGCCAGCACGTCGAGCACGGTCTCGGTGCCGCCGTAGGCGGGGGGAGGGACGGGGAGCCAGGGCGGGGCGATGATCCCCACGCGGAGCGAGCGGTCACCGGACAGGTCGGACGAGGCGGGAGGGGGCGTCATGAGGCCATGGTGCCCGACGGTGGTCGCGCCCCCTAGGGCCGAACGTCCCGAGGGCGCCGGCCAGGGCTGGCGCGGTCGGAACGGCTGGTGCGAGGACGTTCGGCCCTGGTCCTCCGGGCACCGACGGGCGGACGATGCAGCAATGGACGTCTCCCGACCGGCGAGCGCGAGCCGCGTGCGGACGGCGGCCGCCGGGCGCCAGGCGAGCGCCGGGGCGCCGGCCGCCGAGCCTCAGGAGCAGACGGCGTCGCCTCTGCCGTCCGCGCCGCCGGCGCCACGGGCTCCGACGGAGCCGACGGAGCCGCCAGAGCCGCCGGAAGCGACAGAGCCGACGGAGCCGCCAGAGCCGCCGCAAGCGACAGGGCCGCCGCAAGCGACAGAGCCGCCGGAAGCGACAGAGCCGCCGGAAGCGACAGAGCCGTGGCTGCCGGCTGGCTGTGCCGGCGACGGCACCGGCCCCGCGGCCGTCGACACGTCATGGTGCCTGGCCATCGACGACGGCGAGGAGCTCGACCGGGTGGTCGAGAGCCTCACCTGCGTCTCCGACGGGGTGGTGGGGACGCGCGGCGTGCGCGAGGAGGAGGTCGACCCGGCCATCGCACCGGTCGTCGTGGCCGCCCTCTACGAGCCTGCCGAAGGGGTGGGCGAGCGCCTCGTCCAGCTGCCGTCGTGGTGCACGCTGCCCCTCGGGCCCGACCTCCCCCGAGGCCGGCACGTCCTCGACCTGCGCACCGGCGTCCTCGCTCGCCACGTGTGGGGCGACGGTCGCCTCCTCGTCGACTCCGTGCGCTTCGCCAGCGCCGCACGGCCCGGCGTCTCCGTGCTCCGCGCCACGGTGGCGTCGTCCGCCCTCGTCGCCGCACCGGCCAGCCAGCCCACCGCGCTGCGCCGGACGCCGTCGGGAGGGGGGGTCGTGGCCGTCCAGACGACCGACGTCCGCCACGGCGACGACGCGACCACGCTCGTCGACCGGGTGGTGGTGCACCAGGTCGAGGCCCGACGTCCCCCCAGCGAGGCCGTCGCTCGCGCCCGGCTGATGGCCGCGGCGTCCTCGGGGACCGCCCGGCTCCTCGACGAGCACCGCCGGGTGTGGTCGCGCCGTTGGGAGCTCGCCGACGTCGTGGTCTGCGACGACCCCGAGCTCACGTTGGCCGTGCGCTTCTCCCTCTTCCACCTGCTCTCGAGCACGTCGACCCGCCGTGCCGAGGCCGCCGTCGGAGCCCGGGGGCTCACCGGACCGGCGTACGCCGGCCACGTGCTGTGGGACACCGAGGCGTTCGTGCTCCCGGTGCTGGCCGCGGTCGACCCTGCCGGGGCACGCGCCGCGCTCGAGTACCGCGTGCGCCGCCTCGGACCGGCCATGGCGCGGGCGGCAGCCGAGGGGAGGCGAGGGGCCCGCTTCCCCTGGGAGTCGGCCGGTGACGGCACCGACGTCACCCCTCGCTCGGGCATCGACCAGCACGGCGACGAGGTGCCCATCCTCACCGGGGACCTCGAGGAGCACGTCACTGCCGACGTGGCCTGGGCGGCATGCCGGTACGCGTCGTGGACGGGGGACGGCGCCTTCCTGGCCGGGCCGGGTCGACGCCTCCTCGTCGAGACCGCCCGGTACTGGGCCAGCCGGGTGCGCACGGACGCGGCGGGTCGTGCCCACATCGACGGGGTCATCGGCCCCGACGAGTACCACGAGGACGTCGACGACAACGCCTTCACCAACCTGATGGCACGGTGGAACCTCCGGCGTGCCGCCGAGCTGGTCGGCGGCGTCCACGGCGGTGCCCGCGGCGAGCCGTCCGCGGTGGCCTCGACCGCGACCGGCACGTTCGGAGCCACACGCGACGAAGCCGAGGAATGGGCGCGCCTCGCCGACACCCTCGTCGACGGGCTCGACCCGGTGACCGGGCGTCACGAGCAGTTCGCCGGCTACGACGCCCTCGAGCCCCTGCTGGCCTCGGCGCTGGGCCCGGTGCCCGTGGCTGCCGACCTCGTGCTCGGCCGCGAGCGCCTGGCTGGCACCCAGGTCGTCAAGCAGGCGGACGTCCTGATGGCGCACATGCTCGTGCCGGACGAGGCCGGACCGGGCTCGCTCGCCGCCGACCTCGACCACTACGTGCCCCGCACCGCCCACGGCAGCTCGCTGTCACCGTCGGCCCACGCGTACGTCCTCGCCCGTGCCGGCCGGACCGCCGAGGCGCTCGCGCTGCTCCGGCTGGCCGCCGCCATCGACCTGGAGGACCTGACCGAGACCACGGCCAGCGGCCTCCACCTCGCCAACCTCGGTGGCATCTGGCAGGCCGTCGTCCACGGCTTCGGCGGCGTGCTCCCCGAGCGTCCTGGCGGGAGCGTGCTGGCCGTCGACCCCCACCTGCCCGAGGGGTGGAGCGAGCTCCGCGTCGGCGTGCGGTGGCGGGGCGTGCCCGTCAGGCTGCGGCTCCGGCCCGACGGGGTGCACGTGGCGTGCACGGCCCCGGTGGAGGTGTCGGTGGCGGGCGTGCGCCGGCGGATCGAGCCTCCCGGGAGGTGGTTGACATGACCGACACCGGTGGGCGTCGCCGGCTCCACGTGATGGTCGACGCGCCCGACGTCCCAGAGCCGTGGTGGCCGCTCGTCGGCGAGGTGGCTGAGGTGGCCGACGCCACGCCGGTCTCGGACCCGTGGCCGGCCGCGCCGGAGGAGGCCGACGTCGGCCAGGCGATCCTCAGCCGGACCGGCGACCACCTGGCGCTCGTCCTGCCCGGCCTCGAGGTCGTGGCCGACGGCGCACCGGTCCACCTGCGGCGCCTGCTCGTGCCCGTCGACCGGTCGCCCGAGGAGCGCGACGTGCTGGCCCCGCTCGTCCACCGTGCTCGAGCGCTCGGGGTGACCGTCGGCCAGCTCCACGTCCTCACCCCCCGGACGCGGCCGATGATCTGGGAGGGGCCGGGTCACCACGCCGAGGCCTGGCACGCCGAGCTCCGGCGGCGACAGCACGTCGAGAAGGGCGGCCTGACCGTGGCGAGCGGCGACCCCGCCGGTCTCATCCGGCGTGCCGGCCGGCGCTCCGACCTCATCATCCTGTGCTGGCAGGGCGATCCGTCGGCCGGACGGGCACGAGTCGTCCGAGGGGTGCTCGCCGGTTCGCGGCCGCCGCTGCTCCTCGTCTCGACGGGCCTCCACGGTGCCCTGCGGGCACGGCCCGGCGCGCAGGCCCGGAGCCGGTGACCGAGGTGCTGTGCGGCCACCCTGCTCGCCGGCGCCCCCCCGTCGGCTCAGCGTGCCGAGCGCGCGTGCGGCACGCGCCACGTGAGGGCGACGCCGCCCCCCGGAGCCTTGTCCGTCGAGAGGGAACCGCCGAGGACCTCGGCGCGCGCCGCCATGTCGGCCAGGCCGTGGCCCGGAGCACGCCGGGCCCTCCGGCCGAGGCCCGAGCCGTCGTCGACCACCTGCAGGAGGAGGTCGTCTCGCGCGTCGACGGTGACCGCGCAGCGGGTGGCGCCGGCGTGGTGGGCGACGTTGGTGAGCGCCTCGCGCACGGTGGCCAGCAGTTCGGCGGCGACGTCCTCCGACACCTCGTCGTCGAGAGGCCCGACGACCCTGAGCACGGGTGCGAAGCCGAGCGCCTCGCTCGCCTCGGAGCACACCTCGTTGACCCGGCCGGTGAGGCTCGGGGGGTCGTGCGGGGCCGGCTCGAGGGCGAAGATCGCCGTGCGCACCTCGCGGATGATGTCGTCGAGGTCCTCGACGGCGGCGTCGACGACCTCGCCGACCTCTCCCTGGGCCATGGGCAGGACGGACTGCAGCTCGAGGCCGACGGCGAAGAGGCGCTGGATGACCGTGTCGTGGAGGTCGCGGGCGATCCGCTCACGATCCGCGACGAGCGTCAGCTCGCGGACCTGCTCGAGCAGCCGGCTGTGCTCGATCGCGCCCACCGACGTGGCAGCGAGGGACACGAGGAGACGCTCGTCGTCGGTGGTGAAGTCGCCGCCGCCGACCTTGTCGGCGACGTAGAGCGCACCGCGGACCTCCTCGTCGACGACGAGCGGGACGGCGAGCAGCGAGCGCATCGGCGGATGTCCTCGGGGGAAGCCGACCGCTGCCGGGTGGGCGCGGAGGTCGGCCAGACGGAGCGGTCGCGGGTCGTGCAGCACCGCTCCGAGGAGGCCGAGGCCCGTCGGGTGCCGACCGATCACCGCGGCCGTCCCCGCGTCGACGCCCACGGTCTCGAAGGCCTCGAGGACCTGGCCCGTCCGGTCGGCCAGGCCGGCGGCGGCGTACCGCGCCCCGGTGAGGGACCGGGCGCCGTCGGCCACCCGCCGGAGCACGGCGGGGACCTCGACGGCCTCGTGGACGTATGTGAGCACGCCGAGCAGGGCCCGCAGCTGGGCGGGGTCCGCGACGTCGCGGTACGGCACGACCGCATCCTGCCATGCGAGCGCAGGGGCCGTCCCTGGTGCTCACCGGAGCGAAGGAGGACACTGGTCCCATGAGCGTCCGCGTGTTCCTGCTCGACGACCACCAGGTGGTACGCGAGGGCCTCCGCAAGCTGCTCGAGGCCGAGGACGACATCGAGGTGGTGGGCGACTCCGGATCGGCCGTCGACGCCCCAGCGGTCGTCTCGCTCGTCCGCCCCGACGTCGCCGTCCTCGACGTGCGCCTGCCCGACGGGGACGGCGTGCAGGTGTGCCGCCAGATCCGTGCCGAGCACCCCGAGGTCGCCTGCCTGATGCTGTCGTCGTTCGCCGACGAGGACGCGCTCGCCCAGGCCGTCCTCGCTGGTGCCTCCGGGTACCTCCTCAAGCAGATCCAAGGCAACGAGCTGGTCAGCTCCATCCGTGCGGTGGCGAACGGCCGATCGCTCATCGACACGGCGACGGCACGCCGGGTCGTCGACCGTATCCGCCGAGACCACGCTCGCTCCGACGACGTCGACCAGCTCACCGGGCGCGAGCGCGAGATCCTCGCCTTGATCGCCGACGGGAAGACCAACCGGCAGATCGGGGCCGAGCTCTTCCTGTCCGAGAAGACGGTGAAGAACTACGTCTCCAACCTGCTGGCCAAGCTGGGCATGAGCCGGCGTTCGCAGGCGGCCGCCTTCGCCGCCCGGGTCGCCGAGCACCGTGCCGACCCGGGGGCCTGGGGGACCTGAGCCGCGCCGTCGAGGTGAGGGGTGCCAGAATCGGCGACGTCCGGTCCCCACCGGCACGACCGAGGAGCGCCACGGCCCCATGCAGATCACCACGATGCTCAGCTACGCCGGAGGGTTCCGCCAGTCGGCGGCCCGGGTCGCCGAGTGGGAGAGGGCGGGGCTCGACATGGTGTGGGTGGCCGAGGCCTACGGCTTCGACGGGCCGAGCCTGATGGGGTACCTCGCCGCCCTCACCGAGCGCGTCACGATCGGGTCGGCCATCCTGCCGATCTACACGCGCACCCCGACGTTGCTCGCCATGACGGCCGCCGGGCTCGACGCCCTCTCCGAGGGCCGCTTCGAGCTCGGGCTCGGGGCGTCGGGCCCGCAGGTCGTCGAGGGCTTCCACGGTGTCCCGTACACGGCCCCCCTCGGCCGGACCCGCGAGGTCGTCGAGATCTGCCGGGCGGTGTGGCGCCGCGAGACGCCGCTCGTCCACGAGGGGCGCCACTACACGGTCCCGCTCCCTGCGGACCAGGGGACCGGGCTGGGCAAGGCCCTCAAGATCATCGGCCACCCCGTGCGCTCCGACATCCCGGTGTGGATCGCGTCGCTCGGCGAGAAGAACGTGGCGCTGACCGCCGAGATCGCGGACGGCTGGCTCCCGATGATCTTCGTCCCCGAGCGGGCCAGGGACGTCTGGGGACCGTCCCTCGACGAGGGCGCGGCCCGGCGCGACCCCTCCCGACCCCCGCTCCGGGTCGCCGCCGGTGGCCTGCTCGCCATCGGGGACGGCCCCGACGTCCGAGCGGTGCGCGACCTCGCACGCGGCATGCTCGCCCTGTACATCGGGGGCATGGGAGCGAAGGGCCGGAACTTCTACAACGACGTGGCGCGCCGCTCGGGCTACGAGGCGGCCGCCGAGACCATCCAGGACCTCTACCTGGAGGGGAAGAAGGACGAGGCCGCCGCAGCCGTGCCCGACGAGCTGCTCGAGCGCACGACGTTGTGCGGGCCGGCCGGCTACGTGGCCGAGCGGATCGCCGCCTACGCGGAGGCCGGGGTCACCCACCTGCAGGTCGCACCGGTGCCCGTCGGCGACCAGCGCTCCGTCGACCTCGTCGCCACGGTGAAGGGGCTCTGCGGCTGAGCTCCGCCGGGACGCCCCGGCCCCGGGGACCGGGGCGGGTCGTCGCACCCCGCCGCTAGCGTCTGCGGCCGTGCTCCACCTGTACACGGCCGACCGGGTCGAGCCGCTGGCCGGGCACCTGGCCGGGGTGCTGGCCGAGGCGCCTGCCGACCCGTTGTCGCCCGAGTGGGTCGCCGTCCCCTCCGAGGGGATGCGCCGCTGGCTCGCCCTCGAGCTCGCCCGTACCTTGGGCGCCAGCGAGCCCGGACGAGGCGACGGCGTGGCCGCCAACATCCGCGCCCCGTTCCCCGGCGCGCTCCGCGCCGAGGTGCTGCGAGCCGGCCTCGGCGGGGACGACGACCCGTGGGACGTGGGACGGCTGACGTGGGCGGTCCTCGCGGAGCTCGACGCCGGCCGGGGCGACCCGGACCTCGGGCCGCTCGTCGGCGCGCCGTCGAGCAGCCGCTACGCACGGGCGCGGCGGGTGGCCGACCTCTTCGACCGGTACGCCGTCCACCGGCCCGCCCTGGTGCGCGCCTGGGCCGAGGGACGCGACGTGGGCGCGTCGGGGGCGTCCCTCGACGGTCGGCTCCGGTGGCAGCCGGTCCTGTGGCGGCGGGTCCGCCACCGGCTGGGCGTCGCCAGTCCCGCCGAGCGGCTCCCGGAGCTCCTCGACCGACTGGCCGCTGGCGACCTCGTCGTCGCGCTCCCCGAGCGGGTGGCCCTCTTCGGCCTCTCGGTCCTGCCGGGCGGGGCCGAGTTCGTCCCGCTCGCGGCGGCCCTGGCCGCCCGGCACGACGTCCACGTCTACCTGCTCGAGCCCTCGCCCGGGGCGGCGCGCCACGTCGTGGGCGCCGCACCGCCGGCGGGGGGAGCGCTCCGCCTGCGCGCCGAGGTCGACCTCGGCCGGGTGCGTCACCCGCTCCTGCGCTCGTGGGGCCGCACGCACGTCGAGACGGCCGCCCTGCTGGCCGACGCGGCCGACCGTGGTGCCGTGCCGGCCCGACCCGTCCCGGTGGCGACCGGAGACCGGCCGGCTGCCACCCTGCTCGGCCGGTTGCAGGCCGACCTCCGCCACGATCGAGCCGGGCGCGGAGACCTCCGTCCCGACCCGTCGGACCGCTCGGTGCAGTTCCACGCCTGCCCCGGACGGAGCCGGCAGGTCGAGGTGCTCCGCGACGTCGTCTGCCACCTCCTCGCGGACGACCCGACCCTGTCGGAGGACGACGTCGTCGTCGTGTGCCCGGCCCTCGACGAGCTCGCCCCCGTGGTCACCGCCGTCCTCGGACCCCCCGCCGGCGAGCGGCCGTCCGGCGACGGCCATGCCGGCGGAGCCCCCCACCTGCGCTACCGGCTGGCCGACCGGTCGCTTCGGTCCGACGAGCCGGTGCTGACCGCCCTCGACGCCGTCCTCGAGCTCGCCGCCGGGCGACTGGCGGCGGACGAGGTGCTCGACGTCCTCGCCCTCGCCCCCGTGCGGACGCGGCTGGGCCTCACCGATCTCGACCTCGACCGGATCGGCGAGTGGGCGCGCCGGGCCAACGTCCGTTGGGGGCTCGACGCGACCCACCGGGCCCGGTTCGGCGTCCCTGCGTCGATCGACACCAACTCGTGGCAGGACGCGCTCGACCGGCTCCTGGTCGGTGTGGCCGTCGCCCCCGATCCCCCGGCGTTGGCCGTGGGCGAGCTGTGCACCCTCGACGTCGACGGCGACGACGCCGAGCGGGCCGGTCGGCTGGCCGAGGCGTTCGACGCCCTGCGGCGCCTCGTCGTCGCCACCGACTCCGAGCGTCGCCTCGTCGAGTGGCTCGACCTGGTCGCCGGGGTGGCCCACGCCCTGGTCGCCGCCCCGCCCGACGAACCGTGGCAGGCCGACGCCCTCGTCTCTCTGCTCGCCGGTCTCCGTCGCGAAGCCGCCGCTGCCGGCGACGACGCGTCCGTGCCGCTCGCCTTTCCCGACCTCCGCCGACTGCTCGCCGGACGCCTGGCCGGCGGCCCGGGTCGGCCCGACTTCTTCCGGGGTGGGATGGTCGTGAGCTCGCTCCGTCCCCTGCGGTGGTTGCCGCACCGCGTCGTCTGCCTGCTCGGCGCCGACGAGCGCGCCCTCAAGAGCGCCCCTGGCGACGGTGACGACCTCCTCGGAGCGCACCCCGCGGCCGGCGATCCCGACGGCCGGGCCGAGGTCCGCCAAGCCCTGCTCGAGACGGTCCTGGCTGCCCGCGACGTCCTGGTCGTCGTGCGGGACGGGCGCGACGTGCGCACCGACCAGCCGGTGCCGCCGGCCACGCCGGTCGCCGAGCTCCGCGACGCCGTCCTGGCCTCGGTCGACCCGCGCGACCGACCGGCGCTGGCCGCCCGGCTCGAGGTCGAGCACCCGCGCCAGGGCGCCGACCCGACATACTTCGAGGTGGGTGCCGTCCTTGCAGGTCGGCCGTTCGGCTTCGACCCCCAGGGGCTGGCCGGGGCTCTGGCCCGCCGGAGCGCCACCGCGCCCGGGCCGTTCCTCGCCGAGCCGCTCCCCGAGCGAGCCGAGCAGGTCGTCGACCTGGCCGACCTCGGCCGGTTCCTCGACGACCCGACGTCGTCGTTCCTCCGCGACCGGCTCCGTCTCCACGTCGGCGGCGCCCGCCAGCTGGACGAGGAGGTGCTGCCGGTCGAGGTCGACACGCTGGTGCGCTGGCAGCTGGGCGAGCGGTTGGTCGCCGCGCTCCTCGCCGGCCACGACCGCGCCGCGTGGGAACGGGCCGAGCGGCGGTCGGGCACCGTGCCTCCGGGCGACCTCGGGGCACGCGTCCTCGACGAGGTGGCGGCCACGGCCCTCGCCGTCGTCGAGGACGCCGCGTCGCTCGGGCTTCGGCAGGGTCCGCCCACGCCGGTGCCGGTGGACGTCGTGCTCGACGACGGGACCCGGGTGGTCGGCACCGTCGAGGTCCGGCCCGGCCGTGACGGCGCAGGTCCAGCCCTCGTCGGGTGTTCGCGCGTCGCTCCACGGGCCGTTGTCCGAGCCTGGCTCGACCTCGTCGCGCTGGTGGCCGGGGAGGTCCCCCCGGGCACCTCCGGCACCGCGGGTGCCGACGGCTCCACGGCAAGGCGAGCGGTCGTCGTGGGGCGGAGCCCGTTCGGCAGCCCGGCGTCGGCCGGTGCGACGACGACGGTGCGGCTCCGACCGGTCGCCGGCGGCGCCGAGGCCCGACGGGCCGCCCGCGCCGCGCTCGCCGTCGTCGTCGACTGCTTCCGGAGCGGCCTGCGGAGCCCGCTGCCGCTCTTCCCCACGCTCTCGTACCACGTGCACCGAGGGAGCGCGACGCCGGACCTGTGGCGCGGTGACCGGTTCGGTCCTCCCGGGGACGGGGACGGGGCGGCTCGGCTCGTCTACGGCGACCTCGACCTGGCCGGCCTGCTCGCCCTCGCCGCCTGGCCCGGGGACCCGCCCGGCCCCGGCGGGCGGGTCGAGCGGTTCGCGCACTACCTGTGGGGCGCCGTCGAGGCGTCCGTCGCCGTCGACGAGGGCCCCGCCGACGCTGGCCCCGTCGACGGCCGAGGCGCCGACGCACAGGCGGCCGACCCGTGACCGTCGCGCCCGGGCGCCCGGGCACCTTCGACCTCCTCGGCCCGCTGCCATCGGGTCGGACGGCCATCGAGGCGAGCGCCGGGACGGGCAAGACGTTCGCGCTCGCCACCCTCGCCGTGCGCTTCGTCGCCGAGGCCGACGTCCCCGTCTCGGAGCTCCTCTTCGTCACGTTCACGCGCGCTGCCGTCGCCGAGCTGCGCGACCGGGTCCGCTCCCGGTTGCTCTCCGCCGTGGCCCGCCTGCGCGGCGACGAGCCGGCCTCGGACCCCGGCGACCCCCTGCTCGCCCACCTCGCAGCCCGCGACGCCACCGAACGCCTCGCTCGCCTCGAGCGCGCCGTCGCCGAGCTCGACGGGGCGTCCGTCCTCACCATCCACGGCTTCGCCACCCAGGCGCTGCCCACCCTGGGGCTGGGGAGCGGCGTGGACCCCGACCTCGTCCCGGCCGGGTCGGCCGACCGTCTGGTCCGGCAGGTGTGCGCCGACGTGCTCGTCACGTCCGCCGCCGAGGGCGTCCCGGCGACCGACCTCCCCCGGCTCCGCCAGCTGGTCGAAGAGACGCGTGCGTGCGCCCGGACCCCCGACACCGCGGTGGAGCCCTCGCTCGACGCGCCCGGAGCGTCGCCGCGCGCTCGACTGCTCGCCGAGCTGGTGCGCCGGAGCCTCGCCCAGCTCGACCACCACCAGCGCGCCGCCGGCGTCCGGAGCTTCGACATGGTCCTCGCCGACCTGCGCGACGCCGTCCACGGGCCCACGGGGCCCGCCGTCGTCGACGCGCTGCGCTCGCGCTTCCGGGTCGCCTTCGTCGACGAGTTCCAGGACACCGACCCGGTGCAGTGGGACATCTTCTCGACCCTCTTCGGCGACGAGGGCAGCGGGACGACCCTCGTGCTGGTCGGCGACCCCAAGCAGGCCATCTACGGCTTCCGCGGCGCGGACATCCCCACCTACCTGGCGGCCGTGGCCGACGGGTCGACGGTGGCGCGCGCCTCGCTCGACACCAACTGGCGCTCGGACGCGCCGTTGCTCGCAGGCCTCGGAGCCCTCCTCGACGGCGTGACCTTCGGCGACCCGGCGATCGCCTTCCGGCCGGTGCGGGCGTGCGAGGCCAACCGGGGAGCGCGCCTCGTCACCGGCACCGGGGAGCCCGCGATCCCCGTCGAGGTCCGCCTGGCCATGGGAGACGGGCTCGTCCGCACCACCAAGGGCGGGCGGGCCCGGGTGCCGGTCGGCGACGCCCTCGACGCCGTGCTCGCCGACCTCGTCGACGTGGTGGGCGGCCACCTCGCCGGGTCCCGCGTCAGAGACGGGGACGAGCCGGCCGGGCACGGGCGCCCGGTGCGCCCGTCGGACGTCGCCGTGCTGGTCACGACCGGTGCCGTGGCCCAGCAGGTCCGTGCCGCCCTCGTCGCCGGCGGCATCCCGGCCGTCGTCGCCGCCGGGCCCAGCGTGCTCGAAACCGAGGCCGCGGACCAGTGGCGGTGCCTGCTCGAAGGCGTCGCCCATCCCTCGGACGACGGCCGGGCCCGATCGGTCGCGCTCTCGTGGTTCTACGGCTGGTCCGCCGTCGAGCTCGACGCCCGGGGGGACGAGGAGCTGGTCGGCGTGCACGAGGACCTGCGTCGCTGGGGAGAGGTGCTGGCCGAGGCGGGTCCGGCCGCCTTCGTGCACCGGGCGCGGACCGACACGGGCGTCGTCGCCCGGGTGCTCGGCCTCCCCGAGGGCGAGCGCTCGGCGACCGACCTCGACCACGTCGCCGAGCTGTTGGCCGGCGTGCCGGCGCAGTCGCACGCCGGCGCCGCGAGCCTGCTCGACCGCCTCGCCGGGGACCTCGGCGGCGCGTCCTCCGACGGGGAGCGCGACCGCCCCGACGCCCGGAGGACCGAGGGGTCCGGCGACGCCGTGCAGGTGCTGACGGTGTGGGCGGCCAAGGGCCTCGAGTTCGGCATCGTGTGCGTGCCGAACCTCTTCCAGTCCGCGACGCGTCGGACGCTCGCCGACTACCACCGTCCCGACGACGGTGCCCGGGCGCACGACGTGGCCCAGGGGAAGGAGTGGCCGGACCGGGCAGGCGCCGCCGCGCGGCTCGCGTCGATGGAGCGGGAGTGGGTCGGTGAGAGCCTCCGCCTCCTCTACGTCGCCCTGACGCGGGCAAAGCACCAGGTCGCCGTGTGGTGGGCGCCGGTGCCCGGTGCCGAGCGAACTGGCCTGGCCCGGGTCCTCTTCGGGCGCACCGACGGCGTCGTCGACCCCACCCGGTTCGTCGCCGACCCGGTGCCCCTCCCTGGCGACGGCCCGGCCTCCCGTGACGCCCTCGCTCCCGTGGTGACAGCGGCGGCCGGTCTCGTGCGAGTCGCCGTCGTGGGGCCCCGCGCGCTCCCTCGGGCGCCGGTCCGCCCGTACGCGCCGGCGCCCGCCCGCCCGCTCGCCGTCGCCACGATCGGCCGTGCGCTCGACCGGTCGACGCGCCGGTGGTCGTTCTCGGCGCTCACCGCGGCGGCGCTCGCCGGCCACGACCCGGCAGACCCGAGCGGCGGGGACCGCGGTGCGGCCGACGAGCCCGACGACGAGCCCTCCGGGCCGGCGGGCGCCGGGGAGCTGGCCACCGGAGCCCTGCCGAACGGCCTCGCCGCCCTCCCGGCGGGGAACGTCTTCGGCACGCTCGTCCATGCCGTCCTCGAGGCCACCGACTTCGCCGCGGCCGACCGCCGGGGGGCGCTCCTCGCCGCGGTCGAGGACGCGTGCTCCCGGCGGCCGGCCGTGCCGGGTGCACCCGTCGACGCCGGTGCGCTGGCCGACGCCTTGGCCGAGGTGCTCGACGCGCCGCTCGGGCCCGTGCTCGGCCAGCGTCGCCTGGGCGACATCGCCCGTGCCGACCGACTCGACGAGCTCGGCTTCGAGCTACGCCTCGGGAGCGCCGGGACGCCCGAGGCGTCGCTGGCACGTATCGGGGCGCTCGTGGCCGCTCGCGTGCGCGACGGCGCCGCCGACGGGCTCGACGCCACGACGGCCGAGCGGATCGCCCGGTGGGGAGCGGGCCTGGCCGGGCGTCCGGACGCCCGCACCCTCCTGGCCGGCCACCTGACCGGGTCGATCGACGCGGTGGTCCGGGTACCCGGGCGCGAGGGCCCGCGCTTCGTCGTCGTGGACTACAAGACGAACCGGCTGCACCGCCCGGACCGCCCCGTGCGACCCGACGACTACGGGCAGGGGGCGCTCGCGGCCGCAATGGTGAACCACGACTACCCGCTGCAGGCCCTCCTGTACGCCGTCGCGCTCCACCGCTACCTGCGGTGGCGGTTGCCCGGCTACGACCCTGCGACCCACCTCGGCGGGGTCGCCTACCTGTTCCTCCGAGGCCTCGTCGCCCGTCCGGACGACCCGGGCAGCCCGCCGGGCGTCTTCGGCTGGCGCGTCGCCCCCGCCCTCGTCGACGCGGTCAGCGACCTCCTCGCCGGCCGGCACGAGCCCACTCCCACCGAGCCCGCGCACCGCCCCAGGGCCGGGTCGTGACCGCCATCCCACCCGCCGAGGGCCCGCCCGGGGCCCGACCGTCGCCCGAGGCGGTGCTCGCTCCCTACGTCGCCGCCGGCGTGCTCGGACCGACGGCGTGCCACGTGGCGGCGACCGTCGCCCGACTGGTCCCCGGGCTCGACGAGCCGACCGTCCTCGGCCTCGCCGCCGCCACCCAGGCGCCCCAGCTCGGCCACGTCCGCCTCGAGCTCGACGCCGTGGCCGACCTCCTCGTCGACGGCGACGGGACCGGTGACGCCGCCGCCCTCCCCTGGCCCGAGCCCGGGGCGTGGTCGGCGGCCCTGGCCGCGAGTCCCGTCGTGTCCGCGCCCGACGAGGTGGGGCGCGACCCCGTCCTCCCCCTCGTCCTCGACGGGCGCTCCCTCTACCTCCAGCGGCTCTGGCGGGCCGAGGTCGACGTCGCGGCGGAGCTGCTGGCGCGGGCGTCGCTTCCCGAGCGCCCACCAGCTCCGGGGCGAGACGAGGTCCTCGACGCCCTCTTCCCCCCGGTCGGCCCCGCCGGCGGCCCCGGGACCGGGGGGGCGGAGGTCCCCGAGGCGGGCCCGGTCGGCGACGACCTCCAGCGCCGAGCCGCCCGCCTCGGGCTGTCGGCCCGGGTGTCGGTGGTCGCCGGCGGTCCGGGCACGGGGAAGACCCGGACGGTGGCCCGGCTGCTCGCCGCCGAGTGGCGCCTCGCGGCTGCCGAGGGGCGCGTGGCGACGGCGGCCCTTGCCGCGCCGACCGGCAAGGCCGCGGCCCGACTGACCGCCGCCCTCCGCTCAGCCGTGGAGGAGGCCCGGACCGAGGGGGCTCTCGACGCCGGTGCGGTGGACGAGCTCGGGCGCGTCGAGGCGACCACCGTCCACCGACTCGTGGGGCGTCCCGGGGGAGGGTGGGGCGCCGGGCGCGACCGCCTGCTCCCGCACGACCTCGTCGTCGTCGACGAGACCTCGATGGTGTCCCTGCCCGTGCTCGGCCGGTTGGTGCGGGCCCTCCGCCCCGGTGCACGCCTCGTGCTGGTGGGCGATCCGTCCCAGCTGGCCAGCGTGGAGGCCGGCACGGTCATGCGCGACCTCGTCGGTCCGGGTGCGTCGAGCGCTGCGGGTGGCGCTGGGGAGGTCCCGGGCCGCCTCGCCGTCACCGTGCTCGAGCGCGTGCACCGGTTCGGCGCCGGCTCGGGGATCGCCTCGCTCGCCGACCTCGTGCGGCGTGGCGACGCGGAAGGGGCGCTGGCCGCCCTCGGTGCCGGTTGGGCCGACGTCACCTGGGTACGGCCCGAGGACGGCGCAGGGCTCGCCGAGGTGGTCGCCCAGGCGTCCGGTGCCGCGCTCGACGTCGTCGCCCGGGCCCGGGCCGGGGACGCCCGCGGCGCGCTCGAGGCGGCGGGCCGGGTGAAGGTGCTCGCCGCCACCCGACGGGGCCGCCTCGGCCTGGCCGACTGGAGCCGTCGGATCGAGGAGGAGGTCGTGGCTGCCGGCGGCGAGCGGGCCGGGCGTGGCCGGTACCCGGTCGGGACGCCCGTGCTCGTGACCCGCAACGACCCGCTCGAGCGCCTGGCCAACGGCGACGCCGGCGTCGTCGTCCGCGCCGGGAGCATCCCGGTGCTGGCGGTCACCGACGGCCCCGGCGTGCGGACCGTCCCGGTGGCGCGCCTCCCCGAGTCCGAGACGTGGTGGGCGATGACCGTCCACAAGAGCCAGGGCTCCGAGTTCGACCACGCCATCGTCGCCCTCCCGGCCGCCGGTTCGCCGATCCTCACGCGCGAGCTCCTCTACACCGCCCTCACCCGCGCTCGTCGCAAGGTGACCGTCGTCGCCGACGAGGCCTCCGTGCGCCACGCCGTGGACCGACCGGCCGCTCGGGCGTCGGGCCTCGGCGAGCGCCTGTGGGGCCGCTGAGGCCGGGCCGACCGCCGGACGAGCGGGAGCGACCCGGATGTCGAGGCGGCACGTGCGCCGCCCCGGCGCCCTTCCCGGGCGGCCCTGCCCCGCCGTGCCGCGGGGCCCCGGAGGGCCGTGCCGCGGGCCCCGGAGGGCCGTGCCGCGGGGC
>CAZSYT010000068.1:0-14229 GCA_964610905.1 uncultured Acidimicrobiaceae bacterium
TCGGCCTGCTCAACGTGCTCGAGGAGCGCGACGTCCAGATCCGCGGGCACCGGGTGCGCCTGCCGCTCGACATCGTGCTCGTGGCCACGGCCAACCCCGAGGACTACACGAACCGGGGGCGCATCATCACCCCGCTGAAGGACCGCTTCGGCGCCCAGATCCGCACCCACTACCCGCCCGACACCGAGACGGAGCTGGCCATCGCCCGGCAGGAGGCCGACCTCCCGGGCGAGGGTGGGGAGCCGGCCGCCGTGGCGGACGACGGGCTGCCGCGGGTGCTCGTCCCCGACTTCATGGCCGAGGTGGTGGCCGAGCTGAGCCAGCTGGCCCGCGAGAGCCCGCACCTGAACCAGCGCTCCGGGGTGTCGGTCCGCCTGACCGTGGCCAACTACGAGACGATGGTGGCGAGCGCCATGCGCCGCTCGCTGCGCACTGGCGAGGCCGACGCCGCACCCCGCGTCTCGGACCTCCAGTCCCTCGTCGCGTCGACCCAGGGCAAGGTCGAGGTCGAGACCCTCGAGGAGGGACGCGAGGACCTGCTCATCGGCCAGCTGGTGTCGGCCGCCGTAGTGACGGTCTTCCGCCGGCGGGTGCGCATGGCGAACCCCCAGGCGGTGGTCGGGGCCTTCACCGAGGACATGGTCGTGCACGCCGGCGACGACCTGCCCTCGGGGGCCTACCTCGACACCCTCGAGCGGCTTCCCGCGCTCGCCGAGCCGGTCCTCGCGCTGGCCGGTGGCACCGAGGAGCCCGGCGTGGTTGCGAGCGCCTGCGAGCTCGTCCTCGAGGGGCTCCACCTGACGAAGCGCCTCAACAAGGAGGCCGTCGGGCTCCGGGCGATCTACCGGGGACGGGGCTGAGGTCCGGCCGTGCCCTGGCAGTTCGAGTACCGGCGGTGGGACGGCTCCCAAGAGGGGCTGGTCGACGACACCGACGCCGTGCTCGCCCAGCTGACCGACGACCTGCTGGCCAACGGCGACCTCCACGAGGCCCTGCGGCGCATGCTCAACCGCGGGTGGCGCACGCCCGACGGCCAGGACGTCCAGGGGCTGCGCGAGCTGCTCGACCGGGTGCGCCAGGAGCGCCAGGAGCAGCTCGAGCGGGGCGACCTCGGGGGGGCCTTCCGCGAGATCGCCGACGAGCTGGCCGAGGTCGTCGGCGAGGAGCGAGAGGGCATCGACGCCCTCCAAGCCGAGGCCCAGGCGTCCGGGGACGAGCGTCGGCGCGAGGTGACCGACGAGGTCGCTGACGAGCGCCGCATGCAGCTCGACCTCCTGCCGTCCGACCTGTCGGGCATGGTCCGGGGGCTCCAGCAGTACGAGTTCGTGTCGTCAGAGGCCCGCCAGCACTTCGAGGACCTCCTCGACCGCCTCCGCCAGGAGGTCACGAAGAGCTACTTCGAGCAGGTCTCCGAGGCTCTGGCCAACCCCGACCCCGAGCAGCTCGCCCGCATGCGCGACGCCTTCGACGCCCTCAACCGGATGCTCGAGCAGCGCGAGGCGGGCGAGGAGCTCGACCCGAGCTTCGAGTCGTTCATGGAGCGCTTCGGCGACCTCTTCCCGGGCAACCCGGCCACGCTCGACGAGCTCCTCGAGCAGCTGGCCGCTTCGATGGCCGCCGCCCAGGCGATGTGGAACTCCATGTCCCCCGAGCAGCGGGCCCAGCTGCAGGGGTTGGCCGAGGCGCTCCTCGAGGACCTCGACCTGCGCTGGCAGGTGGACCGTCTGGCCAACAACCTGCAACGGGCCTTTCCCGATGCGGGGTGGGACCAGCGCTACCGGTTCAGCGGCGACCAGCCCCTCGGCATGGGCGACGCAGCGGACGCCGCCGCCCGCCTGCGCGACCTCGACGAGCTCGAGGCGTACCTGCGCTCGGCGAGCTCGCCCGCCGCCCTCTCGGAGGTCGACCTCGACAAGGTCGCCCGCCACCTCGGCGAGGACGCCGCGCGCTCCCTCGACCGCCTCGCCCGGCTCACCCGCCGGCTCGCCGACGCCGGGCTGATCGACCAGCGCGAGGGCCGCTTCGAGCTCACTCCCAAGGGCATCCGCAGGATCGGCCAGCAGGCGCTCTCCGACCTCTTCGACCAGCTCGCCAAGGACCGGCTCGGCAGCCACCGGACGACGTGGTCAGGCGCCGGGCACGACCGCGAGGAGACAACGAAGCCCTACGAGTTCGGCGACCCCTTCAACCTCGACCTGTCACGGACGGTCCACAACGCCGTACGGCGATCGGGGAGCGGCGTGCCGGTCCGCCTGTCCCCCGAGGACTTCGAGGTGGTCGAGACGGAGGCGCTCACCCGCACGGCGACCGTGCTCCTGCTCGACCTGTCGCTGTCGATGCCGATGCGCGACAACTTCGTCCCCGCGAAGAAGATGGCGCTCGCCCTGCACACCCTGATCACGACCCGCTTCCCGCGCGACTACCTGGGCATCGTCGGGTTCTCGGAGGTCGCCCGGGTGATCGAGCCCGACGACCTGCCCACGGTCAGCTGGGACTACGTCTACGGCACCAACCTCCAGCACGGGCTGATCCTCGCCCGTCGCATGCTGGCGCACCAGCCGGGGACCAAGCAGATCATCCTGGTCACCGACGGCGAGCCGACCGCCCACATCATCGCCGACCCGGCGGGCACGGACTACGACGTCTTCTTCAACTACCCGCCCGTCCCCGAGACGCTCGAGGTGACCCTGGCCGAGGTGCTCCGTTGCACCCGCGCCCGGATCACCATCAACACGTTCCTCCTCGAGCCCGACCACGGGCTGCAGGGCTTCATCGAGCAGCTGACCCGGATCAACAAGGGCCGGGCCTTCGCCACGACCCCCTCCGATCTCGGCGACTACGTGCTCGTCGACTTCTTGCGCCACCGCACCACCCGGCGCTCGCGCCGGACCGGCTGAGCCCGCCCCGGGTGCCGCCGCCCCGTGGCGGCCGCACGTGCCGCCGGCGGGAGCCCCGAGCGCACCCCTACTCCGGCGGACGCCGCCTCCCTCGCGGCGCGGCACCTGGTCACGGCGGCGTGTTGCGTGGAATTCACCTTGCGTTCAGTGGTGCGATGCGGAAAGATGACACCGTTGTAGTTACATCCGTGCGACGCGAGGCCACGGCGGCCGGCGTTGCTCAATGGTGAGGGGAGGCGTACCGGTGGACATCGTGTCGCTGATGTACGGCCACCAAGAGCGCGGTTGGCAGGTCAAGGCGAACTGCATGGGCGTGGACCCCGACCTGTTCTTCCCGGAGCGGGGCGCGTCGACGCGTGAGGCGAAGGAAGTGTGCCGGGGGTGCGTGGTCCGCGAGGACTGTCTCGAGTACGCCCTCGCCAACGGCGAGAAGTTCGGCATCTGGGGGGGGCTCTCGGAGCGTGAGCGCCGGCGCTTGCGCCGGCAGCGGGCGCTGCAGCGGCGCACGGCGGTCACCGCCTCCTAGGCGATCCCGTCTCCCGGGCGAGGTGACGCCCGGGGCCCTCGGCGACGGCCGCGCCCGGCCAGGCGCGCCTCGATCGTCCGCTCCGCCGACAGGTCGAGCTCGGCCCACCGCCGCTCGGGCACGCGGGCGAGGACGGCCTCGGGGACGAGCCCGACCAGCTCCGCCCGCGCCACGACCAGCCCGGCCCTCTCGGCGGCGACGGCGACCCGGTCGTGCACGACGTCGGGACCGACGGCCAGCGGGTCGACGAGGTTGCAGCTGACCTGGCCGGTCCCCTCTACGGCGAGACCGAGCGCTCGGATGCTCGGGCCGCGCAGCGTCGCCGCGATGCGCCGCGCCGCTCCGACCAGCTCGTCAGCTGCGTGCTCGCGGTCGGGAGCCGGGGCGAGCACGAGGTTGTAGGCGACGAGGACGAGCCGGGCGCCGACTGCGGTGGCGCCCGCCGTCGGGTGGGGCGCCGGCGGACCCGTGTCCGGGGCAAGCGTCGCGAAGGCCCCTCGGCGGACCTCGGGCAGCGAGCGCTCGGGCCCGTAGAGGAAGCAGGGCAGGGCGAGCTCCGTGCCGGCCCAACGGGCGAACCGGTCACGGAGGACGATGGCTGCGTCCAGGCCGTCGCCGGCGTCTGCCACCCCTGTCGGGTGCGGCACGGGCGGGAGCGGGACGAACGGCACCACGTCGGCTGCGCCGAGGCGCGGGTGGACACCTCGGTGGACGGTGAGGTCGACGAGCTCGACCGCCGTGGAGACGACCGCCCGACTGGCCTGGTCGACGGCGTCGGCCGAGCCCGCGAGCGTCAGGACCGAGCGGTGGTGGTCAGGGTCGGTGTGGACGTCGAGGAGGAGGTCACCGGCGGCACCGGCGATGCGGGCGACGACCGTCCGGTCGCGTCCCTCGCTGACGTTGACCACGCACTCGAAGCGCGCCTCTTCGACCACCGCTCCCGCCTGGCGGTTGCTCCCCGGCTGTGCGGCTCAGGCCCGCACCGCGACGTGGGAGAGGCGACGGCGGCGGAGGATGCGGCGCCGCTCGCGCTCGGACTTGCCGCCCCAGACGCCGTGGTCGACACGTTCGTCGAGGGCGTACTGGAGGCACTGCTCGGCGACGGGGCACTCCGCACAGATCCGCTGGGCGACCTGGACGCCGATGCCGTCGCTCGGGAAGAAGATCGCCGGGTCGAGCTCGCGGCACTTGCCCTCGGCCATCCAGTCTGTGCCCATGGATCCTCCTCGTGCGGACGTCGTGTGTGTGGCGCTGCATCGCCGCGCCCGCCGCCGTGCGAGCCGCGGCCGGACCTGACCACTCCGCCCGCTAGTGTCGCATTCCGAGGGCGCCAACGGTGCGAAATGAGCCAGCTTTGATGGAATCCTCACCAAATTCTTATGAGGACCCTGGCCCCTCTTATGAAGGGCCCCGACCGACCGGCTCGCCGACGAGAGGCCGCACCGGACAGGTGCCCGAGGGGCAGGTCTCGCCCGCCGCACACGATCCACCCAGCGTGTCGGAGCTACCACGGAATGAGGCAGCCCGGCCCGAGGCCCGCCCTCCTTGCGGGGCGGTGCCGGGCCCCGCACCCCCCGTGCTGCCGATCCCGCCGGGCTTCGCCGTCGGGACGACCACGCCCACTGTCGCCGTCCCGCCGCCCGCCGACGCAGCGGCACCGTGGGCGCCGCCCGCCGAGCCGCCTCCCGTCGAGTGGGGTGCCGAGCGGCCCGCCGAGCCACCCCCAGGTCCAGCCCGCAGGCGCCGGGCGCCCCGGGGCTGGGCGCCTCCGGGCGGGCCCCGGAGCTGGCTGGCGGTGGTGGTCCTCACCGCCGTGCTCGCTGCCGGCGTGGGAGCGGGCGTCGGGGTGTGGGCGGGATCGACCGGTCAACGCACCATCGTCGAGCAGTTCTTCCCCAACCGCAGCGCACTGGTCCACCCGGCCGACGTGCAGGCCGTGCTGGCGAAGGTGGAGCCCGCGGTCGTCTCCGTCCAGGGGCAGTCGGCACCTACCGGGTCGTCGGGGGACTTCGTGCAGTCGGCCGGTACGGGCATGATCATCACGCCCGAAGGGGAGGTGCTGACCAACGACCACGTGATCGCCGGAGCAGCGGCCGTCACGGTGACGCTCTTCGGGCAGAGCCAGGCCCGGGCTGCCCGGGTGGTCGGCACCGACCCCGCCCACGATCTCGCGCTCGTCCAGATCGAGCAGGTGGCGGGTCTGCCCACCGTCGTCTTCGGGAGCTCGGCGGCAGCCCGCGTCGGTGACGAGGTGCTGGCGATCGGCAACGCCCTGGCGCTCTCGGGTGGCCCATCGGTGACCGAGGGCATCATCTCGGCCGAGAACCGCTCGCTCACCGCCACCAACGACCGTGGACAGACCGAGACCCTGACCGGGCTCCTGCAGACCGACGCGCCGATCAACCCGGGCAACTCGGGCGGTCCGCTCGTCGACTCGTCGGCCCGCGTGATCGGCATGAACACGGCGGTGGCTTCGTCGAGCGCCGGGAACGCCCCGACGCAGAACATCGGTTTCGCCATCCCCATGGACGCCGTCGTGGCGCGCCTGCCCGAGCTGCGGCGCGGTGGCACCAGCGGCGCCGGCAGCTCCGGCCCGTCGGCAGCACCGGCCGGCAACGCCGCGTACCTCGGCGTCACCGTCGGACCGGTGACAGAAGCCATCCGTCAGCTGGAGCACCTGACGCCCTCGTCGGGCGCCGTGGTGCTCGGCGTCGAGCCAGCCAGCCCGGCCGCGACCGCCGGCATCGACACGGGCGACGTCGTCGTCTCCTTCGACGGCACGCCGGTCGCGAGCCCCGAGGGCCTGATCGCCGCCGTCCACCCCCACGCGCCCGGCGACCACGTGCGCGTCGGGCTCTACCGAGGCGCCACCCTCCTGAGCGTCGAGGTCACGCTCGGCGCCGACCCGGCAGGCGGGTAGGCTCGCCCCTGGCCACGATCCGAGGAGGACCCACGGCGATGAGCCCCGCAGCCGAGGAAGCGAGCGCACCCGACGAGCAGGAGGAGCCCCAGCCTCCCGTCGGCCACGTGCGCGTGGTGTACCTGGGCCCGGTGGCACCCCACTGGGAGGTCCAGTCCGACTACGGCGACCCGGCGCTGATCGAGGAGTTCCGCCAACGGACCCTGGCCCGCCTCGTCCTCCTGCCACCGCACGACCCGCAGTACCGGCGCAACCGCGAGCGCGTGGTGCGCGACGCCGAACGCGAGAACATCGCCCTCGAGTGGGACCTCGGCCTGCCGGCCGAGCCGCCGCCCGCTGGCGCGGGCGAAGGGGTGGAAGGGGCGGACGCCCCCGGAGCTGGGTCGCCCGAGGCCTGAGGCGCGCTCGCCCCGGAGCCGGCACGGGCCGGGGCGGTCCGCGCTTAGCTGCCCGGCGCGGACTCCCCGTCGGCCGGAGCGTCGAGCTCGGGCAGGTCGATGCGCTCGAGCCACAGGCCCGGAGCGTCGACCTCGGCCGGCGTGGGGAGGGTGCGCTCCGAGGTCCACAGCCGGGTCAGTGCCTCCTCGCCCGCCCGCTCGATGACACCGGCGACGAACGCCCGTCCCCGGTCGACCTGCAGCTGGTCGAGGTCGAGGCCGAAGAGGGCCCCGGCCGCCTCCTCTCCCTTGCCGCGCTCGATCCGCCGCCGGTACCAGGCCTCGGCCAGGGCGGCATGGGCGCCGACGAGGTGGCGCCCGACGCGGTCGGCGACGTGGTCGGCGTAGGCGTCGACGACGATCGCCACCGCGGTCAGCTGGTCGGAGGTGCGGCGGACCTCGGGGGTGAGGAGACTGCCGAGCAGCTCCTCGGGGTTCCCGAGCATCCCCTGCAGCGAGGCGAGGTCCATCCCTTCGGCGCCCATGTCGGGCAGGTCGAGCTCGTCGCCCATCGACGACAGGCGCTCCGCCAGCCCGCGCTGGGCCGTGCCCGCGGACTCGGCGAACGCGGTGAGCAGGCGCTCGAGATGGGCGCGTACCACCGGCCTGGCCAGCACGGAGTGCGACGCCAGCTCGCGGGCGCACACCCACAGCAGGGCTTCCTCTTCGGGGAGGCTCCAGTCGTCGGCGAAGGAGGTGACGTTGGCGGGCACGACGAGCAGCTCGTCGTTGACGGGCCACGGCACCGGTAGCACGTACTGGCCGAGCGCCCGCTGGGACAAGTGGCCGACGACGGAGCCGACCTGCAGCCCGAAGAACATCGGGCCGATGACGCCCGCCCACTGGCCCAGCAGGTTGGCGAGCGCGTCGCCCGTCTCACCGGCGACCTCCATGGCGGACGTCCCCGGGACCGGGCCCGGCGGCACGGCGGGGGGCGTCATCGCCAGGAGCACCGGGCGCCACGCCTCGAGGGCGCGCAGCGCCCAGTCGGCCCGACCGACCGGGACGCACGACAGGCGGCGCCCGTCGGGCGAGACCGGCATCCCCGTGGCCTCGGAGACGTGCAGCTCGGCCACCCGGGCCAGCTCCTCGACGCGGATGCGTTGGACGGGGTCGACGTTGCCCTCGGGCTCGCCTCCCGTCGCCACCTGGACGGCAAAGGCGCGGGTCGTCTCCCACTGGTGCGACCCCTGCGATCCGAGCAGCTTCATCAGGTCGCCGAAGAGCACTTCGAAGGGGTTCTGCCCTTCGGCACCGGCAGAGGGTGTCATACCGGCATGCTACGGCGCACCACTTGCCGCCGGTGCCGCCGGGCCCGTGCTGCCGAGGACGGCGGCGGTCGCGAACGACGCCGACCCGCGCTCGACGGTGACCTCGAGCGGCGTGCCGGGTGGGTCCGGGTAGAGGAGCGCCCGCAGCTCGGCCATCGAGTGGACGGCTCTGCCGTCGACGGCCACGATGACGTCGCCGGGCTGCATGCCGGCGTTGGCGGCCGCCCCCCCGGGGTCGACGGCGTCGACGCGGACGCCGAGCGGGGGGGCCGACGAAGCGCTGCTCGCCGGCGTCGCGAGGTCGCTCCCGTCGACGCCCAGCCAGCCGTGGCCGACGGCACCCGAGGCGACCAGCTGCCGGGCGACGCCCGAGACGAGCGTCGAGGGCAGGAAGACGCCCTCGGACCCGGCAGGTGTCGGGCTGACGGTGTCGAGGATCCCGACGAGCCGGCCGTTGGCGTCGACGAGCGCCCCCCCCTCTTCGCCGGTCGTCAGCGGTGCCCGCACGACGGTCGACGCGAACTCGCTGGTCGGACCGTCGACGCCGGCAGCCACGCCCGAGGTGACGACGGCTCCTGCGTAGACGGCCGGTCGCGGAGCCGTGCCGCCGGCCGCCGCGAAGGCGACCGCGAGGGCGACCGACCCCGGGCTCGGGTCGACAGCGTCGACCGTCACGGCGGGGAGCTGGTCGGTGACCCGCAGCACGGCGATCCCCGATGTCCGGTCGACTCCGACCAGACGGGCCGGCTGGCGTCCGCCGCCGGCCTCTTCGGCGACGATCGACGTAGCCCGGCGGAGCAGGCTGGCCGTCGTGGCGACGATCCCGCCCGGCTCCACGGCGACGCCCGTGCCGAGGACCGTCCCGGTGGCGCGGCGGACCACGAGCGCGACGAGGGACGGCTGGACCTGGTGCTCGACTCGGGTCACCACCGCCGGGTCCGGAGCGGGCGTACCTGGAGCCGTCGTCGCCGTCACCGAGGCGGCCGCCGTGCTCGAGGCAGCGGCGACCACCTGGTGGGCGACGAGCCCCGGGTCGGCGCCGGAAGTGGCCAGCACGAGGCCGGTGGCCAGCAGGACACCGGCTGCGAGCGCGACGGTGCCGACGACCCAGGGGGGAGCCGGCGAGCGCGGCGCGCTCGAGCGGGTGGTGGCGCGGCCCGGGCCTCGCCTCGGGCCCGTGCCGTCCCCGGCACGGGCCGCCGCGCCGAGCTCGGAGGGGTGGCGCCACAGGCGGTCGTCCGGGGAGACCCAGCCCTTGAAGGTGCCGAGGTCGAGGTCGTCGACGTGGTCGGCCGGTTCGTCGTCGAAGCCGGCCTCGAGGGCGTCGTCGAGGCCGAGCACCTCGAGGCCGTCGAGAGCGAGGTCGTCGACGCGGGGACCGTCGGTGCCGACCACCTCGAGGTCGTCGTCGGCCCGGGCCCCCGGCCCTCGGACGACGGGGCCCTCGTCGCCCGCGCCCTCGAAGGCGTCGCCGGTGCCGGCACCGTCACCGGACCCGCTCGCACCCTCGTCGCCGGGACCGTGCCCGAAGCGCCCTCCGTCGTCGCCGTCCACCTCGGGAAGGCTAGTGACGGAACGCTCGGCTGCGCGGTCGCCGTCGCCGGGCGAGGGCGGCGCCGACCCGCGACGGCCGGGGCCCTACGATGGCGCCGTGGCTCGAGAGCTCGCGATCGATCTCGGCACGGCCAACACGCTCGTCTACGCCCGAGGTCGAGGGATCGTGCTCAACCAGCCGACTGTCATCGCCCTCAACACGCGTACCCACGAGGTCCTGGCCGTGGGCGACGAGGCGTGGCAGATGATCGGGCGCACGCCCGGCTACATCGTGGCCGTCCGCCCGCTGCGCGAGGGGGCGATCACCGACTTCGACATCACCGAGCGCATGATCCGCCTGCTCCTCCGACGAGCAGGCGTCTCCAAGCTCGGGCGCACCCGCGTGCTCATCTGCGTGCCGTCCGCGATCACGTCGGTCGAGCGCCGTGCCGTGCGCGAGGCCGCACGCCGCGCCGGAGCGGCGTCGGCCCATCTGATCGAGCAGCCGATGGCCGCCGCCATCGGGGCCGGTCTGCCCGTGCAGGAGCCCGTCGGCAGCATGGTCGTCGACGTCGGTGGCGGGACCACCGAGACGGCCGTGATCTCGCTGGGGGGTCTGGTGGCGGCGCGTGCCGTCCGGTGCGGTGGCTTCGACATGGACGCAGCGATCCAGGCCTACGTGCGCGCCGAGCACGGCATCGCCATCGGGGAGCGGACGGGCGAAGAGCTCAAGCTGGCCATCGGCTCGGCTCTCCCCTACGCCAACGAGGTCAAGGCCGAGGTGCGGGGAAGGGTGGTCGCCACCGGCATGCCAAGGACGATCGTCCTCGCCCCTTCCGAGGTTCGGGTGGCGATCAAGGAGCAGGTCGACCTCATCGTCGACACCGTCCTCGACTGCCTGGCCAGCGCTCCACCCGAGCTCGCCCACGACATCATCACCCAGGGGATCCACCTGGTCGGCGGCGGTGCCATGCTGCGGGGCCTGGCCAACCGGCTCGCCGACGAGACCGAGGTCGCCGTCCACCTGGTCCCCACCCCGCTCGAGTGCGTGGTCAACGGGGCCGGGATGTGCCTCGACGTCCTCGACCGCCACCGCCCCGCCTTCGCCGCGTCGAGCGCCTGAGACCGGCGGGCGGCCCGCAGGAGGCTAGGAGGTCGGCGCCGAGGGGTCGGCGCCGAGGAGGTCCTCGGCGACCTGGCGGACCTGCCAGTCTCGGTCGGCGAGGCAGCGCCTGAGCCCCGCGTCGGCCGCCGGGTCGTCGAAGGCGGCGAGGGCGGCCGCGGCCCGGCGTCGGATGGCCGGCCGGTCGTCGAGCGCGGCGAGCACGGTGGGCAGGCCGCGCGGGTCACCGATCGCCCCGAGCGCGGCCACCGCCGCCTCGCGGCACAGCGGGTCCTCGTGCCGGGTGGCCACCTCGGCCAGTGCGTCGAGAGCGGCACCCGCGCCCTGCTCGCCGAGCGCCCATGCCGCCATCTCCACGACGAGCGGCTCGGGATCGTCGAGGGCACGGCGGGGGTCGACGCCGGAATGGGTGGCGGCGAGCTCGCACGCCCGGCGCCGCACCCCGGCGTCGGGGTCGTCGAGCGCGCCCTCGAGGACGTCGTCGCCGAGGACGCCCAGCCGGTCGAGTGCGCCGAGGGCGGTCGCCCGGACCCGAGCGGCCGGGTCGTGGAGGCCGGCCCGAGCCGTTCCCTCGTCGCCCACGTGACCGGCGAGCGCCACGGACCGCCGGCGGTCGAGAGCGCTCGGCGCGTCCGGGCCCGACGGTGGGGCGCTGCCGTCGGCCCCGACGGTGACGCCGTCGTCCGCCGGTTCCGTGCCAGGCTGACGGGGCGCCGGTGCCGTCCGAGGACCGGCCGGGCCGGAGGCGCCCGATGAGCGAGGAGCACGCACCCCACCACTATGACCGCTGCCGACGACGGGACGACCGCCTCCGAGGACCCGCTGGCCGGGCAGCCGGGGGAGCTCGGCCCGTCCGCTCCCGTCGGAGCGGACCGTCCCGGCGCAGGGGTCGACCCTCCGGTCGGTGGGGCCGACCCTCCGGTCGCAGGGGGTGTGGCCACCGACGGCCTGGAGGCCGACGGTGCGGGCCCGGTGCTCCCGGCCACGCCGTCGGGGGGTGGCGCCGAAGCACCAGGACGTCGACACGGGCGGCGCGCCCGGCGACGCCGCGTCCGCTGGGGTTGGATCGTCTTCGTCACCCTCGCCGTCGCCGTCGCCGTGGCGTCGCGCGTCAATCTCGACTACTACGCGCTCCAGCCCGGCACCGCCCAGTCCGTGCAGCAGTTCATCACCGTCCCCGCCGACAAGGCGCACCCGGTCGCCCATCCCGTGCTCCTCACCGACGTGGAGATCGCCCGGGTCACCGCGCTCTCCTACCTCTACTTCAAGCTCCAGGGCGACACCTCGCTCGACCCCGTCGACACGATCACCGGCGGCACCCCCCCCTCCGAGTTCGGCGCCCAGGGCGTCCTCGAGATGACCCAGGCCGAGCAGGCAGCCGAGGTCGCCGCGCTCCGCCGGCTCGGGTACCCGGTGCCGGCGCGCCCAGCCGGTGCCGTCGTGTTCGCCACCTACCCCGGCACTCCGGCATGGGGCGTGCTCGCCGTGGGCGACGTCATCACCGCGGTCGACGGCACGCCGACGACGTCGGCCTCGGGCCTGGTCGCCGTCTTGCGCCACTACCACTCGGGCCAGCGGATCGTGCTGTCGGTGGAGAAGGGCGGCACGGGCTCGCCGCGGCCCGTCGCCCTCACCTTGCGCGACACGCTGGTCGACCTCGGCTTCGGCGTCCACCACCGTGAGGACCTGGGCGTCCAGATCGAGGACCAGGTCGACTACACGCTTCCGGTGAAGGTGTCGATCGACGTCGCCAACATCGGCGGGCCGTCGGCGGGGCTCGCCATGACCCTCGGGGTGATCGACGCGCTGACGGGGGGCGACCTCACCGGCGGCAAGACCGTCGCCGCCACCGGGACGATGTCCGCGGATGGCGCCGTGGGCGACGTCGGCGGCGTGGCCCAGAAGACCGTCGCCGTCGAGCGAGCCGGGGCGACGATCTTCTTCGTCCCGAAGCAGGAGTACAAGGTCGCCCTGTCGAAGGCGACCAAGTCGCTGCACGTCTACGCGGTGACGACCCTCGACCAGGCGTTGGCGATCCTGGCAGCCCACGGAGGCTCGGTCCCCCCGGCGTCCTCGTCGCCAGCAGCGCCGGTCGCACCGGCGGCCTCCTGATCCGGGGCGGCGCCGAGCGGTGTCCCGCAGCGGCACCGGCGCGCTGCGACAGGGACACGCTCGGTGCGCCAGATCGTGCCCGGCGGGCCGGTGCGCGCGGCGCGATGCGACCGAGTGGGATGCCCGGACCGCCCGGTGCCCCGTCGTAGGCTTCCCCCATGCCCGAGGATCGCCGCCTGTCCATCAGCTCGCAGGCGCACGTCAGCCCAGACGACGTGGCGCGCCACACGTTCGCCACGGTGCGTCGGGGCTTCGACCCCACCGAGGTACGGGACTTCCTCGACTCGGTGGCCGAGGCCATGCGGTTCGCTCGTGCCCTCGAGGACGACCTGCGGCACCAGGTCGCCGAAGCCGAGGAGCGTGCCGCCCATCCCGTGCTCGACGAGGACACGCTGACGTCGGCGCTCGGCACCGAGACCGCCCGGGTGCTCCGAACGGCGCACGAGGCGGCCCACGACATGGTGGCGAACGCCGAGTCCGAAGCCGAGCGGCTCCGTACGAGCGCCCGGGACGCCGCCGCCGAGCTCGAGGCACGGACCGAGGCGACCCTCGCCACCCGTAGTGCCGAGGTCGAGGCCGGCCTAGCCGAGCTGCGGCACCGGGCCGAGGCGGACGCGGCCGACACCCTCGCCGCGGCGCGCTCCGAGGCGGAGGCGCTCCTCGACCGGACCCGCCACGAGTGCCGCCAGATGGTCGAGGAGGCCCAGGCCCTGCGCACCCGGGTGCTCGCCGACCTGGCCCGGAGGCGCAAGGCGTTCCACGCCCAGATCGAGCAGCTGCGGGCCGGCCGGGAGCGCCTCGCCGTGACGGTGCGCGACGTCCGCCACTCGATCGACTCGATCGCGGACGAGATCTTCCGGGCCGAGGACGAGGCTCGTCTCGCCGCCGAAGCGGCCGGACGCGAGGCGGCAGCCCGCGCCGACGAGCTCGAGCCGGTTGACGAAGGAGAAGCGCACGAGCCGGGTGAGCAGACGAGTGCCGTGGAGGTGCCCGTTCCGGAGGCGGAGGCGGGTGCGGGTGCGGTGCCCGGCCCGCCGCGGGCCGACGAGACCGAGGCCGAAGGGGTCGACGAAGCGCCCGCCGTCGAAGAGCCCACGGCCGAGGTGGTCGTCGAGGCACCTACGGCCGAGGTGGCCGCCTCGTCCCCCGACGCGGGTCCCGAAGGCTCGCCGACCGAGGGGCCGGTCGCGACGGGGGACGACGGGGACAGCGGCTCGCCCTCGTCGGCACGGGGGCGGGGGCGGCGGACCCGCAGGGCGGCGCCTTCGGCCGACGCCGTATTCGCCAAGATCCGCGCCGCTCGCGAGGCGGCCGAAGCCGCGGTCGCAGATGTTCCGGGAGACGAGGAGGCCCACGACGAGGAGGCCCACGACGAGGAGGCCCACGACGAGGAGGCCCACGACGAGGAGG
>CAZSYT010000068.1:14329-18444 GCA_964610905.1 uncultured Acidimicrobiaceae bacterium
CCCACGACGAGCCCGAGGGCCCGCCCGAGGCGACGCCGCCGCTGGTGCTCCGGCGTGACGAGCTCCTCGCTCCGGTCGTCACCGCCCTGGCGCGGCGGCTCAAGCGGCTCCTGCAGGACCAGCAGAACGACGTGCTCGACCGGCTTCGATCGGCGGGCTCGCGCTGGTCTTCCGAGCTCGTCCCGGACGCCGACGACGGCGGCGGCGCGTTCGTCTCCGTGTCGCTCGACCACCTCCGTGGCGCCGCCGAGCTCGGGGCGTCGCTGGTCGAGGGAGCAGGACCGGCCCGGGTGACGGACGAGGACCTCGACGAGGTGGCGCGTGACCTCCAGCGGGCCATCGTGGGCCCGCTCCAGCGCCGCCTCGAGGGCGAGCGGTCCTTCGAGCCCGGGGACGAGCGCGCGGCGGCCGAGCACGTGGGCGCGGCCTTCCGCGAGTGGAAGGGCGGTCGTGTCGAGGAGCTGGCGACCGACCACCTGCTCGCCGCCTTCGCACTCGGGACGCGTGCGGCGCTGGCGGCACGCGTCCGAGGAGAGGCCAGCTGGGTGGCGGTCCCGAGCTCCGACGGGCCGCCGTGCCCCGACTGCGAGGACAACGCGCTGGCCGGTCCCACTCCGGTCGCCGAGCCCTTCCCGACGGGCCACAGGGTGCCACCCGCGCACCCCGGATGCCGCTGCCTGCTGGCACCCGTCGACGCCTAGGCTGCAGCCCGTGCGTCCCCCGAGCGACAACCCGTCGACACAACGCGCCCCGAGGCAGCGCCACCACCGTCGGATCATCGTCGCGCTGGTGGTCGTCGCGGTCATCGTGGTGCTGGCGTTCCTCCGGACGTTCGCCGTCTTCTACACCGACGCCCTGTGGTTCTCGTCGGTCGGGCTGCGCTCGGAGTGGCGCAGTCTCCTCGAGGTCAAGGCCGGCCTCGGCATCACCTTCGCCGTGGTGTTCGGTCTCCTGCTCTTCGTCAGTCTCACGATGTCGGAGCGGCTCGCGCCTCGTGGACCGGTTCAGGACGCCGAGGACGAGTTCGTCCGCCGCTACCAAGAGGTCGTCGGGCCGCGGTCGCGCTGGCTGCGGTGGGGCGTCGTCGTCGTCTTCTCGATCATCCTCGGGTCGCAGGCCATCGGGCAGTGGCAGAACTGGATCCTCTTCCGCAACGGCGTCCCCTTCGGGGTGAAGGACCCCCAGTGGCACCTCGACGTCGGCTTCTACGTCTTCAAGCTCCCCTTCGAGAACTTCCTCGTCCACTGGCTGCTCGTATCGCTGGTGGTCGTCTTCGTGATCACCGCCGTGGCCTACTACCTGAACGGGGGCATCCGGGTGCAGGGACCGCGCCCCCGGGTGCGCCCGGCCGTCAAGGCCCACCTGTCGGTGGTCCTGGGGCTGGTGGCGATCGTGAAGGCGGTCGGGTACTACCTCGCCCGCTACTCCCTCGACCTGTCGTCGAACGGCTTCTCGCAGGGGGCCGACTACACGGACGTGCACGCCAGGGTTCCCGCCTTGGAGCTGCTCATCCTCGTGTCGCTGGCCTCGGCCGTGCTCCTCATCTACAACCTGCGCCGGCAGGGCTGGGTGCTGCCGATCCTCGGCGTCGGCCTCTGGCTGCTCGTCGCCCTGACCGCCGAGACGATCTACCCGGCCCTCGTGCAGGCGCTCAAGGTCAACCCGGCCCAGAACACCCTCGAGCGGCCCTACATCCAACGCAACATCGACGCCACCCGCGCCGCCTACGGCCTGAACGCCATCCAGGTGAAGTCGTTCCCGGCGAGCACGACGCTGACCGCCAACCAGCTCAACGCCAACGCGGACACGCTCGCCAACGTGCGACTGTGGGACCCCTCCCTCACCCAGCAGACCTTCAACAAGCTGCAGGACATCCGCTCCTACTACCAGTTCAACGCGCTGGCGGTCGACCGGTACAAGATCCACGGGAACGAGACGCCAGTCATCGTCGGCGTGCGCGAGGTGAACAGCCAGGACATCCCGTCCCCGTCGTGGGTCAACACCCACCTGCAGTTCACCCACGGCTACGGCATGGTCATCTCGCCCGCCAACGCGGCCTCCGGCAGCGGTCAACCGCTCTTCGACGTGAGCGACGTCCCTCCCACGTCGACCAACGGCCTGCCGCAGGTCACCCAGCCGGCCGTCTACTTCGGTCTCGACAACTCGGGCTACGTGGTCGCCGACACCAAGCAGCCCGAGGTCGACTACCAGCTGAGCAACGGCAACAACGTCGAGACCCACTACTCGGGCACGGGTGGCATCCGCCTGTCGTCGTTCTTCGACCGGCTGATGTTCGCGATCCGCTTCAGCGACCTGAACCTGGTGATCTCCAACCAGCTGACTCCCCAGTCGCGCCTCATGTTCGACCGGGGCGTCCAAGCCCGTGTGGCCAAGGCAGCGCCGTTCCTGAGCCTCGACTCGAGCCCGTACCCGGTGCTCGTGAACGGGCACATCGACTGGGTGCAGGACGCCTACACGACGACCGACAACTACCCGTACTCGCAGAACGCCAAGACGGGCGCGCTCAACCCGGCGAGCGGGCTCCCGGCGAAGTTCAACTACATCCGGAACTCGGTCAAGGTGGTCGTGAACGCCTACACGGGCAAGATGACCTTCTACGTCATGGACCCGCGCGACCCGATCATCCGGACCTACGAGCGAGCCTTCCCGGGCATGTTCACGCCGGCGTCCAAGATGAGCGCCCAGCTCCGCGCCCACCTCCGCTACCCGGTCGACCTGTTCACCGTGCAGGCCTCGATGTTCGGCAAGTACCACATCACGACGGCGGCCAGCTTCTACACGGCAGCCGACGCGTGGACGCTCTCGCCGTCTCCGGGCTCCGGCTCCCCGTCGCAGGCGCTCGCCACCACGCAGACCACGAACGCCCAAGGCCAGCTGGTCTCGACCGGTCAGATCGTTCGGATGTCCCCCCTCTACGAGGAGATCCGGGTGCCCGGCCAGGTGCACCAGTCCTTCGTCCTCCTCGACGCGTTCACCCCGGTGTCGTCGTCGAGCCAGATCCAGACCCTGTCGGGGTTCATGGTCGCCGGGTCCGACCCCAAGCACTACGGCCAGCTCGAGGTGTTCGTCACGCCACGGAACCAACCGGTCGACGGCCCGTCGATCGTGGCGGCGCGCATCGACGCCACGCCCACCATCTCGCGCGCGATCAGCCTGCTCAACACCAACGGCTCGTCGGTCATCCTCGGCAACGTGCTGATGATCCCGGTGGCCAATTCCCTCATCTACGTCCAGCCGGTCTACGTGGCCTCGACGCGCAACGCCATCCCCGTCCTCGACGACGTCATCGCCGTGTACGGCAACCAGATCCAGATGGAGCCGACGCTCGGCGCCGCACTGAGCAAGGTGTTCGGTGCCGCGGTGTCGACCACGCCGTCTACGGGGACGAGCACGGCGCTGTCGCCGCAGATCCAGGCCTACCTGAACGACGCCCAGCAGGCCTTCAAACAGGCCCAGATCGACCTGCAGGCTGGCAACCTCGGCGCCTACCAGACCGACGTCAACCAGGCGAGCTCCGACCTGCAGGAGATCCAGGCGCTGACCGGCGGCTCGTCGAAGTCGGGCACCTCCTCGTCGAGCTCGTCGAACAGCCCCCCGTCGACGACGGGATCGGCATCTGCCTCGACCTCGAAGAGCACCACGGCCGGGCCGTCGACGGCAACGTCGGCGTCGGGACGCCCGCCGCCCACCACGCCGAGCGGCTCGGCATCGGGCAGCTCGGCCGCTGCCCAGACCAAGCCGGCCTCGAGCACCACGACGACGACGTCTGCGGCCTGACGCCCACGACGAGGAGGCGTCGACGGCGACGGCGGGCGCCTGCGGCGTCTGCGGCGGGCGGGCCTTCATTGGCGTCGACCGGCCTGTGGGCGGTTCGACTCGCGGACTGCCGACCGTGCCGGGGCCGACGTCCGCGACTGTCGGGACACTGCCACCGCGGTCGGAGGACGGCGGTGGCACCGGTGCCACCGAGGCCCCGGGACGCGCTGTGCACGCAGCTGCTAGAGTGAGCACGACGGCGCGGGGTGGAGCAGTCTGGTAGCTCGTCGGGCTCATAACCCGAAGGTCGGAGGTTCAAATCCTCCCCCCGCCACCAT
>CAZSYT010000069.1:0-18367 GCA_964610905.1 uncultured Acidimicrobiaceae bacterium
ACCGGCGGCACCGGCGGCACCGGCGGCACCGGCGGCACCGGCGGCACCGGCGGCAGGACCGGCCTCGCGCGCGAGGCCGGTCGCCACCCGCTTCCGCAGGTCGCCGGCTGCCCGGCGGGCGTCGCGCACCGAGAGGGCGAGCGGCTCCCACCCGGCCAGGCGCCCCAGCTCGACGACCGGCGGCGCCACCGCCGTGGCGGCGAGCATGACGGCGGGCGGCCCGTCGGCGACGGTGCCGTCCGCCCGCACCTCGACGACGCGGTCGGCGAACTGCACGACGCGCTCGAGCCGGTGCTCGGCGAGCACGACGGTGACCCCCAAGTCGTGGACGAGCCGGGTCACCGCGGCGAGGACGTCCTCGGCGGCCGTGGGGTCGAGGGCCGAGGTCGGCTCGTCGAGCACGAGGACCTGCGGGTGGGCCGTGAGCACGGCGCCGATGGCCACCCGCTGCTGCTGGCCACCGGAGAGCTGGTGGAGCGGGCGGTCGCGCAGCTCGGCGATGCCGAGCAGGTCGAGGGTCTCCTCGACCCGCTTGCGCATGACCGGTGCCGGCACGGCGAGCTGCTCCATGCCGTAGGCGAGCTCCTCCTCGACGGTGTCGGTGACGAACCCGGCGAGCGGGTCCTGGCCGACCACCCCGACCACGTCGGCCAGCTCGCGGGGACGCGCGGTCCGGGTGTCGCGCCCGGCCACCGTCACCCGCCCGGACAGCCGCCCCCCGGTGAAGTGCGGGACGAGGCCGTTGACCAGCCCGAGGAGGGTGGACTTGCCGGACCCCGTCGGCCCGACGACCAGCACGAGCTCGCCCTCGTCGACCCGGAGGTCGACACCGGCGAGGGTGGGCCGCTCCTCGTCCGGGTAGGTGACCGTGACGTGGTCGAGCTCGATCACGCCGTCACCTCCACCTCGGTACCCCCGGAGCGGGCCGCCGTTCGCGGCCAAGTCCCGGCCGGCGGCCCGGCCGGCGACCCTGCCGGTGGCCCTGCCGGCGACCCTGCCGGTGGCCCTGCCAGCTCCTCTCGCCGTCCGGCCGGCGACGCACCAGCACCGGAGCCGGGCGCGGGGGGTGCGACGAGGACGGCCACGGCGGCGGCCACCACGGCGAGCGCCGGCCACAGAGGCAGCGAGGGCCAGACGAGGGGCGCCGTCGAGGGGTTGAGCCCGGCGGTCGAGACGGCCAGGACGGCGGCGGGGACCACGCCGCACCCCACGACCGCCCACTCCGGCGCCCGCCAGGGGTCCGGCCGGTAGCGGGTCCGGCGCACCCGCCGACCACCCACGGCCAGCCCGGCGACGCACAGCGCCGAGCCGCCGACGAGCATCGGGAGCCCGAGAACGGCGGGCGACGAGCCGCCGAGGAGCCCGTAGGCGCCAAGGCACAGGCCGCCCATCCCGCCGACCAGCAGCACCCCCGTGGCCCGGCGGGACCGGCGGGTGGCGGCGCCCGTCCGGCCGTAGCCCCGCGCGTCCATCGCCGCCGCCAGGTGCAGCGACCGCTCGAGGGCATCCTCGAGGACGGGGACGGCGACCGTGCGCACGATCCCTCGCCGCCCTGTGGCAACCGCACCGCGGAGGCGCCGCGCCCGCCGCACCCGCTGGACGCTCTCGACGAGCTGCGGCGCCACGCTCAAGGCGACGGTGACAGCGGCCCCCAGCTCGTAGAGGGCCCCGGGGAGGAGCCGCAGGGCCCGCTTGGGGTTGGCCAACGCGTTGGCGGCGCCCACGCAGCAGAGCAGGGTGCCGAGCCGGAGCCCACCGTAGAGCGCGGCGAGCGCGCCCTCGAGCGTCACCGGCCCCCCGAGCCGGATGCCGGCGGCCCACGACGGCAGGGGGATCCTCGGGAGGGTCACGAGCACGTGGGCGCCGGGCCCCTCGGCGCCGCCGCCGAAGACGACGCGGAACGCGACGCGGATGGCCACGACCACCAGGGCGAGGAGCAGGTAGTAGTGGAACGACCGGGCCCAGGGGGCGTCGCTGCGCCGACCGGCGACGACCACGCCGAGGACGGCCAGCACGGCGACCAGCAGCAGCGGGTTGGTGGTGCGGCTGACCGCGGTGGCGAGCCCGATCGCCCACGCCCACCAGGCGAGCGGGTGGAGCGCCCGGGGTAGCCGGCTGCGGCCGGCCCGGGGGTGGCCGCCGCGAAGGCTCACTGCGTCCGCACCCGGCGACGTCGGGCCAGCACTCCGCCGGCACCGGCCAGCGCCACCACCACGATGCCGCCGACGACGGCGGCGACCGGCGAGCCCGCCGCCGGTGCGCGCCGCGCCGTGGCCGGCGTGACGTCGACGATGCGCGGCGTGGCTCGTGCCGACGCGGTCCGTGTCCCGATCCGCCGGCTCAGCTGGTGCTGCGGGCTCCCCTGTCCGGACCCTCCCTCCCCGGCCGCACCTCCGTGCCCGGACGCGGCGGCCGAGGGCGGGGCCGTGACGGTCGTGGGCGGGGAGGACGCGCCGGCTCCCCGGCGGCCCGTCGCCGCCGACGAGCCCGAGGAGGCGGCCTCGGAGCCGGGGGGGCTCGCGGACGCGCCGCCAGGTGCCGGCGGACCGGTGGACGCCGGGGTGGACGCGGTCGTGGCACCTGCGGGAGTGGTCGTCGTGGTGACAGTGGGCGGCGTCGGGCCGGGCGTCGTGGCGCGCACGGCGGACGGCGGGACCGACGGCGGGCGCCCGGACCCGAAGGCCCAGGCGTCGACGCTCCCCGGCAACGGGTGGGAGCTCGCCGCGCCGAGCTGCCACTGAGACCACGTCGACTGGCCGGCGTCCGCGTACCAGTACGACCAGTAGGCCGTCGCCGGCGGTGTCGAGACGCACGCCTGCTGGGACGGCGACGGCTCGCCGTCGATCCGGCACACGAAGCCGGGCTCCCCGGACACCGGGGTCGTCGTGAAGCCGGCGTCTCCGAGGGCGGCGAGCCCGTCGGAGGGCGCGGCGGCGCAGCCCCGCTCGACGTTGCCGCCGAAGGCGGTGAGGTCCACCACGACGACCACGCCGGTGGTGGTCGTGCAGTCGGACATCGGGTCGGCCCCCGCCGCCGGGGCAGACGCCGGGAGCGAGACCACCCCGGCGCCGACGCCCACGACCACCCCCAGGGCCATCAGCATTGTGGCAGCAGTGACCCCCGAGACCGCCCGAGCCACGGGTTGGGAACGCCGCCGGCCTCGAGCCCGGCCGTGCCGGACGGCTCGACCCGACCACACCGGTTCGGTCACCGCCCGCTCACCCGACCGGGCGGGCCAGGCCACGCGCCAGCCCGACGACCGGCTCGTCGAGGGGCTTGCCGCCCATCGAGCCGTAAAAACCGGCGTCGCCGAAGGAGAAGACGCCGCCGTCGGCGGCCACCTCCCAGTAGCCCCTGCCGTCGGGGGTGGCGGCGATGCCCACCACCGGGGCGTCGAGGGGCTTGCCGCCCATCGAGCCGTAGAAGTGGGCGTCGCCGAAGGAGAAGACGCCCCCGTCGGCGGCCACCTCGTGGTAGCCACCGCCCGCCGGCCCCCACGGGAACGAGCGGCCGGCCAGTGCGGGGACGGCCTGGTAGGTGGCGATCAGGTTTCCCTGCGACGGCGCCCCCGGGTAGAAGAACGCACCCGCGTCGGTCCCCGACGCGAGCTGGAACGAGGCCAGCGCGGTTGCGGGCGTCGCCGAGCCGTGGACGAGCGACGGACTGGTCGGCGAGAGACCGAGGTCACGCAGCGCCTGGAGCACGAGGGCCGTCGAGTCGGGGTCGGTCGTCCCCGGCGTGGCCGCGGTGCTCGGGTAGTACGACCATCCGGCGTCGGCGTCCTGCCCCCCGACGAGGAACGCCGCCGCGGCGCTCGACACGCCGGGGCTCAACGCGCCCACCGCGGCCAGTCCCTCGACGGCGAGCGCGGTCGAGTTGGTGTCCGGGCCCGCGTAGGCGGACGGCAGCCCGCTGCACGCGTTGACGCTCGTGTCCGGCGTCGTCCACCCCCCGTCCGGGCACTGCTGGCCCTCGAGCCATGCCGCCGCCGCGTCGACCTGGCTCGTCCCCCGGACACCGGCGGCAGCAAGTGCGGCAAGGGCGAGACCCTGGTCGTAGCTGCCCGCCGCGTAGTCGGCGACCTGGGCGCTGGTGCCGAACAGGCCGGCGTCCGGACCCGAGGTCTGCTCCGTGGCGAGCAGGCTGGCCACCAAGTCGGTTCCTCCGAAAGTGCGAGGGTCGACGCCGAGCGCCTCGGTGGCCAGGATGAGCAGCGCCAGTTGGCCCGGCCCGTCGGCACCGGCCATGGGCAGGTAGGTGGCGAGGCCGGCTGCGACCTCGCCCAGGCTCTGGCGAGCCCGGGCGAGGTCGACGTCCGCCGCCGAGAGGGCGAGCGCGATCTGCACCGTGGAGGACAGGCCGGACTGGGTGGCGGAGCCCTGGGAGCCCAGCTGCGCGGCGAGCCAGCGCGCGCCGCCCTGCGCGGCCGCCGGCTGGGGCAGGCCGGTGAGCGTGCCAGCCGGGGCGGCCGTGCCCGCCGCGGCCGCAGCCCCAGCAGGGACGGCCAGCGGGACGACGGCCAGCGCGGCGGCGCCGACGGCGATCGCCACGCGCCTCGAGCGGGAGGACCTGCCTCGTGGGGCCGGTCGTCGGAGGAACGTCATGGTGGCTCGCTTCCCGGGCGGACCCCCGGGGGCACCCGGCGAGCCGGGCTACCACCGAGCCCCAGCCCCTGTGTCTCGACAGTGGGAACTCGACCAGCGTGCAGGTATCCCGGCTCACGGCGACTACGGAGGCCACCGCCTACGGTTGCGGACCAGCGCCGGAATTCGACCGGCTTCCCCTACAACGTGGCGCGTTTGCTGCTGTTCGGCGCCACCGTAGCACGGCCCTGCACGGGCGCACCGGGGCCCCCTGCCGCGTCAGGCCTCCCTCGCCACGTCAGGCCGTCGTCGAAGCTGCGGTGGCGACGGCGCGGAGCACGGCGGCAAGCTCGGCCCGCACCGCCTCGTCCTCCACCAGCCCGTCGGCGCCGACCATGCTCGCCGTGACCGGCACGCGGGCGCACGCGCGGTCGACGATCTCGGACTCGGCGTAGCCGAGGACGGACCGGAGCTCGTCGTGCGCGCCGTCGGCGCCACGGGGCGACGCGTTGACCCAGGCGACGGGCTTGCCGTGGATCGATCCGCTCTGGTCGTCGCCGATCGTCCAGTCGAGCAGGTTCTTGAGCGACCCGGGCAGGGCACCCGCGTACTCGGGGGTGGAGAAGACGACGGCGTCGGCGTCGTGGAGAGCCCCACGGAAGCGGGCCACCTCCGCAGGGAGCGGGAAGCGGTCGTCGTCGGGGTTGAAGGCCGGCAGCCGGGCGAGCCCGTCGTAGACGCGGCACTCCACCCCCTCGGGAGCGAGCGCGGCGAGCGTGCGCACGACGGCGGTGTTCGTGGACCCCTTGCGCAGACCGCCCGAGACCAGCAGGAGGACGACGGGCCGGGTGGAGCCGGGTGTCACGGCCGGCCCCTTCTCGCACCTCCGACACGTTGCCACCGCCGCTCGGGACGGGCCGGGCTCGACCGATCGGGCACGCGGCGGCGACGGAGCACGGGCGTACCCTACGGCGTCCGGCCGAGCTCGCGCTGCCTGCTCGGGGGCGCGACGACCTTCAGCCGACTCGGTACCCCGTCGATGGGAACGGCATGGGACGACCGCGGTCGTGGACAGGGCTCGCCGCGGCGCTCGTGGTCGTGGCGGGGTCGCTCGCCGCGTGCTCCCCTGCGAGCCCGGCGGTGTCGCACGGCGCACCTGCCCTGCGGCGAGCAGGCCGGCCCGGCGCGAGCGGGCCGACGTCGGCCGGCACGCGCGCGGGGCCGCCGCTCGCCGGCTTCGCCGTCGGCGGCGGCGTCTCCCCGGTCAACTTCCTCCCCGGCCAGGCCGGCCAGCCGACCGGGCCGGCGCTGGTCTCCCTCCTGCGGCGGGAGGGGATCCGGATCGTCCGACTGGTCGCCGAGGCTCCGGCGCCCCAGCCCCACCTCTACGGCGAGCTGCACGACGGCGGATGGAGGACGGTCTTCACGGAGCTCGCGACCGCCCACATCGACGCCATCCTCCTCGTCGGCGGCGAGGCGGGCGTCGACGGCGTCCGCGCCGCAGGGAGCTGGCCCCCGGAACCGCCCTCGCCCGGCTTCCCGGCGCCGGGGCAGGCCGTCGAGCCCACCTCGGAGTGGATCGCCAACCAGGGCGCGATCCTGGCCGACATCGAGGCGCAGTGCGGCGGCGTGCCTACCGCCCTCGTGGGCGTCGAGGTCGCCAACGAACCGCTCCTCGATGCCAGCACGCTCCCCATGCTCCGTCGGGACGTCGCCGCGGTCCACGAGGAGGTGCCGGGTGTCCCCGTGACGGTCGCCGGGTGGCGGACGGCGGCGGACAAGCCGGGCGAGCGGTGGAACTTCAACGACCCGGCGGACACGTCGCTCGTTGCCCCGTTCGTCGACTACGTCTGCGTCCACCTCTACGTGGACAACCTCCCGCTCGGACCTGCCAGCGGGGGACGGGGGACCCGGGCCACCGCCGACCCGGCCACCTACGTCCCGGCTGCCCGCCGGTTCCTCGCCCGGGTCGTCGCCGGAGCGGATGGCAAGCCGATCTTCGTGGGGGAGCTCGGGGGCCTCGACGGCCGTCCCGAGACCGTCCCGTTCCAGCCCTCGGGTGGCTCGCCCGCCCACCAGGTGGCCGCCGTCGAGGCGACGCTCGAGGCCATGGTCGCCGACCGGGCGCAAGGAGTGACCGGAGGGACCGTGTGGCTCCTCGAGGAGAACGCAGGCCCCGGGTACACGTGCACCCCGTTCGAGCTGGTGTGCTTCGGCAAGGCGCCCATGCCGGCCCTCGCGGTGCTCGGCGCCGCGGCACGTCGCTACGGGTGAACCCCGGGTGGCCCCGAAGACCGGGAGGGTGCACCGGCGGGAGGGTGCACCGGCGCAGAGCTGCATGACGTGGCGGCGGCGGCGGTGCGAGGATCGAGCCGTGGAGCAGCGAGCGGCACCCGACCTGGCGGTGGTCGAGGAGGTCGCCGCAGGTGACCACCATCTCGCCGTCGTCTCGACCACGCGCCCCGACGGCACGGTGCAGTCGTCGGTCGTGAGCGCCGGCGTCCTCCCCCACCCAGTCTCCGGCGAACCTGTGGTCGCGTTCGTCACCTACGGCCGCGCCAAGCTCGCCAACCTGCGGCGCCGGCCCCGGGCCACGCTCGTCTTCCGGGCCGGCTGGCGGTGGGTGGCGGTCGAGGGCCCCTGCGACCTCGCCGGCCCCGACGACCTGCTCGACGGCGTCGAGCCCTCGGCGCTGCCCGGGCTGCTCCGGGCGGTCTACCGCGCCGCAGGTGGCGAGCACGACGACTGGGACAAGTACGACCGCGTGATGGCCGAGCAGCGCCGGGTCGCCGTCCTCGTTCGCCCCGAGCGCATCGTGTCGAACCCTGCCTGACGGCTCGGGCCCTGCCTGACGGCTCAGGCCTCGAGCGCCACCCAGAAGCCCCTCTTCGCTGATCCCGATCGCGCCGGCAGCCGTGCCGACTTGAATGTAGGTAACCCTACCTGATTTAGTTAGGTATACCTAATCTCTGCACGGGCAAGGACAACCGCCGGGCAGAGCAGCGGAAGTGGGCACGGAGGAGGCGGCCATGGCCGACCCGGCAGGGCAGCTGGTGCCGGCGGGAGGTTCGGGCGTCGCGCCGCCCAGGGCCGCGCTCGCCGGTGTCGCCGGGGCCGGCCGACGCCGGCGCCTGGTCCGCCTCGGCCTGTTCGCGACGTGGGGGACGGGCCTCGTCGTCATGCTGGCCGACACGGACGCCGGGTCGCTCGTCACCGCGGGGCAGTCGGGCGCACAGTGGGGGTACCGGATGGTCCTGCCCCAGCTCGTCCTCGTCCCGGTCCTCTACGTCACCCAAGAGATGACCGTGCGGTTGGGGATCGTCACCGGCAAGGGCCACGGGGCGCAGATCCGCGAACGGTTCGGGCGCGGCTGGGCGCTCGTCTCGGCGGGCACGCTCTTCGTCTCGGCGATCGGCGCCCTGCTCACCGAGCTCGCCGGCGTCGCCGGCGTCGGCGCGCTCTTCGGCGTCCCGCCCGTCGTCAGCGTCCCCCTCGTCACCGTCTTCCTGCTCTCGCTCATGCTGACCGGCAGCTACCGCCGCGTCGAGCGGATCGCCATCGCCGTCGGGCTGGCCGAGCTCCTCTTCGTCGTCGCCATGGTCCTCAGCCACCCGAGCGCCGGGGCCGCCGTGGATGCCCTGGGCTCGATGCCGCTGCGGCAAGGGTCCTACCTGCTGCTCTTGGCCGCCAACGTCGGAGCGGTCGTCATGCCGTGGATGGTCTTCTACCAACAAGGCGCCGTGATCGACAAGGGGCTCACCACCGACGAGATGCGCCAGGTCCGCCGGGACACCGGCGTCGGCGCCGTCCTCACCCAGGTCGTCATGATCGCGGTGGTCGTCTCCGTCGCGGCGACCGTCGGGCTCGGCCACCCGGGCACGTCGCTGCGCACGGTCGGCCAGATCGCCGAAGTGCTCACCGGCTCCGTCGGACGCCTCGGCGGCACGGTCCTCTTCGGCCTCGGCATGCTCGGCGCCGCACTGGTCGCCGCCATCGTCTCCTCGGTCGCCGGGGCCTGGGGGCTCGCCGAGGTCTTCGGCTGGGAGCACACGCTGAACGAGCGCCCCAGCCGCACGACGGCCAAGTTCTACCTCGCCTACGCCGCCGCCCACGTGCTCGGTGCGGCGCTCGTGCTGGCGAACGCCGACCTGGTCGGCCTCGCCATCGACGTCGAGGTGATGAACGCGCTCCTGCTGCCGATCGTGCTCGGCTTCCTCCTCGCCCTCGAGGCGAGGGCGCTGCCCGTCGAATGGCGGATGCGAGGCGTCCGCAAGGTCGTCACCTGGGCGCTGTGCCTCGGCGTCATCGGCTTCGGCCTGGTCCTCGCGCCCGTCACCGCGGGCGTGATCTGACCGCCGGACGGAGCCGACGCTCCCGCCGCCGGGTCAGGACCGCCGCCGGGTCAGAACGGCCGCGTACCGGCGATCTGGACCCGGTGGAGGACCCGGCGCTCCGAAGGGTCGAAGGCGGTGCGCCGGTGGTTGGTGCACCGGTTGTCCCACACCACGACGTCGCCCGGGCGCCACCGGTGGGTCCAGTAGAAGCGGTCGTCGTCCACGTGGCGGATGAGGGCTCCGAGCAGCGCCCTCGACTGCCGGTCGCTCATCCCCTCCACCCCGGCGGTCAGGTACGAGACGTACAGCGAGCGACGTCCCGTGTCCGGGTGGGTCCGCACCAGCGGGTGGAAGAACGGCTCGACGTCGTCCTCGACGTAACGCTGGTTGGGCCCGGCGAGCGAGCGGATCGCGCTCGAGCCGGCGTACGGGTTGAAGGCCCAGGCCCGACGTCCCTCGACGTCCCGGCGCAGGTCGGCGTCGAGCTCGTCGTAGGCGAGGTGGAGGTTCGACCACGACGTGTCGCCCCCCTCCGACGGGACGACCTCGGCGACCAGGATGGAGCCGAGCAGCGGGACCGGCATGTACTGGAGGTCGGAGTGGGCACCGAGCTCGCCGTCGCCCAGCACGCCGCCGGGGTCGTTCGACACGTCGACCACTGGGGGCTGCGTCTCATCGCCGAGCACGGGGATGTCGGCCGGCGGCACGTAGCGGGGCCCGAACCACTCGGCGAGCTCGAGCTGGCGCTCGGGCGTGACGTGCTGGTCCCGGAAGACCAGGACGTGGTGCCGCCGGAACGCCTCGAGGATGGCGAACACGGTGGCGCCGTCCTGGTCCACGGCGAGGTCCACGCCACGCACCTCGGCGCCGAGCGGGCCACCTTTCGGCTCGACCCCGACGGACGCCGTCGTGACGGTCATGGCGCTCCCCCTTCCCCCGGCCGCGGGTCCCCTTCACCCGCCAGCCGATCCTCCTTCCGTCCGCACCGCCGTGTCGACGCGCCGCGTGACGGAACCGGCTGCTCCGGCAGTGGCGACCTTCGGCCCTTGGCCGCGCCCTCGCCAGCTGCCACGGTCGTCCCATGGCAGCCAACGCGCAGCCGGCCGGCTCCGACGGCGCGGCGCTCCCCGCCGGTCTGACCGAGGCGGAGGCGGCCGACCGCCTGGCCCGGTTCGGCCCGAACGCCCTCGCCGAGGAGCGTCGCCACCTGGTCCGGACGCTCGCCACCAAGCTCACCGGGCCGGTCCCCTACCTGCTCGAGGCAGCCGTCGTGCTCGAGCTGGCGGCCGGCAAGGCGACCGAGGCGGTCATCGTCGCCGTGCTCGTCGTCTTCAACGGCGTCCTCAGCTTCGTCCAGGAGGGCCGGGCAGCGAGCGCCCTCTCCCTGCTGCGCAGCCGCCTGGCGGTCCGCGCCCGGGTGCGTCGGGACGGCCGCTGGCAGGTGGTCGACGCCGAACGGCTCGTTCCCGGCGACCTCGTCCACGTCCGGGTGGGCGACATCGTCCCCGCCGACCTCGCCGTGCGAGACGGGTCGGTGTCGGTCGACCAGTCGGTCCTGACCGGCGAGTCCGCCGACGTCGAGGTGGCGCCGGCCGGCTCGTGCTACTCGGGGTCGATCGTCCGCAGGGGCGAGGCGACCGGCGAGGTGACGGCCACCGGGTCCCGCACCTACTTCGGCCACACCGCCCAGCTCGTCCAGACCGCCAAGACGGCGAGCCACCTCGAGGAGACGATCTTCAAGATCGTCTGGGCCCTGCTCGCGCTCGACGGCGCGCTGGTCGTGGCGATCGTCGCCTACGGGCTCGTCACCGAACTGCCGGCACGCGAGCTGCTGCCGTTCGTCCTCATCCTCGTCGTGGCCACCGTGCCCGTCGCCCTCCCCGCCACCTTCACCCTCGCCACCTCCGTGGGGGCGCTCGAGCTGGCACGCGCCGGCGTGCTCGTCACCCGCCTTTCGGCGATCGAGGAAGCGGCGGCCATGGACCTGCTCTGCACCGACAAGACCGGCACCATCACCCAGAACCGGCTCTCGGTCGTCGCCGTGCGCCCGTTCGCCGGCCACGACACCGCCGAGGTGCTCGGCCTCGCCGCCGCGGCCTCCGACGAGGCCACCCAGGACCCCATCGACCTCGCCGTCCTGCGTGCCGCGGGCTCCGCCGGGGCACCGAGCATCGGGACGCGCCGCCGCTTCGTGCCGTTCGACCCCGGCACCAAGCGCTCGGAGGCCACCGTCGAGACCGACGGGACCGAGCTGCGCGTCGTGAAGGGCACGCCCGCGGTCGTCGCCTCGCTCGCTGCCGGCACGGGGGCACCGCCGGCCGGCACGGGGACGGCGTCCGACGAGCTGGGCGGCGCCGTGGACGAGCTCGCCGCCCGTGGCGCCCGTGTGCTGGCGGTGGCGTCCGGTCGGGAGCACCTCGAGCTGGCCGGACTCGTCGCCCTCGGGGACCCGGTGCGGCCGGACTCCGCGTCCCTGGTGCGCCACCTCGGCGACCTCGGCGTCCGGGTGGTCATGGTGACCGGCGACGCCGCCCCGACGGCGCTCGCCGTCGCCCGCCAGGTCGGGATCGGGGAACGGCTCGCCTCCGCCGACGAGCTGCGGGCCCACCGGGACGGCACGCTCGACTTCGACGTCGCAGCAGGAGTGCTCCCCGCGGACAAGCTGGCCCTCGTCGACCGGGGACAGCGGGCGGGCCACGTCGTCGGGATGACCGGTGACGGCGTGAACGACGCCCCGGCGCTCAAGCGGGCCGAGGTCGGCATCGCCGTCTCGACCGCCACCGACGTCGCGAAGGACGCCGCCAGCCTCGTCCTCACGGGCGAAGGGCTCTCCGACGTGGTCGCCGCCGTCGAGACCGGCCGGCGCGTCTACCAGCGGATGCTCACCTACACCCTGAACAAGATCGCCAAGACCTTCCAGGTGTCGCTGTTCCTCGGTCTCGGTCTGCTCACGACCGGGGTCTTCGTCACGACCCCGCGTCTCGTGCTCCTGTTGCTGTTCGCCAACGACTTCGTCACCATGTCGCTCGCCACCGACCGAGTGGGCTTCTCGGCCCGTCCCGACCGCTGGAAGGTGCCCGCCCTCTCCTTCGCCGCCCTCGGCGTCGCCGTGCCGTGGCTCGCCGTCTCCTTCGCCACCTACCTCGTCGGTCGCCACGTGCTCGACCTCGGGCTGGCGCCGACCCAGACGCTCGTCTTCGTCATGCTCGTGGCGACCGGGCAGGCCACCGTCTACCTCGTCCGGGAGCGCCGACACCTGTGGGCCTCCCGCCCGAGCGGCTGGCTGCTCGCGGCGACGGGCGCCGACCTCGCCGTCGTGGCGGTCCTCGCCACCCGCGGCATCCTGATGGCCGCCGTCCCGCTCGTCGACGTCGTCGTCCTCCTCGCCGGGCTCCTCGCCCTCACCGTCGCCCTCGACTTCGTGAAGGGGCCCCTCCTCGCCCGCGTGCGCGTCGAGGCGACGGCGCCCCCCGCGACGTCCTCGTGACAGGGGGCCCGGTCAGCCGGCGGGCGCTTTCGCGGTCGCCGTCGCCGGGCGAGGCCGGCGCCGTCACCCCACCGGTCGGTGCCGACGACGTGTGGGCCGCTGCCGGCGCGTGCCGGCACGGCTCTCCCGTCGGGTCGCACCGCCGGGCGACGGACGCCGCGGGCAGCTCGGCGGCTCGCCGGTCGGCGTGCCGGACGGCTCGGGGGGCGACGCCACGTCGGGGAGGCGGCGCAGCTGGCGGACCGTCCGGGCGATGCTGACCACGGCCACGACGACGACCGCCACGACCAGCAGGGTCCCGACCCCGACCTGGTCGAGGTTGTGGACGTGGATCCCCGTCGAGACCCCGGTGGTCATGACCGAGGGCACCGCCAACCCCGCCGCTCCGGCGACGACGAACAGCACGCCACCGACGAGGAGCGTCCACCCGGCACCCTCCTGGGCCACCCGCTGGGCGAGGTGCTCGGGGAGACGCTGGTGCCGGATGAGCGCGCCGATCACCGCCCCCGCACCGGCCAGCACCGCGGTGGTGCCGAGCCCGAAGGCGGCACCGGGCACCCAGCCGAGGGCGGCCGACGGCATGGCCGGCGCGAGCACCGTCGCCATGATGAGGGCGAAGGCGCCGAGCCCCCAGCCGGCGAGGAACCCGTGGACGGCCGCCATGGCCGGTGTCGGCGTGCGCCCGGCCCACTCGGCGGTGGCGGCGTGGCTCGGGCGGCGGCACCCACCGACGGACGGGGGCCACAGGTGCAGGTGCAGGGAGCAGCGCAGCCGCAGCACGTAGAAGGCGGCGAGCGCCATCACCACGCCCACGACGAGGTAGATGGCGGCGTTCCACGCCGCGTTGTCGGCCACGTGCAGCAGGCCCAGGTAGGCGAGCTCGGCGAGGAGCGCCCGCTGGACGGTGAACGAGAGGGAGAACGAGAGGGCGGAGCGCATGCCCTTGCGGGCCGAGAACGACCCGACGGCGTACGAGAACGTGATCGGCCACGTGTGCTCGTCGGGGGTCACGCCGTGGACGACGCCGAGGAGGAACGCGGTGAGCACGACCATGCCGACCGACAGGCCGTGGTGGGGGCTCCACAGGTCGAGGGCGTCGAGGGCGACGAGGCCGGTCACGGCGCCGTCACGAGCATGTCCGGCGTCCTCATGACGCCACGGTGGCGTCGCGGTCACCCGGCGACCAGGGCCGCTCGTCCCAATCGCTCCTCGCCGGCAGGGACGTTCGACCCTGGTCCACCACGCCTGGGGCGGTCAGGCTGAGCCGAGGAGGTGCACCATGGGAGGCACGATCCTCGTCGGCGTGGACGGGTCGCACGCGTCCCGCCTGGCCTTGGCGTGGGCCTGCGAGGACGCCGCGGTGCGAGGGGCCGTCGTCGACGCCGTGATCGTCTGCCGCGGAGCCGGCACCGGGCCCGACGAGGCGCAGGCTCCCGCGGAGACGTCGGAGCGGTCGGACCGAGCGGTCTCCCCGGACGTGGCCGAGGCCCGGCAGCGGCTCGAGGACTCGGTGTCGGAGGCAGCCGTCGCCCACCCGGGCGTGGAGATCCGTCCGCTCGTCCTGCGGGGTGACCCGGCGGAGACCCTGTGCAGGCGGGCCGAGCTCGCCGACCTGCTCGTCGTCGGTGCCCGAGGGCGCGGCACCTTCGCCGCCCTGCGGCTCGGGTCGGTGGCTGCCAAGTGTGCCCACCACAGCCCTCGTCCGGTCGTGGTCGTCCCGGCACGCGACGACGGCGCCGGGCAGGGCGCGGCCGCCCGGGGTCGGATCGTCGTCGGCGTCGACCTGTCCGAGGGATCACGCGACGCGCTGCGATGGGCGCTCGGGGAAGCCGAGGCCCGGCACTGGTCCGTCCAGGCCGTGACGGTCTGGGGAAGGCCTTACACCTACGACGCGGACTTCTCCTGGCCGGTGGACGAGGAGGTCGGGAAGCACGCGCGGCTCCACCTCGACGAGGTGGTCGACGGCGTCGCACGCGAGCATCGAGGCGTCGAGGTCGAGCCGCTCGTCGTCGAGGGGGACCCCAGCCAGCGACTGTTCGAGCTGTCAGAGCAGGCGGCGCTGCTGGTCGTCGGCAGCCGCGGTCGCGGCGCCTCGGCGGCGCTCCTGCTGGGGTCGGTGGCCACCAAGTGCGCCCGTCACAGCCCGGGCCCCGTGGTCATCGTGCACCCCGTGCCCCCGCCGGACGGGGACCGTCCGGCACCCGCGCCCGGCGCGTGAGCGCGGCGCGTCGGGCCCGTCACCAGGGTGCGGCCGCCCTCACTGCCTCGTGAACACGGCGTGCACGGAGACGGTGGCCTGCATCGACGCCATGCCCAGCTGGTTCCAGGTGAGGCCGAAGTCGCTCCGGTCGACCCGGGCCTCGGCGTCGACGACGACCTCGCCGTCGCCCCGTTCTGACACCTCGGCGTCGAGCGACAGGGGACGGGTGCGGTCGCGCACCGTGAGCGTGCCCGTCACGGTGGCGCCGCGGTCGGACGGGTGGACGCCCTCGACGGTGACGGCGATGTCGGGGGTGTGCTCGGTGTCGAAGAAGTCGGCCGACCGCAGGTGGGTGTCGCGCTTCGCGTTCTTCGTGTCGACGGACGCCGCCGCCACCGTGACCGTGCCGCTGACCTCGCCCTCCGAGGAGACGGTCCCCGTCCCGCTGACCTCGTGGAAGACGCCCTTCACCGCGACGAGGCCCCACACGCTCCTGCTCTGGAAGCGGACGGTCGACGCGGTCGGGTCGAGCGCCCACGTTCCTGCCAGCACCCCGGCGCGCAGGCGGTCCTCGAGCGTCGTGCCGGTCGTCGGTCCCTGCGGCTCCTGCATGGTGGACTCCTTCTCGCCCCCGGGCGGTCCGAGGAGCTCGTCGTGGCGGAGCATCGCAGCTCGGCGCCGTCGCCGACCTCGGCGCTGCGCAGAGTCTGCCAGGGCGCAGGAGCACCGCGCCGGCTCGTGCGCACCGCCGTACGGGCACGGGCACCCGGGCCGGGCCTCGCCGGCTCCGTTCCGATGCGAGCAGCACGCCTCGGCGGTCGACGGTCAGCTGCCGGTGAAGCGCGGCTCGCGCTTCTCGACGAACGCCAGGGCAGCCTCGGCGTGGTCGTGGGTGAGGCCGGTGTGGACGTGGTGGGTGACCTCGAGGTCCATGCACTCGCCGAGCTCGCCGTTGACCGCCCGGTTGAGGTTCTCCTTCATGTAGCGGTAGGCGGTCCTCGGTCCCGACGCCAGCCGCCTGGCGCGCTCCGAGACGGCCTCCTCGAGCTCGGAGACCGGGAAGACGGCGTTGACGATCCCCAGGCGCTCGGCCTCGGCCGCGTCCAGTCGCTCCGAGAAGTAGTACAGCTCCTTCGCCTTGGCGCTCCCCACCAGGCGGGTGAGGAACCACGTCCCGCCGTAGTCGCCGGCGAAGGCGACACGGCCGAAGGCGGTCGTGAGGACCGCCCCCTCGACGGCGTAGCGGAGGTCGCAGGCGAGAGCCAGGGCGAGGCCGGCGCCGGCGGCCGGTCCCGGGATCGCCGCGATGGTCGGCTTGGGCATCTCCCACAAGCGGCCGCTCGTGGCCCGCTGGTTCAGGCGCTGCCGGTGGATGACGGCGTCGATCGTCCGCGCGCCACCTCCGGCACGTCCGTCGGCCATCGCCTTGACGTCGCCGCCGGCGCAGAACGCCCCGCCGGCACCGGTGAGGACCACGCAGCCCACGTCGTCGTCCACCTCGACGTCGGCCAGCACGCGTCCCATCGCCGACAGCATGGCGTCGGAGAACGCGTTGCGACGGGCCGGGCGGTTCATGGTCAGGACGGCGACACCGTCCTCGACCGTCGCCACCAGGTCCTCGGTGCCGGTGTCGAGCTCGCTCATGGGTGGTGGGCCTCCTCTCGCTCGGAACGCTGCGTCCGCCGGTGGACGCGCGCCTGGCGCGAGGACCCGCTGCGGGACCGTCCTCGCGACTCCTCTCGGTCGTCCCGTCCCTCGGCGAGGGCTGCGGCGCTCGGGGCTCCGTCCGGCGCGACCACCTCCCCGTCAGCTCCCGACGAAGCGGACGCCGGCGACCGAGGTCCCCGCGGGCACCGCCGTCCCCGACAGCTGCACCTCCACGATCCCCTCGCCTCGCCCGGACGCGGCCGGTACGAAGCGCAGCAGCTGGCCGGCCTCGTCGAGGCGGACCACTGCGTCCGGTCCCTCTGCCGAGGCGGTCATCCCCAGCACCTCGGCCCACCGCGCCGCCGCCCCGACCGGGTCGTCGACCTCGACGGTCAGGCCGGCGATCCCCCCGGGCCGATGCGGCGGCGCCTTCCCCGTCCACGCCGGTCCGGCCCACCGCCACGACTCGGGTGGCTCGGCCCAGTCGACGGACACCAGCGCACCAGGCACGTCCTTCGGGTGCAGGTGGGTCCCGGCGATGTCGTCGAGGTCTGCTGCCCACACGACGCGCGCTCCAGCGTCGGCGATGCGTCGCCGGGCGGCGACGAGGTCGGGCACCTGGAAGATGGCCATGTAGCCGCTGTCCCCACCCCGTCGCTCGAGGTAGCGACCGGCCGTCGTGCCCGGTTGGAGCGGAGCGACAACCTCGACGAACGTGTCCCCGACGGCGAACACCGAGTTGACGAGGCCGAAGTGGCCGACGCCCGGGTCGTGGAAGGGCTCGTCCCAGCCGAACGCCTCCTGCAGGCGGGCGGCGGCACGCGCCCCGTCGACTGCGACGAGCGCGACCTGGCGCAACCGTGGTCCCGAGCGCACGGGACCAAGCCTAGGCAGCGGCGACCCGGTCCGCCCAGGTGCTCGGGCGGCCCGCTCGTCGCCCGTCGGGGTCGGTGCGGCTCCGTCGCCCGGGCCGAGTCAGGACGTTCGGCCCTTTTCGAGGGACGCGGGGAAGGGCTGGGGCGAGCACGCCGTTGGCACAGGGCAGGTACCCGGAGGGGTATCGACCGGGCGGCTGCCCGGAAAGGAGCCCGGAGAGAAGGAGGTGCGGCCGATGCCCTTCGTCCGCTTCATGGAGAGCACCGCAGGACGGGTCACGAGGTGCGCCGCCGGTCTGGTCCTCGTGGGGCTGGGTGCGTGGCTCGGCGGGCCGTGGTGGGCGCTCGCCGGCGTCGGCCTCGTGCCGCTGGCCGCGGGGCTCTTCGGCGTCTGCCTCGTTGCCCCGCTCTTCGGGGCCCCGCTGCGCCACGTCGCCCACGACGCCTGACCGCCCGACGAACGCGACGCCTGACCGCCCGACGAACGCGAGGAGTGGCGTCGGCGGCCACAGGTGACGGAGGTCCCTGTCGCGGCACCATGCCTCCGTCGCACGATGGCCAGGAGGGGCCAGGAGGGGCCGGAAGAGAGACGAAGGAGGTGCACGATGCCGGTACTCGTCGCCTACGGGTCCAAGTGGGGCGGAACGGCCGGGCTCGCCGACATGATCGCCGATGCGCTCCGCCAGGAGGGGCTCACCGTGGAGGTCAGCCCCGCCCGCACCGTCTCCAGCGTCGAGGGCTACGAGGCCGTCGTCGTCGGAGGCGGCATCTACGCCCAGCGCTGGCACCGAGACGCCAGGCGGTTCGTGCGGGCACACGCCTCCGAGCTGCGGAGGCGCCCGACCTACCTGTTCTCGAGCGGTCCCCTCGACGACTCGGCCAGCCGGCGCGACATCCCGCCCGTCAAGGGTGTCCGGAGGCTGTCGGAGCTCGTCGGCGCCCGGGGGCACGCGACCTTCGGGGGACGTCTGGCGCCCGACGCCAAGGGGTTCCCGGCCAGCGCCATGGCCAAGAAGTTCGCCGGCGACTGGCGCGACCCGCAGCAGGTGCGCGCGTGGGCAGCCGGCATCGCCGCCGACGTGCGGGGGGCGATGGCCCAAGGGCGCTGAGACCGCCCCGGCGGGCTCGGGACGGGCCCGGCGGGCTCGGGACGGGCCCGGCGGGCGCGGTGCGGCCGCCTCGACCGCTAGCCCCCCACGTCGTCACGGTCCCCGTAGGCGGCGGCGAACAGGTAGGCGGTC
>CAZSYT010000070.1:0-17940 GCA_964610905.1 uncultured Acidimicrobiaceae bacterium
CCGGCCCCCTCCGAACACCAATACCGCGTGGTTCGGATAACGGATGATCCCACTTCCGGCCCGGGGTTTGTCGCCGATCGCCATGTTCCTGCCGGTTCTAAGGGTGAGGGTCGACCACGGCAGGGTCGCCGCCCCCAGCAGCGGCCGGAAGTCCACGCCGGCCTCACCGCGCCGCCTGCGAGCGAAAGGAGATGACACGCCCCGCTGGCCGGCGGCGGCCCTGCCCGACCCGACAAGACCGACACCCACCCGCCGTCGTGCAAGGAGGAGCCCACGAAAGCCATGACCCGAGCCACCCGTCGCCGAGGCCGGACCGCCGGTCCCCGAGCCGTCACTCCCCGAACCGTCAGTCCCCGAACTGTCAGTCCCCGAATCGCGGGGCGCCGAAGCCTTGCCACCGCCGGCCGGCGCCGAGGGGTCTTCGTGCTTCGACTGCTCTGCGCCCTGGGCTTGGCCGTCGCCGCCGTCATGGCCCTGGCGCCCCCGGCGTTCGCCGCCACCGCGTCGCCCCCGAGCCTCAACAGTGTGATCGGCTCGCTGCAGGTGTGGCTGGTCGGGATCCTGGCCGGTCTCGCCACGCTGTTCTTGACGATCGGGGGGATCCGCTACCTCACCGCTGGCGGCGACCCGGCCGAGGTGGATCGGGCCAAGACCGCCCTCAAGTCCGCCGCCGTCGGCTACGCGCTCGCCGCGCTGGCCCCGCTGCTGGTGTCCATCTTGCAGTCGATCGTCGGCTGATGGCCCGCCACATGCCTCTCCTCGGGGCTCACCGGCCGGCCCTGCCCGCTCGGGGGCGGTCCCGCCGGCGGCCGAGGTTCGCCCTGCTCGGCCTCCTCGGCGCCGGCGTGCTCGGGATCGTGCTCTTGGGCGCCGCCCACGCCGCTGCGGCCCCCGACCGCCAGACGGCCACCCTGGCGGTGGCGAGCCGGCCGGCGCCGGTCCCCGAGACGACCTCGCCGTCGCGCCTGGTGGCGAGCCAGCCGGCGACGGCGAGCGGCAGCTCGACCGGTAGTTCGACTTCTGGCGCCGGCTCTGTTCCGTCGGGGATCGAGGTCGGGCCGTCCCTGCCCACCGGCGCGCCGCCCGCCACGCCCGGACCCTCGGTGTCAGGTGGTACCGGGCAGAGCTGCGGGTTCTTCGACGTCACCTGCCATGTCAGCGCGGCGATCGACGGCTGGTTCCGTGACCTGGTCACCTCGGCCCTCAACCCGATCTTGGCGCTGCTCGGGCGCACCGTGCTCGCCACCCCTGAGCTCACCGGCGGCAAGGTGGCGGTGATCTGGGGGGTCACCGCCGGGATCGCCAACGCCTTGGTGGTGCTGCTGGTGCTGGCCGGCGGGGCGGTGGTGATGAGCCACGAGACCCTCCAGACCCGCTACGCCGCCAAGGACATCGCCCCCCGGGTGGTGGTGGCGGTGATCGCCGCCAACGCCTCCTTGGCCCTGGTCGGCCTGGCCATCCCGGCCGCCAACGCTCTCTCACGGTCCCTGCTCGGCGGTGGCGTCGACCCGGCCCAGGCGACCGCGGCGATGCGCCAGCTGGTCCTCGCCCCCCTCGGGGGCGGGGGGATCTTCCTGGTGCTCCTCGGCCTGGTCGCAGCCGTCCTGGCGGTGGTGCTGCTCGCCACCTACGTGGTGCGCGTCGCGCTGCTGGTGCTGCTCGTCGCCGTCGCCCCGCTGGCCTTGATCGGCCACGCCCTCCCCCAGACCGAGGGAGCGGCCCGGCTGTGGTGGCGGGCGATAGCCGGGCTGTTCGCCATCCAGCTCGGCCAGTCGTTGGTGCTCATCTGCGCCCTGAAGGTCTTCTTCACCCCCTCCGGTCCGTCCACGCTCGGGATTTCGGCGTCGGGCGGGCTCGTCGACGTGGTCGTCGCGGTGTGCCTGTTGTGGGTGCTGGTGCGCATCCCCGCCTGGGTGTCCAAGGCGGTCTTCGGCGCCGGGCGCTCCTCGGGGGTCGCCAAGGCGTTCAAGGTGGCGTTCGTCTACAAGGCGGCCCGGGCCGGGCTCGCGGCGCTGGCATGACCCGGCCCGACCCCGGAGCAGCGACCGAGGCGACCGACCGGGTGCAGATCACCGCGGACGTCGACCGGCCCGACAAGATCCTCCTCGGTCTCACCGCCCGCCAGCTCGCCATCCTGGCCATCCCCGCGCTCGGCCTGTGGGCCGCCTACGCCCTGGCCCGCCACCACCTGCCCCTCGCCGTGTTCGCCGCGCTCGGCGCCCCGATCGTCCTCGGGGCCTTGGTGCTGGCGCTCGGACGGCGCGACGGGCTCGGCCTCGACCGACTGGTGGCCATGGCGGCCCGCCAGCAGATGGCGCCACGCCGGGCGGTCCCCGCCCCCGACGGCGTCACCCCCGCGCCGGGGTGGGCGGGACCGGACCGCTCCCGCCCGCCCGTGCCGCTGCGCCTGCCACCACAAGGCGTCGGCGGCGACGGCGCCTTGGACCTCGGAGCGGAGGGGGCGGCCCTGGTGTGCGCGGCCCAGACGGTGAGCTTCTCGCTACGCACCCCCACCGAGCAGCGCGCCCTAGTCGTCGCGTTCGGCCGCTACCTGAACAGCCTCTCGGCACCGGTCCAGGTCCTGGTGCGCTCCGAGCCGGTCGACCTCGGCTCCGAGGTGGCCGAACTGCGTGCGGAGGCGGGCGGCCTGCCCCACCCTGCCCTGGAGGCCGCCGCGCTGGCCCACGCCGGGTTCTTGGAGGAGCTGGCGGCCAGCCGGGACCTGCTCGCTCGCAGGGTGCTGGTCGTGCTGCGCGACCGGGCCGGCGGACCCGACGCACCCGAACGGCTACGCCGCCGGGCCGCCGATGCCGCCGCCGCGCTGGCCCCCGCCGGAGTCGCGCTCCGGGTCCTCGACGGCCCGGGCGCCCTCGGGGCCCTCTGCGGCGCTCTCGACCCGTGGGCGCCGCCCCGCCCGGCGGGCCTCGCGTCGCCCGACGCGGTGATCACCGGCCAGGCCCCCGACGCCGCCATCGAAGAGACGTCGAGCGTCGCCGCAGGTCCGGTTGCCCACAAGCGAGGAGTCGCCCCATGACCTTCCGCCCGCACCGCAACGCCCGGGCTGCCCGCACGACTGCCGCCGGCACCGCCAGCGGTGGTGGCGGCCTGCTCGGCCCGCCCTCGGTCGAGGTCCGCCCCCGCCACCTCGCCCTCGGCGAGGGAGTGTGCCGCTCCTTCGCCGTGGTCGGCTACCCCCGAGAGGTCGGCTACGGCTGGCTCGCCCCACTCTTGGAGCACCCCGGGCGCCTCGAGGTCGCCTTGCACGTCGAGCCGATGCGAAACGACCTCGCCGCCGAACGCCTCCGCCGCCAGTCCGCCCGCTTGGAGTCCGCCCGGCGCGCCGATACCGCCAAGGGACGTCTCGTCGACCCCGGCGTCGAGGTCGCAGCCGCCGACGCCGCCGAGCTGTCGGCCCGCCTGGCCCGGGGCCAGTCCAAGCTGTTCCGCGTCGGGCTGTACGTGACCGTGCACGCCCGGGATGTCGGCGCCTTGGACGACGAGTGCGCCCGGGTGAAGGCGGTGCTGTCCTCGCTGTTGCTCGACGCGGTGCCCGCCACCTTCCGCTCCCTGCAAGGCTTCGTCACCACCCTCCCGGTCGGCATCGACAACCTGTCGATGCTCCGCACCCTCGACACCGACGCGCTCGCCGCCGCCTTCCCCTTCTCCGGCGTCGACCTCGCCGCAGGCGGCGTCCTCTACGGCACCACCGTCGCGGCGGCTGGCGCCGCCGGCTCGGGGACCGCCGGCTCGTCGCTGGTGTGCTGGGACCGCTTCGCCGCCGACAACCACAACTCGGTGATCCTCGCCCGGTCGGGCGCGGGGAAGTCCTACCTCGCCAAGCTCGAAGCGCTCCGATCCCTCTACCGGGGGATCGAGGTCTACGTCGTCGACCCCGAAGACGAGTACCGCCGCCTGGCCCGAGCCGTCGGTGGCGCCTACCTGCACCTCGGGGCGGCCGGCGTGGCGCTCAACCCCTTCGACCTCGCCCCCGGCCCCGACCCGCTCACCCGCCGGGCCCTGTTCGTCCACACCCTCGTCGCCGTCCTCCTCGGCGAGAAGCCCGACCCGGCCACGACCGCAGCACTCGACCGCGCCGTCCTCGCCGCCTACCGCCACGCCGGCATCACCGCCGACCCCCGCACCCACCGCCGCCCCGCCCCGCTCCTCGCCGACCTTGCCCGCACCCTCGAAGACGACGCCGACCCCGCCGCCACGACGCTCGCAGCCCGCCTCGACCCCTTCGTCACCGGCAGCTACCGCCAGCTGTTCAGCGGCCCGACGACCACCCGACCCGAGGGGCACCTGGTGGTGATCTCGCTTCGCGACCTCCCCGACGAGCTCAAAGCCGCCGGCACGCTCCTCGCCCTCGACGCCGTCTGGCGGCGCGTGGCCGACCCGGGGAGCCGCAGGCGTCGGCTCGTGGTCGTCGACGAGGCGTGGCTGCTCATGCGCGACCCCGAGGGCGCCAAGTTCTTGCACCGGGCCGCCAAGTCCGCCCGCAAGCACTGGGCCGGGCTCACCGTGGTCACCCAAGACGCCGCCGACCTGCTCGCAAGCGACCTCGGCCAAGCCGTCGTCGCCAACGCCGCCACCCAGATCCTGCTTCGCCAGGCCCCCCAGGCGATCGACGCCGTCGGCGACGCCTTCGGCCTCTCGGAGGGAGAGCGGGCGTTCCTGGTCGCAGCCCGACAAGGCGAAGGACTCCTGTCGGTCGCCGCCAACCAGCGCGTCGGCTTCTACGCCCTCGCCAGCGCCGCCGAGCACGACCTCGTCACGAGCGACCCGAAAGACCTCGCCCGCTTGGAGGACCCCGACGACCCCGACGACGAGGAGCCGGACCTCTGACACCGGCTCGTGCCAAGGCGGCCGGTGCAGAGGGCGCCCCGGCGCGGCCACCTGAAGCGCTCCCGCCCGGGGACGCCCTCCCGTCCGACCACACCGCCGAAGGAGTAGCCCGCCTATGCCCACAACCCCCACCCTCCCGCCGGGTTCGCCGGCCCCCAAGATCCCGGGCCTGAGGATCCCGGTGCCGGGCGGGCCGCTCGCCCGATGGCTCGCCCACCCCGGCGCCAGCGAAGCCCGCCTTGCCCGCCACCTGTCCCACCTGCTCGCCGGCGTGGCCCACCTCTGGCCGGCGGCCGCCGCGCTCGTGGCCGTGGTGGCGGCCTTCGAGGTGGCGGCGGCCGCGGCCCGTTCGTGGCAGGGACGCCACGGCCGCTTCGTCGCCATCGCCCCGCCCGCCGAGCCCGACCCGGCCGGCGGCGTCGCCTTGTGGCGGATGCTCGCCCCGCTCCTCGCCGGGCGCCGCAGCCTCGTCGGGTTGCGGCCCCCGGTCGCCTTCGAGTGCCACGCCAGCCCCGAGGGAGTGGGCGTCGGGCTGTGGGTGTCAAAGACCCTCCCCGTCCACAGCGTCATCCGGGCCGTCGAAGCCGCCTGGCCCGGCGCCCGCGCCCAGCTCACCGCCCCGCCGGCACTCCCCGAGGGCGTCCGGGTGACCGCAGGGCGGGCAGGCCTCGCCGCCCCCGAATGGCTCACCCTCGGCGCCGAGAGCGACGGCCACGGTGCCGGCGACCCGTTGCGGGGGATCTTCGCCGTCCTTGCCGCCTCCGAGGGCGGCCATGTCGTCTTCCAGGTCCTCGCCCGCCCCGCCCCCGCCCGGCGCGTCGCCAGGGCACGGGGTGCCGCCTGGGCGATCCGTCGCGGCCAGCCCACCACCCGCACCGGCCGTGCCCTCGACCTTCTCCACCGCCACCCGGGCCGAGGCGGCGCCGGGGTGGCCGACCCGCTCGCGCTCACCGACGTGCGCGACGTCACCGCCAAGATCACCGCCGCACCGCACTTCGTGGTCGCCGTCCGCTACGCCCTGGCCGCACCGCCCGGCACCAGGGGTGAGGCTCGGCGCTGGCGGCGGGCCAAAGCCCGCGAGATCGCAGGCGGCCTCGGGCTGTTCGCCGGGCGCAACCACCTCGTCGCCCGCCGCCAGGCCCGCTCGGGCCGGGGGGTCTGCTGCCGGCGCCTACGGGCCGGGTTCCTCGCCTCGGCACCCGAGCTGGCCGCCCTGGCGCACCTACCGGCCGAGCCGGCCGGCTACGGCCTGCCCGCCGCCCCCGCCCGCCACGTCGCCCCACCCTTCGAGGTCACCCGGGCCGACGTCGCCCATGCCGCCGAGGTCACCGATGTCTGAGCGCACCGACCCGGCTCCGGCTGGCAGTTCCGGCCGGCAATGGTCTGGACAGGGCACCCAGCCCGCGCCGTTGCGCCTCCTCTCCGCCGAGCACCCGGGACGGTTGCGCCCGAAGCGGCTCGGGGTCTCCGACGTCGGGGCCCGCCGCTCGGTCGCCCTGGCCGTGGCTGATGCCCGCCACCACACCCACGTCGTCGGGGCGACCGGGTCGGGGAAGTCGACCCTGCTCGTCAACCTGATCCTCGCCGACGCTCTCGCCGGCCGGGGCGTGGTCGTGCTCGATCCCAAGGGCGACCTCGTCACCGACATCCTCGCCCGCCTCCCCGAATCCGCAGGCGAGCGCCTGGTGCTCTTAGACCCCGCCGAGCAGCACGCCCCGGCCGCCTTGAACGTCCTCGACACGGCCGGGCGGGACCCCGAGCTCGTCGTCGACCACCTCGTCGGGGTCTTCCACCGCCTCTATGCCGCCTACTGGGGACCGCGCACCGAAGACGTGCTGCGCTCCGCCTGCCTCACCCTCACCCGACGGCCCGGCACCACCTTGGCCCACGTGCCGCTCCTCCTCTCCAACCCCCGCTACCGGGCCAGGCTCACCGAGGAGCTGACCGACCCCGCCGGCCTCGGCGGCTTCTGGGCCTGGTACGACGGGCTCTCCGATGCCGGCCAGGCCCAGGTGATCGGCCCGGTCATGAACAAGCTGCGCGCCGTGCTCACCCGCCGCTTCGCCGCCGAGCTGCTCGGCGCCGCCCAGAGCACCTTCTCCCTCGCCCAAGTCCTCGACGGGGGGATCCTGCTCGCCCGGCTCCCCAAGGGGATCCTCGGCGACGACACCTGCCGGCTCGTCGGCTCGCTGCTGTTGGCGGGGATCTGGCAGGCCGCCACGGCCCGGGCCGCCCGCCCCGAGCCCACCCGGGCGGACGCCGCGGTCTACGTCGACGAATGCCAGAACTTCTTGCACCTGCCCGGCTCGCTCGACGACGTGCTCGCCGAGGCCCGCGGCTACCACCTGGCGCTCACCTTGGCCCACCAGCACCTCGGCCAGCTCGGAAAGGACCTCGCCGAGGGCGTCGCCGCCAACGCCAGAAACAAGATCTACTTCACCACCAGCCCCGACGACGCCCGCATCCTCGCCCGCCACGTCGGCCCCTACCTCACCCAAGCCGACCTGTGCCACCTCGACCGCTACCAGATCGCCTGCCGGCTCGTGGTCGACGGGCGCGACACCACCGGCTTCACCCTCGCCACCCTGCCCTCCCCTCCCGTCACCACCGACCACAGCGAGGCGCTGCGCTCAGCGGCCCGACGGCGCGGCCGCGACGCCCAGGCCCGCCGGGCCGAACGCCTCGCCCGCCGCTGGCAACCCGACACGGACGCCGGCACCGGCGCTGAATCAGATGCCGATGGCGTCGACCCGGCGGGCGGGTCGGTCTCCCCGCCGGTCTCTGTGCCGGTCTCCCCGCCGGTGTCTGTGCCGGTCTCAGAGACCGGCACACAGACCGGCACCCTCGACGGCGCGTCCGACCAGCGTGAGGGCGGTTTCCCCGAGATCCGATGAGACCCCGACTCGAGAGGACAACTCCGTACCCTTCCGCTCCAGCTGGCGGCGGCCCAGCCGCCTCCGCTCCGCCCTCGTCGGTCGGCTCACGGCTCGGCTCGGACCCGCTCGGCGTCGTCCGCTCCCTCACCCCACGGGACCGCTTCATCGTCTCGGTCCTGGCCGAGCACCAGGTGCTCACCACCGCCCAGCTCGCCCAGCTGTGCTTCGGCCGCCTCGATCTCGCCCAGCGTCGCCTGCTCCGACTCGTCCGCCTCGGGGTGCTCGACCGGTTCCGCTGGCATGCCCTCGTCGGCTCCGAAGCCTGGCACTACACCCTCGGCCCCGCCGGTGCCGCCATCGACGCCGCGGGCCGCGGCGTCGACGCCCCCCGGCCCGCCGAGCTGCGACGCCGGGCGCTGCGCCTCGCCGCCAGCCCCCGCCTCGCCCACCTACTCGGGGTGAACGGCTTCTTCTGCGCCCTCGCCCAAGCCGCCCGCCACCAGCCGGGGTCCGCCCTCGTCTCGTGGCGCTCCGAGCGGCGCTGCGCCGAGCTGTACGGCACCCTCGTCCGTCCCGACGCGGCGGGCATCTACCAAGAGGGCGGCCAGCAGGTCGGTTTCTTCGTGGAGCACGACACCGGCAGCGAGCCCCTGGCCCGGGTGGCGGCCAAGCTCGCCGGCTACGCCGAGCTCCAAGCGGCCGGCGGGCCCCGCCACCCTGTCTGCTTCTGGCTGCCGAGCACCGCCCGAGAGGCCCACCTGCGCCGCCTCCTCGCCGAACACCCCGGACCGGTGCAAGTGGCGACCGCCAGCGCGGAGCTGGCCGACGCCTTGTCCACCGGTCCGGCCGGGGTGATCTGGCTCCCCGTCGGCGCAGGACGCCGACGCCGCCTCGCCGGCCTTGCCGATCCCCGCAGGCCGACGACGCCGCGGTGAGCGGTCTCGGGCGCCCCCTGGCGGTCGGGGCGGCCGGCTTCGTGGTCCTCGTGGTCCTCATCGGCGCCGCGGCCGGCGGCGCCATCGGCGGCATCCTCGGCGGTACCGGGACACAGGTCGCCCCGAGCGCCACCGCCACCGGCTCCATCCCCGCCAGCTACCTCTCCCTCTACCAGCGCTCCGCCGCGACCTGCCCGGGACTCCCGTGGACGGTGCTCGCGGCCATCGGCACCGTCGAGTCCGACAACGGCCAGTCCACCCTGCCGGGCGTTTCGGCTGGCCAGAACGTCGCCGGAGCGATGGGGCCCCTCCAAATGCTGGGTCCGACCTTCGCCGCCTACGACCAGCCGGTGCCGCCCGGCGGGGTCAACCCGCCGAGCCCGTACGACCCGGTCGACGCCGCCTACGCCGCGGCCCGCGACCTCTGCGCCAACGGCGGGAGGAACGGGGCCAACCTCCCCGGCGCCGTGTGGGCGTACAACCACAGCCAGGCCTACGTCAACGAGGTCCTCGGCCTCGCGGCGCGCTACGCCGGCGCCACCACCGCCGCGCCGGCCAGCCCGGCCGCGGCGATCGCTGTCGCCTACGCCCTCGCCCAGCTCGGCACCCCCTACCACTGGGGTGGGGAGACCCCCGGCGTCGGCTTCGACTGCTCCGGGCTCACCCAAGCCGCCTACGCCGCAGCAGCGATCACCATCCCCCGGGTCGCCCAAGCCCAATACGACGCCGGGCCGCACCTCCCGCCAGGAACGCCGCTCCAACCGGGCGACCTCGTCTTCTTCGGGCCGTCGGCGCCCGACGTGACCCACGTCGGGCTCGTAATCAACCCCTCGGGAGAGATGATCAACGCCCCCCACACCGGCGCCACCGTCAGGATCGAAGCGTTCCCCACCACCATCGGGATGGCCTGGGGAACAGACCGCTACCTCGGAGCCACCCGGCCGAGCGCGATCGGGGCAAGCGCGTCGACTGTTGGACCATGACACCGATCCGAGCTCCCAAGGGTCGGTGAACTCGACGCAAGATGCTTCTCGCCTGGCTACCGCGAGTCATGTGGCCCGGAGGAACGCGAACGGCTGCCCGCTCAGGTCCTCTGGCGTCGCTCCACCCCCGCGGCGCTCAGGAGCGCGCCGGCGAGGAACGCGGCTCCGGCGATTGCCATCCCCACGCGAAGACCCGAGACGAAGGTGACCGGGGCGGTGACGAGGCTGCCGAGCAGTGCCACCCCGATGACCCCACCGACCTGGCGGGCGGCGTTGAGCGTCCCCGAGGCGAGTCCGCCGCGCTCGGCGGGCGCGGCCTCCATGACCGCCGCGGTGGCGGCCGGCATGGTGAAGCTCATGCCGAGACCGGCCGCCATGAGCGGCACGACGAGCATCGGGTAGCCGGTGTGGGCTCCGACAGCGATCAGGCCAGCGAGGCCGGCTGCGCCGACGAGGAGGCCTACCAGCATCGGCGGGCGTGGCCCCACCCGCGCCATGACCCGTCCCGAGGCGGTGGAGCCGACGACCGCCATCGCAGCCTCGGGGAGCAGCACCAGGCCGGCTGCCAACGGAGACAGGCCGCGCAGGGCCTGCAGGTAGAGGCTCATCACGAACAGCTCGCCGTAGAAGCCGAGGTTGATGAGCAGCCCGACGGCCGTCGCGGCGGAGAAGGTAGCCGACGAGAACAGCCCCAGCGGCAGCATCGGGACGTCGCCGCGCTGCTCGACCACGACGAAGGCAAACCCGGCCGCGACGCAGGTGGCGAAGCCGCCGAGCACTGCCGGGGCACCCCAGCCGAGGGTGCCGGCCTCGATGAGGGCGAAGGTGAGCCCGGCGAGCGCAAGGACGCCCGCCGTCTGTCCGGCGAGGTCGGCGCCGTGGGGCCGGCGGGCCGGCGAGGGCAGGACCTTGTCGGCGAGGGCCACCCCGGCGGTGCCGATCGGCACGTTCAGGAAGAACACCGAGCGCCAGCCGAGCCCGGACACGAGGGCGCCGCCGAGCACCGGACCGGCGCCCGCCGCGATCCCTGCCACCCCTCCCCAGATCCCGAACGCCCGGCGCCGGGCGCCCACCTCCGGGTAAGCGACCTGCAGCAGCGCCAGGGATGCCGGGACGGCCAACGCTGCCCCCAGACCCTGGACCGCCCGCGCCGCGATCAGCACGCCGGTGGAGGGTGCCAGCCCACAGCCGAGCGAGGCCGCCGCGAACACGGCGAGGCCGGCCTCGAACACCGACTTGGCGCCTCGGCGATCCGCGAGCGCGCCGGCGGAGAGCAGCAGAGCGGCAAAGACCAGGCTGTAGGCATCGACCACCCACTCGAGCCCGGTGGTGGTGGTGTGCAAGCTTCGAGACAGCGCCGGCAGCGCGACGTTGACCACCATGGTGTCGAGGATCACCATGAAGTACCCGACACAGATCGCGACCAGCGGCCAGAGCGAGGAACGGCCGGCTCCCGTCCCGACATCGGCGACGCTGCGGGGATCGCCGGGTTGGTGCTCGCCGTCTGTCACGTCGCCAGTCTGGTGGCGGAACCCTTCGGCGTGGCCCGAAGCGTTGTTGTCGTAGCATGGTGGTGTGCGCGGAGACGCAGACATCGCCTCGGTGGCCGCCCTCATGGGCGAGCCGGCGCGTGCTGCGGTGCTCGTGGCGCTCGCCGACGGGCGGGCGCTGGCCGCGTCCACGCTCGCCGCGGAGGCCGGGGTCGCGCCCTCCACCCTGTCGGGGCACATGGGCCGCCTGGTCGAGGGCGGTCTGGTCCGAGTCGAGCCGTCCGGGCGCAACCGCTACTACCGCCTGGCCGGGCCCCGGGTGGCAGAGGCGGTGGAGGCTCTGGCTCGCCTGGCCCCCACCCACCCCGTCCGCTCCCTGCGAGCCGGTACGCATGCCGAGGCGATCCGCCGGGCCAGAACCTGCTACGACCACCTGGCCGGCCGCCTCGGCGTGGCCCTGTTCGACGCCCTCGTGGCCGAGGCCGTCCTCGTCGCCGAGGCCGACCCCGACGCTGGGCCTGACCCGGTGCTCGGCGCCGGGCGCGCCCGGCGCTACCAGCTCACCGAGAGCGGAGGCGATCGCCTCGAGCGCCTCGGCGTGACATTCGACGGCACCGGGAGACGTCCGCTCATCCGCTACTGCTTGGACTGGAGCGAACAGCGGCCCCATCTCGGCGGGGCGCTCGGTGCCTGCCTCCTCAGGCGGTTTGTCGATCTGGGCTGGGTGGTGCGAGCCGAGCGGCGAGTCGTGCGGATCACCGGACCCGGGCTGGCCGCACTTGCCAGCGAGCTGCATGTCAACATGGTCGACATCGGATAATCGCGTGGTGGCCGTCGCCTTGCTTTCGTGGGCCCGGAGAGGTCTCATCGAGGCCGAGGGAAGGAGCCGCCATGTGGCGAGTCGCGGTCTACGCCCACGAGGCCCCCGGGCGCCGAGCCCAAGCCCTGCTCGACCGCCAGGTGGCCCACCTCGCAACCGGCGTCGCCCGTCGTCCGGGCTGGTGGCACGTGGCCACCTACGCCGAGGAGTCCTTCACCGTCGGGTGGCGCCCGGGTCTCGCCCGTCTCCTCGCCGACGCGCCGGGCCGCATCGACATCATCGCTGTCGATGCTCACCGGCGTCTCTCTGTCGATCGCGGCGAACGAGACGCCATCCTTGCCCAACTGGCGATGGCCGGGGTCACGACGGTGGCGCTCGGTCCCTCGGCCGCCCGCCGGCTCGTGGCGCTGGCCGCGGAGGTCGCCCTCGTCGACTTGATCGATGACGTGCTCCGGTGACTTGCCGGCCAGCTCCGCGACTGGCGTCACCCCGCCACTTGGCTGGTTACCGGGGGGCGCCGAGGGCGACGAGCGCCCCGGCGAGCAGGAACGGGGCGAAGGCCAACGTCCCGCGCCGGCCGGCGGCGCCTCGGGCGAGCGTGTAGAGGGCGGCGAGGACCCAGGCGGCGAGTACCCCGGTGGCAAGGGTCGGCCATCCCCACCACACCAGGCCCATGCCGTAGAGGCCGGCGAGCTTGACGTCGCCCATGCCGAGTTGGCCCGGTAGGCCGAGCGCGATCATCAGGAAGAACCCGCCCAGCGTAAGGGCGCCGATGACGGCCCGCCCGAGCGGTTCCCAGGTCCCTTCCGTCGAGGAGGCGAGCACCAAGAGGGCGGCCTCGATGGGGTAGGAGCCGAGCACGATGGGGTTGGGGAGGCGCCGGGTCGCTCGATCGATCGCGGCGAGCGCCGTCCCGACGGCGACGAGGTAGGTGGCAGCGGGCAGGCCGGCCGAGAGACAGAGCCGCCAAGCGAGGAACGCGTCGGCCGCGCCGGCGAGGACAATCAGTGAGGCGAGCTGGCGGCGGCTGGAGGGCCGGCGCTCGCTCTTCGGTGTCGTGGTTGCCACGGCGGTCTTCAGTGCCGACGGGGCGGGAGGGGCCGCACGGTGGTTGGCGGGGCGGGGAGGAGGCTCCCGATGAGCTCTTCGGTTTCCGGTTCGGGGTCGAGGTCGAGGTCGGCGAGGCGGCCTTGGAGGAGCCGCCAGGTGCGACGGGCGGTGTCGGGGCGGCCGAGGCCGGCCTGGAGGGTGAGGAGGCGGCGGTAGAGGTCCTCGCAGATCGGGTCGATCTCGACCGCTCTCTCCAGCACGGCGAGGGCACGCTCGGGCTGGTCGTCTGCGTAGCACTCGGCGAGGCGGACGTGCGCGTCGAGCGCCCGGCGGTGCAGGTCCTCGCGCACCGGCTCTGCCCAGAGGGCGTCGAGGCCGGGGCAGAGGTCCCCGCCGTAGGCGGCGACGGCGCTTTCGAGGGCTGCTGCCACCCGACGTGGGTCCCCGGCTCGGGCGGCGTCGCCGAGGGCGGCCTCGAAGCGCCACAGGTCGACGTCGAGGATCGCCGGGTCGGGTCGGTAGTGCTCGCCTGCCTTGGAGAGGATCTCTGCGCCGTCCTTGCCTGGTCCGTGCAGCCGGGAGCGCAGGTTGCCGAGCGCGGTCCAGAACCGCTCCCGGCCCCGGCGGGCGTCGGTGTCGGGCCAGATGGCGTCGATGGCGGCCTCGGCGCTGGCGCCCGCGGGGCGCAGCGCGTACCACGCCAGCAGCTCGTAGGCGCTGGCTCGCAGGCCGCTTTGCACCTTCTCCCCGAAGGCGCAGACCTCGGCCGGCCCGAGCAGGCGCACCGAGACCGGGGCGCCCATGTCCGGGCCGCCTTGGCGGGGTGCCGGCCAGTCGGCCATGGCCGCGTCGTCTGCCCCGTCGTCTGGCGCCGGGATGACGGCCTCTGGCGTGCGGGCGGTGCCGTTGGTGTCGTCCGGCCCGCCGGTGCGGTCGGGGTCGGCCTGGTCGGGCTCGCACTGCTCGAGTTCGGCCGGGTCGGGTTCGGCCGTGTCGGGCTCGGTGTCGTTGTGGACGGCGGCGACCGGGCCGAGCAGGGTCGCCGCGCTGGGCGCGTCCATGCTGAACAGCGACGCGCCGGCCAACACGTCCGCGAGGGCCTGGGGGGCGACGGGACCGAGGGTGCCGTCCGCCTCGACGATCAGTTGCGCACCGCCGGCTTTGCCCGGTCCGCTCACGCCGTGGTCGGCGGCGAGGACCAGCGCGCCGAGACCGAGGCGGGCGGCGGCCGCCAGGATCGCCGACCAGCGGGGGGCGGCCTCGGGTGGGACGTCGTCGACGACGGCGAGGAGCAGGGGGAACGGGTCCTCGGGCGAGCGTCGCCGGTAGGCGGCGGCGTCGGGAGCTTCGGCTTCTTCCAGGCGCCGGGTGCGTCCCACCACGGCGGCCTCCAGGTGGCCGAGCAGGCGCTCGGTGTCCTCGACGCGCCGCATGCTGGGTAGGTCGACGCCCGGGAGCAGCCGGTCGGCGAGCCCGGTGGGGATCAGCACCTCGGCGGCGTAGGGGCCGTCGCGGGTGATCAGCGTCGCGAGCCAGGCCCGAAGCGCCGCTTTGGCGCCGGGGCCGGCGAGGCGCAGCCCTGCCCAGTCGCCGAGGGCGAGGGTCACCGACTGGCCGGCGCGGTGGGCGACTTCGAGGAGGTCGGGTCGGGCGATCGTCTCGGCGTCGGGGACGACGTCGAGCGGTTTCGGTGGTGGTGGGGCCGGGTCGCAGAAGTCTCGGTCCTCGTCGCGGCGGGTGCGGCCGGCAGCTGCGAGGAGGTCGCCGAGGCTGCCCGCCGCGCCCGGGGTCACGAGCCGCAGGCCCGGGCGAGGGGCGGCCGGTCGGTAGGCGCGACGGTGCCGCAGGCGTCGCGCCGCCACCGCCGAGAGCACGCCCGCGGCGAAGGACCCGGCCACGACCCCACCCGAGGCGAGCGGGACGGGCGCTGGCGGCTCTGGCTCTTCGGCGACGCCGGCGTGGCGTGCCGGGCTGGCCGGCGCGGGTGCGTCGGGCATCGTGGTGGTCGGTGCCGTGGCCGCCGGGGGGCTCGGGGACGGAGCCGGGGTGGACGGCGGTCCCGGCGGCTGTAGCCCTCGGGCCGGAGGCGGTGCTGCGGGCAGCAGGAGCGTCCAGCCGGGGTCGATCCAGTGGGGGTCGGTGAGGGCGGTGCCGCCTGGTTGGGGACGGCCCTCGTTGAGCTGGTAGATCTGCGACCACAGAAGCGGGTCGCCCAGCTCGCGTTCCGCGATGCCCCACAGGGTGTCGCCACGCCGGACGAGGTAGGTCCTCGGGGCGCTGGCGCCCGCAACGGTCGGCTGCTCGGCGCCCGGCTGGGACGAGGAGGGAAGGGGCGCGTTGGCGTCGACGAGGACGAGGGCAGGAACCGGTCGGCCCGCGGTCGGGAGCCCGGCGGTGAGCGAGGTCGTCGCGGGGTGCGGGCCGGGTCGGGGGGCAAGGGCGAGACCGGCGACCACGATGGCGGCGACGAGGCGGCCGGCGAGCGGCTGGAAGACCCCGGCGACGGGCAGGCGCCGAGCCCGGTGGCCGGCGAGGCCGGCTGCCAGCTCGGCGGCCACCGAGGCGGCAAGGCTCGCCCACGCCAGCCACACCACGACGGCCAGGGCGTCGACGAGGGCTTGGGCGGGGATCCCGCGGTGCTCGAGGGCCCGGCCGACCTCCGCCGCGCTGGGGACGTGGTGGGGCAGTGGCCAGCCGACGAAGTGCCACAACGCCCAGGGGATGGCGCCCAGGAGGCCGGCGAGCGCGACGAGGGCGGCGAGGCCCGTGGCGACGTGACGCAGCCTTTTGGTCATGGTCCCTGGAGTGCGGTGGCGCTGCCGGTCCCGCTCACCGTCAGCTGGTCGACGCCGACGATCGAGAGGATCTGGGTGGGCTGGGTGACCGACACGGTGACGGTGACCTGGTCGCCGGTGACGGCGACGGTGCCGGTGTGCCCGGAGGCCGCCAGGTAGCGGCGGGCGTCGGTGACCGCCTCGCCGGGGTCCAAGGTGACCTGGCCGGTGGCGCGGTAGAGGGGGATGTCGATGGCCTGGGCGCCGGCCCGGGCTGCCGCCTGGGCGTCGTCGATGGCCTGCACCTTGGCGGCCAGGGCGAGCCCGCCGTCGAGGACGAGCCCGGCCATGGCGAGGAGCGCCAGGGTGAAGATGACCACGAAGGCGGTCACCATCCCCGACTCGTCGTCCCCGGCCCCGGCCAGCCGGCGGCGCAGCCCGGCGGTCACGACGCCTGCCGGTAGGTGTCGACGACCGACGTGGCGGTGGAGGTGATCGACTGGGAGGCGGGCAGGCGCAGGCCGACCAGGTCGGCGAGACCGACGGTGCAGGTGACGGTGACGGCCACCTGGCCGCCGGGGGCGAAGCCGGCGACGTCGGTGCTCACGGTGAGGTGCGCGCAGGTGATGTGGTCCGAGCCGAGCGCGGCCACAGCGGTCTGGGCCGCCATGGCCGTCGCGGTAGCCGGGTCCCGGGCGATGGAGGCGGCCCGGGCGGCCTGGGCGGCGGCCCCGTCGACCTCGAGGCGCGCACCGGCGAGCCGCCCGAGGGCGACGACGAAGAGCAGCATGAGGATGAGCAGCGGGGTGAGCAGCACCAGCTCGGTGGCCACCGCGCCGGCCTCGCCGCCGAGTCGTCGGAGGACCAGGCGGCTCATGGTGCCTGGCCCGGTGCGGTGAAGATCTCGCTCGGGCCTGCGGCCACCGCCCGCACCGGCAGGGAGAACAGGCCGATCACGCTCACCGCCCGGCCGGTCACTACCACGGTGGTCACGGCCGGCGTCTTGGTGGCCGTGACCGTCGGGGCGACGAGCACCCCGCCGGCGATCTGGGCGAGCACCGCTTGGCCCTGGGCCTTCCCGGCCGCGGCGGTCTCGCCTTGGAGGCGTCCCACGGAGAGGGCCTGCTGGGCGGCGGCCTCGGCGACGTGGGTGGCGTGCTGCCAGAGGGCGAACTGGATGACACCCATGACGAGCAGCAACAGGAGCGGGGTGGCGATCACCAGCTCGGCCGCCACGGCGCCCCGCTCGTCGCGCCACGACCGCAACGTGTGGGGCCGACGACTAGACGGAGCGCGCTGGCGCTGTCGCTCGGCAGCGCGCGAGGCGCCCGGAACGACGACGACGGCGGCGGCGGCGGTGTAGGGATTCCGTGAACATGGCGCTTTCGGCAGGCTTGTTGGCGCCGGTGTCCTGGGGAAACGCGTGTGGGCGCCTGCGCGTCGGTCGATGGCTCGTCGCTGTGCGGCATTGGAGTTGGCGCTACCTTCGGTCATCGTCGGAACGTGTCGTGTTGGTCCCCTGGGGACAGGATGGCGACGAGATCGTCGGTGTCGGGCTCGACAATTCGCGAAATGGCTGGTAGCGAGGACCGCACGTATCCCTCAGATCGTGTGTCGAGGCCTGCAGCGGTTGACGAGTGGTCCGCTCCAAGCGCCACATGGACGGCCTCGGCGCCATTCAGGCGCCAAGTAGGCGGCCTATTCGCCATCTTTCCTGCCTCCCTACAGGCGGCGGCTGTAGGGATTCCCCGAACGTGTCGGTTCTGGCAGGCTTCTTGTCGGTCCGGTCCTGGGAGAACATCGTCCGGTTCCTTTCTTCGTCGCCATCGAAAGACCATCAACTTGTCGGTTTCCTCGGTCATGGTCGGGACTGCTCATCTGGCCGACGTGAGTTGGACGTGGTCGCGTGTCGGCGGGTGCGGCACTGGGGTGAGTCGCGAAGTGGCTGGTCAAGGCCATGACCTGCGTCCATGCGCGGGCGCTCGGACCGGGCGAGGGGTGGAAGGAAGCGGGTCGCAACCGACACGAATCCAGGCGAAACCGACACGCCACCGACAAGAAGCCTGCCCAACCGACATGAATCTTGCCTCCCTACAGCGGCGGCCATGGCCTGGGTTCAGGGGCCGGTGGTGATCGAGTTCGCCTTGGCGATGACCTTGGCCACGAT
>CAZSYT010000071.1:0-11977 GCA_964610905.1 uncultured Acidimicrobiaceae bacterium
GGTCCGGTGGTCGCGCCCGCCGCCAGCCCGCCGAGGTCGGGCGCGTCGCCGAGCGCCGTGACGGTGCCGTCGGCCTGGACGAGCCAGTAGCCACCCCCGTCGGGGGTCGCGGCGATGCCGACGACAGGGGACCGGTGCTTCCCGGGTGGCAGCCCGCCGAGGTCGGGCGCGTCGCCGAGCGCCGTGACGGTGCCGTCGGCCCGGGCCAGCCAGTAGCCGCCGCCTGCGCCGGGACCCGGGTTCCCGAGCGCCGACGCCGGCAGCCAGAGGGAGCACCGGGCGACCCCGGGTCGCACCGACGCCCACAGCCCGCACTGGCCCCGCGGGTCGAGGAGCCGGTCGGGGGCGGTGGCGTGGACGAGGGTCATGCGGTCGACGAGGGCCTGGTACGGCACGTTCCGGGTGGAGACCACCCCGAAGTTCGAGTTCTCGCCGTCGAAGCGGCCGCCGGAGGGCTCGTCCACGAACTCGAACCACTCGTCGCCCACCACCCACGGAGCCGACGCGTGGAGCGCGTCGACGTAGGAGGCGTACGCGGCGGCGCGCTGACCCTGGTTCGCGTAGGTCGGGTAGATGGGTGGCCACGTGTTCGGCGGCCTGCCCCCGGCGGCACGGAACGAGTACTCCGACACGATGATGGGCTTCTTGACGATCGCCTCGATGGCACCCAGCGTGTGGGTCACCGTCAGGTACTGGGGGGCGAGCCGGTGGATGACCGCCTGGATGCTCGGGAGGATCGTGTAGTCGTCGACGCTGAAGACGTCGACGTAGGGGCGGGCGGCCTCGAGCAGCTGCGGCCGGATCAGCTGGGCGATGGCCTTCACCCCGAGGATGAGATGGTGGGGGTCGTAGCGGCGGATCGCCGCCGTTGTCACCGAGAAGTAGCGGGTCGCCAGGGCGTAGAGAAACGCGCCCGGGTGGCCCACGTAGTGCTCGGCGACCTGGTGCCCGGGTGTCCCGGCGGGCAGGGCGAGGTACTGCTGGAGGGCGGTCTGGAGGGTTGTGACCCCGGGCCCCCAGTCGAGCTCGCTGTCGGTGTACCACCCGACGAGGTTCGGGTCGGTGGCGAGGGGGGCCACCTGGGTGGCCGCCACCTGGTCGGCGTGGGCGGCGAAGGAAGGGGCGAACCAGTCGTTGCCCGAGGCCATGTTGAGCAGGACCGTGAACGGCATCGAGCCGTAGAGCTGGGGGTCCGACCACGGCCCGAGCGTGTTGAAGCCCCACGAGCGCAGGCGTCCCACGGTCGCCGTGGCCCACGTCTGGTAGGAGGAGTACTGCGTGGCCACGGTGACGCAGTAGGGGCAGACGCCGGTGGTGCGGCTGACGTCGGGCGACGCCGTGACGTGGTCGATGCCGTTCGAGTAGAAGGGGTGCCCGTCCGGCGTGACCAGCCACCAGCGCCCGCCGACGAAGGCGGTGTGGAAGTAGCCGGTCGCCCGCCACGGGCCGGCGTCGGCGACGGCCCGGTGGGCCGGGTCGGCCCCGGCACGGGGCGGGGTGAGCCCCGTCACCGCGAGGACGGCGACCACGACGGCCGCCGCCGTCACCCGTGCGCGTGCCCAGCCCCGCCGCCGCATATGGTCCCCCCTGCTCCGGTGCCCGGCATCCCGTGCCCGGCCACCAGGGGGAGGCTACCCGCCCGCCAGGTGCCCGACCAGGGCGCCTCCGGCGGCCGGTCCGCGCTGGCTCGTCTCGGCGCCCGGGGTGGGCTCGTCCCGACCCCGAATTGCGACCGGTTCCTAGATGCGATCGATTCGCAATTGCCCTAGGCTGGCACGGTGACCCTGCTGGCCCCCGAGGAGCAGCGCGACCTGCCGGCGGCCCCGACGTCGCCACGCGGCCGGCGCTGGTCGCTCACGCCGCGTGAGCGGCGCGGTGTCGGGGGGATGGCCGCCGTGGTCATCGCCCTCCACGTGGTCGGCTGGGGGATCTTCGTGGCCGTGGTCCTGCCCCTGCACGCCCGGCTGCTCGGCGTCGGCGTGGCCGTCACCGCCTACACCCTGGGGATGCGGCACGCCTTCGACGCCGACCACATCTCGGCCATCGACAACACGACCCGCAAGCTGATGGCCGACGGCCAGCGGCCGCTCAGCGTCGGCTTCTTCTTCTCGCTCGGGCACTCGACGGTCGTCTTCCTGCTCGGGGCCGGGCTCACCTTCGCCTCGCGGGCCGTCTACGGGGCGGTCCGCAACCCCCACTCGGTGCTCGAGAGCACGGGCGGACTGGTCGGTACCCTCGTGTCGGGCTCGTTCCTCTACCTGATCGCCGGCCTCAACCTGGTGGTGCTCGTGGGCATCGCCAAGGTCTTCCGCCAGATGCGCACCGGCCGCTTCGACGAAGCCGAGCTCGAGGCGCAGCTCGCCTCCCGTGGCCTCATGGCGCGCTTCTTCGGAGGGCTCGTGCGCACCGTCGACCGCCCGTGGAAGATGTACCCGGTCGGCGTCCTCTTCGGCCTGGGCTTCGACACGGCCACCGAGGTGGCACTGCTCGCGGCGGCTGCGGGCGCCGCGACCGGTGGCTTGCCCTGGTACGCCGTCCTCGTCCTGCCCGTGCTCTTCGCCGCCGGCATGTCGCTCTTCGACACGCTGGACGGCTCGTTCATGAACTTCGCCTACGGCTGGGCCTTCGCCAGCTCGGTCCGCAAGGTGTACTACAACCTCACGATCACCGGGCTGTCCGTGGCCGTGGCGCTCTTCATCGGCACCGTCGAGGTCGGCGGGCTCGTCGCGAGCGAGCTGCACCTGCACGGACCGGTGTGGTCCGTGCTGACCGGCTTCGACATCAACCGGGCCGGCTTCGTCATCGTCGGCCTCTTCGTCGTCACGTGGGTGGCGGCGCTCGCCTACTGGCGCCTGGGCCGGGTCGAGGAACGGTGGTCGCGGGCGGTGCCGGGCGCGCCGCAACGGACGGCGCCCTGAGCCTGGCACGCCGGGACCGCCCGAGGCAGGCCCCCGAGGCAGGCCCCCGAGGCAGCGCAGCCGCGGGGTCCGCCGGAACCGTCACCGGGCCCGCCGGCGTGGCACGATCGGCGAGCCGCACGACCCCGAGGAGCGCACCCGTGGACTTCGCCATCGTCTTCGCCAACACCGGCCCGTTCGCCGAGCCCGAAGGAGCCGCCGCCTTCGCTCGTGCGGCCGAGGCGGCCGGCTTCGAGTCGCTCTGGACGGTCGAGCACGTGGTCGTGCCGGCCGGTTACCGCTCCACCTACCCCTACAGCCGCTCGGGGCGCATGCCCGGTGACGAGGACGCCCCGATCCCCGACCCGCTCGTGTGGCTGGCCTACGTCGCCGCCGCCACCTCCACCATCAAGCTCGGCACGGGCGTGCTGATCCTCCCGCAGCGCCAGCCGGTCGTCGTGGCGAAGGAGCTCGCCACCCTCGACGTGCTCTCGGGCGGCCGGGCCCTCCTCGGGGTCGGGGTGGGGTGGCTCGAGGAGGAGTTCGCCGCCGTGGGCGTGCCCTTCGCCGAGCGGGGGGCGCGGACCGACGACCACGTCGGGGCACTACGGGCGCTCTGGAGCCAGGACCGGGCAACCTACGAGGGGACGTTCACCTCGTTCCGGGGGTGCATCTCGCGGCCCCAGCCGGTCACCGGGGCCATCCCCGTCCACGTGGGCGGGCACTCCGAGGCGGCGGCACGGCGGGCCGGGCGCCTGGGCGACGGCTTCTTCCCGGCGCAGGGGAGCCACGAACGGCTCGCCGCCCTCTTCGCCCTCGCCCACGAGACCGCCGAGCGGGCCGGGCGCGACCCGGAATCGCTCGAGCTGACCGCTGGCGGGGACGGGTGCTTCGGCCCCGGCGCGCTCGACGAGGTCGCGGCCCTCGCCGAGCTCGGCGTCACCCGGGTGGTCGTGCCCTCGTTCCTCTTCTTCGCGGACACCGAGGAATCGCTCGCCCGCTACGGCGAGGAGGTCATCTCCCGGGCCTGACCGCTCGTCGTGGGCGCCGGTCCGCGTCGTGCGCGCCGGTGCAACGGGGTCGGGGCGCTGCGCCCATCCGACCGGGGCGCGGCGTCGGTCCACCGGGTTCGGGGGCACCACGGGTCCCGTCAGCCGTGCACGCCGGGCACCCGTCGGCTACGACAGGGACGACGACCACGGCCCGCACGGGCCAGCGAGGAGGGGACCCGATGCACGCAGACGTGAAGGGGACGACGGCGCCGGTGCTCGAGCTCCAGCTCGACGCCGGCGAGGAGGTGGTCTCGACCCACGGGGAGCTGTCGTGGATGACCCCGAACGTCGAGCTGTCGCAGACGACGGGGTCGGGAGGCTCCCGCGGGCTGATGGCCAGCTTGAAGCGAGTGGCCGGCGGAGGCGGGCTGCTCCTCACCCGCTACCGGGCGGCCCAGGGCGAGGGGACGGTGGCCTTCGCCGCCAAGCTGCCGGGGCGGATCTTCCCCGTGGAGGTCGCCGCCGGCTCCGGCTACCTCGTGCATCGGCACGGCTGGCTGTGCGCCACCGCCGGCGTGGTCCCGTCGGTCGGCTTCCAGCAGTCCTTCTCCGGCGGGCTGTGGGGCGGCGACGGTTTCGTGCTCGAGCGCCTCGAGGGCGAGGGGACCGCCTGGGTCGAGCTGGCCGGCGAGACCGTCACCTACGAGCTCGTGGCGGGCCAGACGCTGCTCGTCCACCCCGGTCACGTCGGCGTGTTCGCCGACACGGTCTCCTTCCAGATCACCCGGGTCCCCGGTATCGCCAACAAGCTCTTCGGTGGCGACGGCTACCACCTCGTCGCGCTCACGGGGCCAGGGACGATCTGGCTCCAGAGCATGCCCCTGCCCATCCTCGCCGGGGCGCTCGCCCCGTACCTCGGCGGTCAGCAGGCGGGCTCTGCCGTCGTGCCCGGAGGGCTGGCCGGGGGACTGGCCGGCGGCGCGCTCGGCAGCCTCTTCGGGGGCAATGCCTGACCGCGAGCGTCCCCTTCGGCGCACCGGCGCTCCGTGGCAGCGGCCTGCGTGGGTGGGGTGCTCGGGTGCCGTCCGGCCGCCCTGCGGGGGTTGTGCCGGTTCCGATCCGGGGCCCGGGTCCCGGCCGCGGCCGGGGGCATGGGTGGCGATCGGCTCTTCCCGCCCGCGTGGCGGTGCAGACCCGTGACGGGGGCGAGGCGCCCGCCGGGTGGGCGGTCTGGGCCGTTCGGGCCGGCCAGCGCGCCGGGTTGACCGCGGCGTCGTGGTCGCGGTCGGCGACCGCTCCGCAGGCGTCGCAGCGGTGGGCACGCGCTGCGAGCGGCAGTGCCTGCTGCACGTGCCCGCAGGCCGAGCAGCTCTCGGAGCTCGGGTAGAAGCGGTCAGCGGTGTGAAGCCGGCCCGTGCCTGAGACGTTCAGGTCTTCGGCGGTGAGGACGGCCAGGTGGCTGGCCAGCTGGTGGCTGCTGCGATGCGCTAGGTCGCGGCGCAGGTTGGCGATGCGGGCGTGGAGGCCGGTGATCCGGGCCCGTGCGGTGGCGCGCCCCTTCGACCCGGGCTTGGCCCTTGCCAGGGCCTTGTTGGCGCGCCGCAGCTTGCTCTGCGCGGCGCGACGTGCGTCCACCCCCTCCCACGCACGACGTTCGGTCCCGTCGGCGTCCGCCGCGACGGCGAGGTGGGTGACGCCGAGATCGAGCCCGACGGGCACCTGATGGCGCGGGGCGGGCTGCGGCGCTGGTGGTGGAAGGCGGCGGTCGCGCCGTTGACCGGCACCCACCACCGCCCTTCTCCAAGGGCAGCGTGGCCGAGTGGGCGTGGAACCGCCCGGCGGCGACCATCCGCCGCGGGGTGCGGGCACACCCCGAGATGCGCAGCTCGCCGAGTCTGGGCAGGCGGTCGTGCGTGGAGCCGCAGAACCGGATCGGGGCGGTCTGCCCGGGTGTGGACGTCGACCCCAGCCGGAACGCCGGCGTTGTGCGGCGCCGGGCCTCGAAGGAGGGGAACCCGACCCGGACCCCGGGCGGGCACCGGCAGCTGACGCCCGGTAGTTCGCCAACGCCTGGGTGGCACCGAGGCTGGCGCGCTCGGACATATCGGCGGACACCTCGTCACGCCAGACACGGCCCCGGGTGCCGTCTCCGGGGACGGGGCTGACGGGGGCACGGCCGGTCTTCGGAGCGTCGAGCTCGTCGATGATCGACTGCCCCGACCACGACAGCGCCGCCGGCATCTGGTCAGAGGGAACCTGGGCTCCGCGTCCAGCACGTCGGGCCGCCAGGTTGGCTCCGACCCGGCCGAGGCGGTGGCTGAAGCACGTCCGCCCCGACCCGGCGAACGTCAACAGCTGACGGGCCTGGGCGCCATGGCTCCCCGTTCCCGCGCAGTGGAGGTGCTCGGACTCCTGCCGCCGGAGGCCGAGCACAAGCCCGCGACCCGTCAGGCCGTCGTCCTCGGTCGCCGTGACAAGACCGGCGGCGCAGGCTTCGACGCAGTCCTCGAGACGGAACGAGCCGAGCTCGTGGCGCTCGGTGAGATGCGAGATGCCCCAGCCGCTGCGACCAGGTAGCGCGCGTCGAGGACGGCGATGTCGTCCTCCCGCCCGGCGGGCATCATGCGGAGAACCTTGCTCGCCCGGCCGACATCTGTGCCCGGGTCCACGTCGGCGACGGTGACGCTGAGGCGGCCTTCCTCCCACTGCTCAGGCCGGGACCACGGCTCGACGACGAGCACGCCGCCAGCGCCGAGGTGCCTCACCATGCAGGCCAGCCGCCGCGCGCTCAGCCAGAGGCAGCCCGTGGACGACCTCCACCGCCACCACCCGCAACGCCGCGTTCGTCCGCCCGTGGGGCCCACCCCGGTCGTGGAACGTCACCGCAGCGTACGACGCCCCACGAGCGAGATGGGTGTCGATCACCACCATCGACGGCTTGCCCTCGACCCGACCATCGGCCAGGCGGGCATGGTCGTGCACGGCGAGGACGCGTCCCCACGTCGCGGCGGCCGACCAGCGACGGCTCCCATTGCGCATCGGTCACGTCACTCGCATGCGCCACGCCCAAGACCTCGGCCGCAGAGCCGCCCCACGTGAGCCCGAACGGGACACATCCTGTGAGGGGGGCGAGCCAGGACCGAGGCGCTCGACGCCGCGGGGGCGGCGCGTCGAGGAGGCCGGTCGAGGTGCCCGACAGCTGACAGTGCCGTCGGCGGCCGTCAGGTGACGGTGGTCGGTCGCGCGCCGCCGTCGGCCTCGGCCGGGCCGGCGTCCGCCGTCCGGGCCCGCAGCGAGTGCGCCAGCAGGTGGGTGTCGCGCAGTCGCGGTCGCGGTCCGAGGCCTCCCTGGGCCTCGTGGACGGCGGCGACCGTCCGGACCAGGATGCGTCGGGCGAGCCAGAAGAAGAAGAGGGCGAGGGGGAGCTCGGCACCGAGTGCGGTGGCGATGCTCTCCCACTGGTCGGCGTTGCCGAGCGACGTGATGACGTCGAACCAGGCGTCGCTGAAGAGCAGGGTGCCGACGATCAGGGAGCTGACCAGTGTCACCCGCCGCCGTGACCACGCGGAGCGGGCGACGTGGGCAAGGGCGAGCACCTCGAAGACGTCGAACCCGATCCACACGAGTCGCCAGTGGTGGGCGTCGTAACGACGAGGGAGGCTCGCGGCCAGGTAGACGATCCACGGGATGAGGAACACGACGGCGGCTCCGGCCAGGGCCGCCACCTGCCGGTTGAGCTCGTGGTGGCCGCTCGGCGGCAGCTCGTCGTGGCGGAGGTCGACCCGTTCCGTACCCGCGTCCATGCCCCCACTCAACCAGGTCGGGCTGGGCGAGCGGACGCGCCGAGCGTCGATGGGGTGTTCGGACGGGTGCCGCGGCAGGATGGAGGCAAGAGCGCCGGTGCCAGGCGCCGGGCGCGAAGCGGCGAAGGGAGCCGGCCATGCTCGAACCGTTCGACACCCACGAGGTGGTCAACCAGAGCCCGCCGCTGGAGGGGCACGACGTGTACGGCACCGACCGGGCGCTCGTCGAAGCGGTCGAGCGCGAAGGTGCGGGGTGGGCGGCCGCCGAGCTGGCCGCGCTGGGCTCCCTGACCGGGGCGGCCCGCACGCAGGACCTCGCCCGGCTTGCCAACGAGCACCGACCCGAGCTGCGCACCCACGACCGCAGCGGGAACCGGATCGACGTCGTCGAGTACCACCCTGCGTATCACGAGCTGATGGCCACGGCGCTCGCCCATGGCCTGCACGCGGCGCCGTGGGCCGATCCCCGCGACGGAGCGCACGTGGCCCGCGCGGCGAAGGTGTTCGTCTGGTACCAGGCCGAGGCCGGGCACGTCTGCCCGGTGTCGATGACCTACTCGGTGGTTCCCGCCCTGCGTCACCAGCCCGACGTCGCTGCCGAGTGGGAGCCGCGCCTGACGTCGACCACCTACGACCCCACCGACGGACCGGCGTCGGCGAAGGCCGGCGCCATGTGCGGCATGGCGCTCACCGAGAAGCAGGGCGGCTCGGACGTCCGCGCCAACACGACCAGGGCTGACCGGCTCGACGGGGACGGAGCGACCGTGGTCCTGACCGGGCACAAGTGGTTCTGCTCGGCACCCATGTCGGACGGGTTCCTGATGCTGGGCCAGGCGCCCGGCGGGCTCACGTGCTACTGGGTGCCGCGGTGGCGGCCCGACGGCACGAAGAACCCCGTCCACATCCAGCGACTGAAGGACAAGCTGGGCGACCGGTCCAACGCCTCGAGCGAGATCGAGCTGGCGGCGGCGTGGGGCCAGCGGATCGGCGAGGAGGGGCGGGGGGTGCGCACCATCATCGAGATGGTCAACCACACCCGCCTCGACTGCGCCATCGGCTCGGCCTCGGTGATGCGCCAGGGGGTCGCCCAGGCCTCGTGGCACACTGCCCACCGCAGCGCCTTCGGTGCGGTGCTCGCCGACCAGCCGTTGATGCAGAACGTCCTGGCCGACCTCGCCCTCGAGTCCGAGGCGGCGACCGCCGCGGTGCTGCGGCTCGCCCGCTCCTACGACCGGGGGGACCACGAGCACGAGGCCCTCCTGCAGCGGGTCCTGACCCCGGTGGTCAAGTACTGGACGTGCAAGCGGGCGCCCCAGCACGCCGCCGAGGCGCTTGAGTGCCTGGGCGGGAACGGGTTCGTGGAGGAGTCGCCGATGCCCCGTCTCTTCCGTCAGAGCCCGGTCAACGGCGTGTGGGAGGGATCGGGCAACGTCATCTGCCTCGACGTCCTGCGCGCCATGGCGAAGTCGCCGCGGTCGCTGGACGCCTTCTGGGAGGAGGTCAACCGCGCCGGCGGGAGCGATGCCCGCCTCGACGACGCCATCCGAAGCCTGCAGAACGAGCTCGCCCACCCCGAGAGCCTCGAGGGTCGGGCCCGCCGGCTCGTCGAGGAGATGGCACTCGTCTTCCAGGCGTCGCTACTCGTGCGCCACGCGCCCGAGGTGATCGCCGACGCCTTCTGCGCCTCGCGGCTCGAGCCTGACCGCGGGCGCGCCTTCGGCACGCTGCCCCGGGGCACCGACGTCCGAGCGATCGTGGAGCGGGCTGCGCCCTGGGTGGCGGCTCCGGTCTGAGGCCGTCGGGCCGGTCCGGTGCGTCGGGGCTGGCCCGTGCTGTCCGGGTCGGTCCCGGGAGGCGCGAGCGGAGACCGGGGTGCGACCGACCGGGGCCTCCGGTACGGTGACGAGCGAACGGCGGACGTGACACAGAGGTAACGATATGATCTCGGGCATGCTGGCGGAGCATGAAAGTGGTCTAAACATAACAACAGGGACCGGGTGGCGCCCGCCACAGGGCGGGCGCCACGGCGTGCGGGGCCCGACCGGGGCCACCCGGGTGGGGCTGGTGCTGGCGACCGTCGGGTGTGCGCTGACCCTTGCTGCATGCAGCTCGGCTACCTCCGCTGTCGGCGCCGCGCACCCCGCGGTGGACCGACCTCCTGTCCGATCGTCCACGCCGACGACCACGACGCTCAGCCCGACCCAGCGGGCGGTGGTGTCGGCGTGGGAGGACGCAGAGCGGACCCTGTACGGGTACATGCAGGAGCCCCCGGCACCTGCCCGCGCCGCGCTGGTCGCGGGTAGCACGAGTGCGACGCTCTGGCCCGACCTCGCCGAGTACTTCGCGAACCCGGCCCTCAAATCCGAAAGCCTGTTCTTGGTCGGGATGACAATGCAGGAGCTCCACGGCCCGGTCTCCTACAGCCTCGGCGATCCTGTCGTGTCTGCAGTGACGGCGACCACTGCGACCGTCACGGGCTGCATCTTCGACTCTGGCACCACGACACTGAGCGGCAAGCCTGGCCCGGCGAATCTCGACGGGGGCGGACCGGGCGGCTACAGAGGCAGCTGGGACCTCGAGTTCTCATCTGGATCGTGGAGGATCGCGTCGTTCGAGACGAAGTCAACTCCGAGATGCTGACGTCTCGGAAGGTCCACATCGCTGCCGCGCTCGTCGGCGCTCTGATCTTCAGCGGCGCCTTCTCCTCTCCAGCGCTGGCTGGCACAGGAACTGGGGGGAACCCGGGTGGCAGTGGCAACACGGGCACCTGCACCGACTCCGGTGTCACCGTCACGTGCGGCTCGGGGGTCGGCGGTGACACCGGGCACCCGGCGGGCAGTGGCGGCCACGCACGCTCGGTGCTCCTCGGCCACGGTCGGGAGCCGGCACCGAGCTGTCCCGACTACGTGACCTACCAGAGCTTCTTCGGGACGAGCGGCGGACCACCACCGCCCGGTGCACCGCAGCCCGGCAACTGGTTCGTGAACACCTGCGCGGTGGGCACCCCGCAGGGCATGGCGACGGGGATCCAGTGGTTCGGCGCCGGGCAGGTCCCCGGCGCCACGGCGACACCGCCTTCCCCTGCCGTCGCTGCGGCCGAGGCCGAGAGCAGGCTGCGACTCCCGAGCGCGACGCTCGCCCTCGACCCGGCGGGGACCGGTTACGTCGACCTCCCGGAGTGGCTCGCGCTCGCACCCGCGACATGGCAGCCGGTGACGACCGAGGCGACGGCGTGCAACGTCGGGGGGTGCGTCACCGCCCAGGCGACCGCCCACCCGACGACCGTCCAGTGGTCGACGGGGGACGGTGGGGTCGTCTCGTGCTCCGGACCGGGCAACCGCTACGACCCGGCACTGCCGTCCGCCGACCAGCACGCGACGTGCAGCCACGTCTACACGCAGCCCTCGGTGCCGGGTGGGCCAGAGAGCCCTTCGGGGACCTTCACGGTCACGGCCACCGTCACGTGGGTCGTGACGTGGGCGGGGCCTGCTGGGACCGGCGGCACGCTCCCCGGCCTCGTCACCCGCTCGAGCACGTCCCTCCGCGTTGCGCAGATCGAGTCGGTCGACACCTGAGGCACGGGGGGCCGATGTGGGGGTCCAGCCGTTCGGCCCCTAGCGCTGCGTCCGAGCGGCCGCACGTCCGCCGCGCCACCCGACGGACCCGAGCCGGCTCGGAGGCGCCTTGGCCCCGAGGACCCCGAGGACCCCGAGGGTCCTCAGCCTTCCTCGGCGTACGGCGGGAGGCCTGCGTGGATCCGGACGGCGATGCCGTCGGGGTCCGGCACGTCGAAGTACCAACCGAGGTGGCCCTCCTCGATCGGCCCGTGCGGGACGCCCTGCTCGTCGAGCACCTCGGCCCAGCGCGACAGCGCCGTCTCGTCGCGCACCGCGAGCCCCACCACCGCGAACCCCGACAGCGCCGCTGCCCGCACCGGGTCGTGGTGGAGCCCGACGACGACGCCGCAGCGGTGCCGGAGCACGACGCCGACGAGACCGAGCTCCACCTCGATGTCGAGCACGGGCACAAAGTCGAGCACGGTGGCGTACCAGTCACGGCTCCGCCACGGGTCACCCACGGGGACGCGGACGTGGCAGAGGCCGGTGAGCACCTCGGGCGCGCCGGAGCCCTGGTCCCGTTCTCCTCGGCCGGGTTGGGGCGTCTGCTCAACCTCCACGCCTCCAGTATCTCCGGCCCTCGGCCGCGCGCCCGAACGGGCGGACCCGGACAGGCGGACCCGGACAGGCGGACCCGGACAGGCGGACCCGGACAGGCGGACCCGGAC
>CAZSYT010000071.1:12077-17848 GCA_964610905.1 uncultured Acidimicrobiaceae bacterium
AGGCGCGTGCGGGACGTGTCCCCCGACGCGTCACGGGCCGGCGGCGAGCGTCGGCAGCGTGCGTCGCGCCCCCGATGTGGGCGACGCCGCGCGTCGCGCCCCCGGCGTGGGCGACGCTCGCCCTCGATCAGCTGCCGTTGAACGTGTAGGTGAAGGGGGCGCTCGTCGGGTGGGCCACGAAGACGTTCTTGCCGCCGACCTCCACCCCCAGCAGCACCGCCGAGGAGCCGACCTCGACCGCGAGGGAGCCCTTGGCCGCGTAGTGGACGACCTGGCCCCGCTGCTGGACGCCCTGGGAGGACGGTTTGGCCGATGCCGGGGTCGACACCTGCACCCAGCACGGCGCCGAGGTGGCGAGCGTCACCGTGAAGCCCGAGGCCTTCACGTGGTAGGTCGCGCCGTTGGTGCCCGACGTCGCCAGGGTGACGACGCTGTGGCGGCTGGACACCTTCGTCGTCCCCTTCTTCGCCGCCGACCCCGACCCGGTGGCGGGCTGCCCGGCACCCGGCCCGCTCCCGCTGCTCGTCGCCTCCGGTGCCGCCAGGGTGAGGACGTGCCAGCGCGCGAGGAGCTGGGGCCGCCACCGGTCCAGCCCGAGCCCGGCGGCCCCGGCCACGACGGCGAGCAGCACCACCCACGTGACGAGACGCAGGGGGAGGGCGGCCCGCCTCCGCCGACGAGCCCGTCGCTGGGCACGCTTCGTCTGGCGGATCTCCTCCTTGGGGACCACGGTCAGGGTGCCGGTGGGCGGGCCGGTGAGACCGTGGAAGCTGCCGGCGGCGAACCCGGTGCCCGTCGCCGCCGCCGGGCCCACCACCGGCACGGGGCCCGTCTCGGTGAAGGCCCGGAGGTGCTCGGGGCTCGACGTGAGGGCGGTCACGAGCGGCGCCATGCTCGGGTGGTCGAGCTCTCGCTGCGCCAGCTGCTGGGTACCCGTCGGCTGCGAGGACCACGCCTCGACCAGTTGGAGGACCAGGCGATCGCCGTCGAGACCGAGGAGCGTGGCGTACCGCCGGAGCGTCGACAGGGCGACGGCCTGGTCGGGCAGGTCCGCCAGGTCGCCCGCCTCGAGCGCCTCGAGGACCGTGATGGGCCTGCCGATCTGGTCGTGGACCGTGAGGAGGTCGAGGCCCTTGCCCTCGCGGGTCGTCCGCAGCAGCAGGCCGATGGAGCCCGGCGAGATGGCGACCAGGCCGCGGTCGCCGTCGTGGTCGCCTCGTCGGCGTGTGGCGCCGCCATGGTGCCGGTTCACGCTGTCTCTCCTGACCTCGCCCACTCGGAATCGTACCTGGAGGCCAGTTGCGCCGATCGCCACCACGTGGTCGCGCCCCTGCTGGGGTGGCTGCCCGTCGCCATGGACGCGAAATATTGCGTACGCAACTAGTGTTGGTGCGAGCGACGGACGCCAGGGTCGCCCGGGGACGACCTCGGGAGCCCGGTCCGGCGACGTCGAGCCGGGGACCCCGACCGAGTGCCCGGCGGGGAAGGAGGAGCTATGCCTGCAGTGACCGTCGAGGACACCCTGGTCCTGCCGCGGGTCGACGCGCCCGACCCGGCGACGCGGACCGTCCGTCCCGTCGCCTCGGTGACCACCGCGCCGGCCGGCCTCGAGGGCGAGGGCTTTCCGGTCCGCCGGGCGTTCGCCGGCGTCGACCACGCCGCGCTCGACCCCTTCGTCCACATGGACCAGATGGGCGAGGTCGACTACGCGCCCGGCGAGCCCAAGGGGACGCCGTGGCACCCCCACCGCGGCTTCGAGACCGTCACCTACATGATCGACGGCACGTTCCGTCACCAGGACTCCATCGGGGGCGGCGGCCTCATCACCAACGGCGACACCCAGTGGATGACCGCCGGAGCCGGCATCCTCCACATCGAGGCACCCCCCGAGGAGCTCGTGGCCTCGGGGGGCCTCTTCCACGGCGTCCAGCTGTGGGTGAACCTCCCGCGCGCCGACAAGATGACCCCCCCTCGCTACCAGGACATCGACGCCGGCCACGTCCGGTTGCTCACCACGCCGGACGGCGGGGCGCTGCTCCGGCTCATCGCCGGCGACCTCGGCGACCACCGGGGCCCGGGGGTCACCCACACGCCGATCACCCTCGTCCACGCCACCGTCAGCCCCGGCGCCGACGTCGTCCTCCCGTGGCAGGCCGACCGGAACGCGCTCGCCTACGTGCTCGGCGGCGAGGGCTCGGTCGGCGTCGAGGGACGTCCGGTGCGCACGGGCCAGCTGGCCGTCTACGGGCCCGGGGACACCGTCGTGCTCCGTGCCGCTCCGCACCAGGGGTCCCGCACCCCGGCGCTCGACGTCCTCCTGCTCGGCGGTCGGCCGATCCGCGAGCCGGTCTTCGCCTACGGGCCCTTCGTCATGAACACCCGCGCCGAGGTCGCCCAGGCGTTCGAGGACTACCAGGCGGGGCGCCTCGGCCAGGTCCCCGCCGAGCACCTCGCTCCCTGAACCACCGGAGGGTCGCCCCGGTCACCGCGTCGGCTCGGGTGAGAGGTCGGTCCCTCCGCCGCTGCCCTGGGCGGGCGCGGCGTGGTCAGGGGCCCTCGCCTCCCGACGGGGTGCACGAGCGGGGGTCCCACGGCTTGAGGGGCGAGACGGCGGGCGTCGGTGGAGCGAAGGTCGGTGGCAGGCTCGGCGAGCTCGAGCTCGACGGGGTCCCCGTGCCCGTCGGAGCGGTGGACGCCGACGCCGACGACGCGGTCGACGACGAGCCGGGTGCGGTCGACGACGAGCCGGTCGGTGCTGCGGGTGGCGGGTTGACGCCGAACTGGGAGCCGGTGATCACCGTCACCTGGGCCCCGTCGGCCACCAGCTTCGGGTTGTAGTCCATGATGGCCGCACCGCTCAGCGACCGCACCACGGCCTGGGCCGCCGCCTCGACGGTCGGCGTCTTCTGGCCGTAGGCGACGATGGTCTCCGAGACGGGCCCGGTGGGCGTGGCGTCGCCGATGCCGGCGATGTGGAAGCCGAGGGCCGACAGGGCGTTCGCCGTGTCGGCGGCCTGGTTGTAGACGCCGGTGCCGTTGAGCACCGAGACGGTCACCGAGCTCGGGCTGGGCAGCGGCTTGCCGGTCAGGGTGTTGGTGGTGGCGCTCACCCCCAGGAACTGGTCGAGGACCTGCTGGTCGGGCGCCGTTGCCGGGAACTCGATGTTGCCGTAGTTGCCCCCCTTGTAGTCGTACGTGAGCGACGAGCTCGCTTCGACGGGCAGCGTGTACTGCGGTGCCTTCGCCGCGTTGACCCCGTGGAACGTGAGGACGAGGTGGATCATGTCGGTGGTCGAGAACGAGCTGTCCACCGTCAGGTACGGCGCCACCGAGGAGACCATCTCCTCGTCGGTGATGGGGTTGCCGAGACCCTTCTTCGACACGGCGGTGGCGAGCACCCGGAGGAACTCGTGGTCGCGGCGGATGCGGGCGAGGTCGCTCTGGACCTCGTGCGGCCAGTAGGCGCGGTCGGGCGTGACCCCGGCCGGCCGGTACTGCAGGTGCCGGGCGCGCACCACCTGCAGCGCCCGGTACCCGTCGAGGTGGATGCAGCCCGGTGTCGGCACGTACAGCTGCGAGTAGGCGTCGAAGACGGGCATCGGGAAGTACATGTTGATGCCGCCCAGGGCGTTGACCACGCTGGCGAAGGTGTCGAAGTTGAGCACGACGTAGTGCTGGATGGCGATCCCGAAGTCCTCCTTGATGGAGGCGACGAGCTGGCTCGGGCCGTCGTAGAGACCGGCGTCGATCTTGTTCGCCGCCGAGATGCCCTGCTTCAGGTTGCGGGCCCGGGCGTTCGGGATGAACAGGTCGCGCGGCAGCGACAGGATGGACAGCGAGTGGTTGGCCGGGTTCAGGTGGAGGACCATGATGACGTCGCTGTTGACGCCGGTGACCCCTTGCGAGCACAGGCCGTAGGCCGCGTTCTGGTGGGCCAGGCCGCACCGGGTCGTCGAGCCCACCATCAGGATGTTCTCGGTGCCGGCGTCTGCTCCCGACGTCGGGGCGACGCTGAGCCCCCGCACGTCGATCCGGTGGATCTCGCTGTTGAGGTAGTACGCGTAGCCGCCCCCGGCCAGGATCAGCAGCAGCACGACGAGCCCCGAGATGAGCACGGCGCGCTTGGTCCGCCTCCGCCGCTTCGACTGGTGGCGGGCCCGGCGACGCTGGGCCCGGCTCGACTCCCCGACCTCGCGCCCCAGGGCGTCGAGGTGCGACTCGTCGAACGAGGAGCGCGACGCGCCCACCCGGCCTCGTGACCGGGTGTCGCGACCGTCGATGATGTTGCCGAGGGCGCGAAGGCCGTCCTCGTTGGGGATGGAGCCGCGCCGCCCGGGGCGTGTGGGGTCGAGCGACGGCCCCCCGGGACCGGACCGAGCCATGGTCCGAGACGCTAGCAAGGAGACCCCGCGAGGTGGCATCACGCCCTGGTCGGGCGCCCGTCCCCCGTCAGAGGGCGTGGCGGTCGAACAGGGCGGCGGCTCCGAGCGCGGCGAAGACGGTGCACGGCACGAGCACCGTGCCGAGCACCGAGTACGTGCGGGCGGACGGCCGGGCGCGTGACGCCCGGGCGACCCGGAGCCACAGCAGGGCCGACAGCGAGCCGGTGACCGCCAGGTTGGGCCCGAGGTCGAGGCCGAGGAGGAGGGCGCGGGCGTGGACCGGCTGGCGGGCCGACAGGAGGACGGCGGCGGGCAGGTTGTTCACCACGACCGACGCCCCTACGGCGAGCCACGTGCTGGCGACGGCGCCGAGGTGGGCGAGCAGCCGCGCCGGACCGCCCCACGCCCGGGCCAGCCAACCCAGGCCGACGGCGAGGACGAAGACGCCCGACAGGGTCGCCGGGCCCAGCGCCCGCACCGTCGGGCGCCACGCGAGCGCACCCGTGGCCACCTGCGCGGCGACGGCGGCGACCCCGACCGCCAGCACCCACGGAGCGGGATCGCCCAGCACGAGCACGAGCACGGCGGCGACGGCGGTGGCGGCGACCCCGGGCCCCACGCGGAGCCCCGGCTCCTCCCTGGTGGCGGCGCCCGGGCCGGTCGCTCCGCCGAGTGCCGCGTCGCCGGTGGTCGTTCCCCGTCGAGCTCGGTGCCCGACGAGGTCGCGGTGCCGCCAGGCGACGAGGACGGCCAACGTGACGACCACGGCGGCACCCCAGGCCGGAGCCATGTCGCCGGCGAAGACGACGCCGGAGGCTCCCCCGCCGTGGAGGACGAGCAGGTTGGTGAGGTTCGACCCGGGGAGGAGGAGCGACGCGGAGTTCGACATCGTGACCACGCCGTAGAGGAAGGCCGTCTCGTCGATGCCCCTGCTCCGGGCGGCGTGGAGGACGATCGGGGTCAGGAAGACCACCGAGGTGTCGAGGTTGAGGACCACGGTGACGGTGGCGACCAGGAGCATGAGCGACGTGAACAGCCACGCTCCGCCGCCCGGCAGGCGGGCGAGCCGGCTCCCCCCGACCTCGAAGAGGTGGTCGGCCGCCGCCGCCGTGCCGACGAGCAGCAACCCCGCGATCAGGACGAACGGCGGCCACGTCTGGGAGAGCGCGTGGGCGAGCGGGGTGGGCACCGGCTAGCGGCGCCCCGTCCCGGGTCCGCGCGACCCGTCCCGACGCCCGCCGTGCGCGGCGTGCGTGGGCGCGCGGTCGCCGCCCCGGGTGGCCCCCGCTCCGGGCGCCGTGGCGACCAGCCAGTCGTCTCGACGCAGGCGGAGGGTGTCGAGCCAGTAGCGGACCGTCCACGTGGGCCAGTTGTTGGTCACCCGGCCGG
>CAZSYT010000072.1:0-17786 GCA_964610905.1 uncultured Acidimicrobiaceae bacterium
CTTCTCCTTCGGCGACGCCCAGTTCTACGGCTCGATGGGCGGCAAGCCCCTGAACAAGCCCATCGTGGGGATGGCGGCGACCCCCGACGGCGGTGGCTACTGGGAGGTGGCGTCCAACGGCGGCGTGTTCTCCTTCGGGGACGCCCGCTTCCACGGCTCGATTGGCGGGCACGCGACCGACGGCGCTGTGGTGGGAGTGGCCGTCAGTCCCGGCGGCACCGGCTACTGGTTGGCCAGCGCCACGGGCGGCGTCGTCGCCGAGGACGCGCCGTCGTTCGGAGCGGTATGACCGGCCCCCCGGAGGGACGCTCCACGTCGCGGTGCGGCTGGGTCCGTCGGGACCGCTGCCGGGGCCGACAGAGCCGGCGATCCTGTTCGGGTGCGCGCCCTCGAGGCCACCGTCGACCCCCCACCCCGTCGTCGGGGACGGCCGGAGCCGTGGGGGCGATCGGACGACCCGTCCCACTGGCGTAGACTGACCGCGTGCCTCACCTCTCCGGGGCCGAAGAGGTCCTGTTGCTCGTCCTTTCGGTGGTGTGGGCCTTCATCGGCTACACGCTGTCCGAGCAGACGAAGCGGACGACCGGGCGCACGCCCTGGGGCCTCCCCTCGGCGTTGTGGGCCTTCCTGTGGTTCCTCTCGGTCATCGTCGGACTCGTGCTCTACCTGATCGCACAGTCGAGCGAGACCCGGCGCATGCGCCGCAGCGGTCGGGTGCCGGGCCCGACGTTCTCGGCGACCCCGGGGCCCGGCGTGCCCGGAGGACTGCCACAGCGTCCAACGGCGTCCGACTTCCCGGCATACCCGCGCCCCACCCTCCCGGCCGAGCCCGCAGCAACGCCCGGGCCGGCTGTCCCGACGCCGCCCGGTCCCGTGGCCCGGCCGACCTCGGGCCCCGCAGGCGTGCCCCTCCCCCCGCCCGGATGGCACCCGGACCCGAGCGGCCGCTTCCACTACCGGTGGTGGGACGGAAGCCAGTGGACCTCGCAGGTGTCGGTGCACGGGCAGGTCCTCGTCGACACCAGCCCCGACCAGCGCATCGGGCCCTACTGACGCGTAGGCTGGCGGGCCGAGCAGGTCGACGGACGCGGCAGTGCGCCCGTCGCAGACCGGCGCCGGCCGGACGATGGGGGAGGCACCATGGCGGTGGACGCGTGGGACGTCGTGCGCAACGTCGGCCAGGAGGACGTTCCGTGGGCCGACGCAGGTGACGGCATCTGGCTGCAGGTGCTCCGGGTGGACGAGCCCCACGGCGTCTGGGTGGTCCGGAACCGGTTCGAACCTGGCGTCCGGCTGCAGCCGCACCGGCACACGGGCGCCGTCGACGGCTTCACGGTGGCAGGTCGCTGGCGCTACCTCGAGTACGACTTCGTCTCGTCGGCAGGCTCGTACCTCCGCGAGCCGGCCGGTTCGGTCCACACCCTCGACGTCCCTGCTGACAACGGCGAGGTCACCGACGTCCTCTTCGTCATCGAGGGCGTCAACCTCAACCTGCGCCCAGACGGCAGCGTCGAGAGCGTGACCGACGGTCCCGGCACGCTGGCCGCCTACCGCGCCCTGTGTGTCGCGCAGGGGCTCGGTGAGCCGACGGGCGTGCTCGTCGGGTGACGGCGTCGGGCGTCAGGGACGACGACCTCGTCGAGCCGCTCTTCGACCCCGCCCTGTACGCCGGGGACCCGGCGCCTCACTTCGCCCGGATGCGGGCCCGGGGAGGGCTGCTGCGCCACGAAGGTCGCGGCCTGTGGGTGGCGTGCGGGCACGCCGAGGTCGTCGCGATCTCCCGCGACCCGACGACGTTCTGCTCGGGCAAGGGGATCCTCGTCTCGGAGATCGGCGTCGAGTACCCGAGCCCGCCGACGATGATGCACACGGACCCCCCCGACCACACTCGCTACCGGCAGCTCGTCCAACCGGGCTTCCGGCCCGCCTTCGTCCGCGGCCTCGAGGCCCGGGTGCGGGAGCGGGTGCAGGCCCTGGTCCGCGGCGTGGCGCCCGGGGCCGTGACGGACGTGGTCCACGAGCTGGCCGTACCGCTCCCGCTGCAGGTCGTCAGCGACCTCCTCGGGATGCCCGAGCACGAGTGGCCGCGGTTCTTCCGTTGGTCGGAAGCGGTCATCCCGGGAGCGACCGACTGGTCGGAGGAGGAGCGCCAGTCCCTGGCCGGCGAGATGGTCGCGTCGCTGTTGGCCCTGGCGGGCGAGCGTCGAGCCCGTCCGACCGGTGACCTCGTCTCGGCGTTGGCCTCGGCGGGCGGGAGCGGCGGGCTGAGCGACCAGGAGCTCGCCATGTTCATGGTCCAGTTGCTGGTGGCCGGGAACGAGACCACTCGCAACCTGATCTCGGGTGGCCTGGTCGCCTTCGCCGAGCACGCGGGGACGTGGGAGGCGCTCCGGGAGCGACGCGACGACCGGAGCGCGCTCGACGCCGCCGTCGAGGAGCTACTGCGATGGACCACCCCGGTGGTCGCCTTCATGCGCACCACCACCCGGCCGACCGAGGTGGCGGGGCGCGAGCTCGGTGCCGACGAGCCCGTGCTGATGCTCTACGCGTCTGCCAATCGCGACACCGGCGTCTTCGGCCCCGACGCCGGCGACTTCGTGCACGACCGGGCGCCCAACCCGCACGTGTCGTTCGGCTTCGGCCCCCACTTCTGCATCGGTGCGGCGCTCGCCCGCCTCGAGGCGCGCCTCCTCCTCGAGGAGCTGCTCGGCCGGTTCGCCTCGGTGTCGCCGGCCGGTCGGGTCGTACGCACCCCGTCTCCGGTCATCGCCGGGGTGCGCGTCGCGCCCCTCGCCTTCGCTGCCGCCTGACTCGCCTTCGCTGCCGCCTGACTCGCCTCCGCTGCCGCCTGACTCGGCTCCGGGCGCGCCGACATCCCCGCTCAGAGCCGGGTCGAGACCCCGCTCGGGGGGAGCGCAGCGCCGGGCCCGTCGATCACCTGGCCCGCGAGGAACTGCTCGGCCACGTCGGCCTCCATGGGACGCGCGAAGAGGAACCCCTGGCCGAGGTCGCACCCTTCGTCGCGCAACAGCTCGAGTTGGGCGGAGTCCTCGATGCCCTCGGCCAGCGTCTCGAGCCCGAGGGCGCGACCCATCTGCACCATGGCATGGAGCAGGACGCGCCCTTCGGCGCTCGCGCTCGCGTTGACGACGAAGGAACGGTCGATCTTCAGGATGTCGACGGGGAACTGCTGCAGGTAGGCGAGGGAGGAGTACCCGGTGCCGAAGTCGTCGATGGCGACGCGCAGGCCGGCGAGGCGGAGGGAGTGGAGCCGCTGGGCGATGCGGTCCGAGTCGTGCATGAGCGCCGTCTCGGTGATCTCGAGGACCACCGAGCGCGGGTCGAGACCGGTGTGCTCGATGACGTGGAGGACCTGGGCGACGAAGTCGGGCGAGTCGAGCTGGAGGGCTGCCACGTTCACCGAGATGGTGAGCGGGAGGTCGGTCCGGTGCCAGCGTTGGGCCTGGCGGCACGCCTCGAGGAGGACGTGGCGACCGACGTCGACGATGAGCCCCGACTCCTCGAGACGCGGGATGAACTCCAACGGCGGCACCACGCCGCGGGTCGGGTGCCGCCACCGCACGAGGGCCTCGGCTCCCACCACGTGCAGCGAGTCGACCGCGAAGAGGGGCTGGTAGACGACGAAGAACTCCTCGTTGGCGAGAGCCCGGTGGAGCTCGGCGTCGAGGTCGACACGGCGGCGGACCTCGGCGTGCATGGAGGCCTCGAAGACCACCGCGCAGCCCTTTCCCGCCTCCTTGGCCCGGTAGAGGGCGATGTCGGCGTCGCGCAGCAGGTCGACTGCACCGTCTCGTACCCCGGTGGCGATCCCGATGCTCGCCGCCACCGACAGCGACACGCCGGGCAGCGACGGGACGACCATCGGCTCGTGGCACACGGCGAGCAGTCGGTCGGCGACGTCCTCGGGGCGGTCGGCGGCCTCGCCCTCCAGGAGGACGACGAACTCGTCGCCGCCCAGGCGGCCGACGGTGTCCGCGTCGCGCAAGGTGGCGACGAACCGTTCGGCCACCCCCTGGAGCAGGCAGTCGCCGACCCCGTGCCCGTTGGCGTCGTTGACGTCCTTGAACCCGTCGAGGTCGACGTAGAGCAGGGCCACCGGCGTGCCGTCCCTCCGGGCTCGGGCCATGGCGTGCTCGGTCCGGTCGAGGATGAGCGCCCGGTTCGGGAGGTCAGTCAGCGAGTCGTGCATGGCCTGGTGGCGCAGCTCGGCCGACTTCGACGCGACCATGGCGAGGGCCATCGCCCGCGACCGGGTCACGCTGTGCACGAGCACGAGCGCCAGCAAGGTGAGCACGAGCCCGGCGCCGAAGGCGCCCCACCCTTGGCGCGTGGCGGTCCAGAACCCGCCCGTCGAGCCGGCCAGCCGGAGGATCCACCCGCCCTCGGCGTCCAACCGGTACGTGCGCTCGTAGGTCTGGCCGGCAAGGGACCCCGTGTGGGCTACCTCGAGGTTCCGCCCGCCGGAGGACGGCACGGACAAGCTGAAGGCGAGGTGGTCCATCGTCGGCACTCGGCCGAGCAGCGAGGAGCCGTCGAAGAGGCCTCCGATCCACCCGAGGAGGTGGGCTGGGTCGCCGGGCGAGGCGAGCGACTCGACTGGCGCCACCAGCTCGATCGGGAAGAGGCTGCCGAACAGCTTGGTCAGGGAGGAGCGCGACGCGCTCGTGCTGCCTCCGGCGGCGTCGAGGACCTGGACGAACGAGCCGACCGTCAGCGTGCCGGCCCGCGTCGGGGACAGCAGGTGGTCGAACGCAGGGTTGGCGCACTCGTCGGTGGTCGGGACGATGAAGTTGGCGAAGTCCGTGCGGGCCGCCCCCAGCGCGTTGACCATCGTGTGGACCGTCGGCGAGAGCTGGAGCGTCGTGAGGCGCATGAGGCAGTAGGCGGACCGCTGGCCCGGCGGGTCGACGACGAAGGGACGCGGGGGGCTGACGCCGAGCGGCGGGTCGGCGGCGACGGTGGCGGCGAACGACGGCAGCTGTGCCGCGGTCACCCGCTCGACGTAGGCGAACCCGATCGTGCCCGGGAAGCGGGACGAGGCGCCGAGTGTCTCGAACCACCTGCCGAAGGCCGCGTTGTCGATGGTCGGGTCGGTGGCCACGATGGCCCGGGCGGTGGCGACCAGGTCGGCGTCGCGCTGGAGCGCCATGGTGAGGGTGGCGGCGGTCGAGCGGGCTTCGGACTGGAAAGCGGCTCGGTGCGAGTTGTGGACCGACGTGCGCCAGGCGAACCCCCCGACACCCGAGGCCAGCACGCCCAGGGCGAGCACGCCGAGCGACAGCACCGCCCCCACCCGGTTGCGGACCGCCGCGCCTCGACCGGCGCGAGGGCGCCACGACCGCGTGCTCCGCTCCCGCGTACGCCGGCCCTGGTCCATCGGTGACGTATCGGCAGGTCCGCCGGCGCGCTGTAACCAGCTCGGACGGCTCCGACGCCCTGCCGGGGCGTCACCCCGCCACAGCTCGACCGCTCCGGCGGCGGTGCCGGACGGTCCCGACCCGGGCGGTCAGCTCCGGCCGCTCGCCTCCCCGAGCGCGGCGAGCTGCTCCGGCGCCAGGGTGACGCCGGCGGCGCGACAGTTCTCCTCGACGTGGGCGAGGGAGCCGGTCCCCGGGATGGGCAGCACGACGGGGGAGCGGGCGAGCAGCCAGGCCAGGGCCACCTGGGAGGGTGTCGCGCCGACGGCGTGGCTCACCTCGTCGAGCGGCCCACCCGGTCGGGCCAGGACACCCGAAGCCACCGGGAACCACGGGATGAAGCCGATGCCGTGGCGTTCGCAGTGCTCGAGGACGGGCTCGGACGCCCGGTCGACGAGGTTGTAGCGGTTCTGGACGGTCGCCACCGGCACGACGGCCTGCGCCGCCTCGATGTCGGCGACGGACACCTCGGAGAGGCCGACGGCCGCCACCTTGCCCTCGGTTCGCAGGTCGGCCAGCACCCCGAACTGCTCGTCGGCGGGCACCGCAGGGTCGATCCGGTGGAGCTGGAAGAGGTCGATCCGCTCGACGCCCAGTCGCCTCAGGCTCAGCTCGCACTGCTGGCGGAGGTACTCGGGGCGACCGAGCGGGTGCCACGTGTCCGGCCCCGTGCGTGCCAGCCCCGCCTTGGTGGCGATGACGAGTTCGGCGGGGTAGGGGTGGAGCGCCTCGCTGATGATCTCCTCGCTGACGCAGGGGCCGTAGGAGTCGGCGGTGTCGATGAAGTCGACCCCGAGCTCGACGGCGCGCCGCACGACGGCGACGGCGACCGTACGGTCGGGTGGCTCGCCCCAGACGCCGGGCCCGGTGATGCGCATGGCGCCGAAGCCGAGCCGGTGGACGGTGCGCTCGCCGATGGAGAAGGTCCCACTGGCGTGTACGGGGCGGTCGGGCCCGCCCTCGGGGGCGGCCACAGGCGCGGTCATACGTGCTCTCCTCGTCGTTGTCCTCGGTGACCACCCGGCGTCCGGTCGTTCCGTCGGGCGTGCCGTCGGTCTGCCGGAGGTCGGCTGGTGGTCGGCTGGGCCCGGCGGGCCTGCGACGTCCACTGTTCTACCCGGTCGGCCTGGCCTGCCCGCGCGTCGGCCTCGGCGGCGGGCGTGCCCGACCGGCTGGCACCGCGGCGACGGTTAGCACTCGCGAGCAGAGAGTGCTAGCATGGGGGTGCGGAACGAGCACGGCGTGGTCGCCGGGCCGGCCTCCGCGAGCCCGGGGCGTCGAGCCCCGGCGCCGGGAGGACCACCCGTCGGGCGGCGTCCGTGCGAACCGCCGAGGAACCATCGGACGACGAGCATGGAGGTGATCCCCATGGCACTGGTGCGATCTGACCCCTTCCGCGACATCGACCGCTTTCTGCAGCAGGTGTGGGCGGCAGCCCCCACGGCGCGCACGCTGTCGATGCCGATGGACGCCTATCGCAAGGGCGACCAGTTTCTGGTGTCCATCGACCTACCGGGGGTCGACCCCCGGAGCATCGACCTCACGGTCGAGGACAACGTGCTGACCGTGAAGGCGGAACGGCCCGTGCCCGAACCGTCGGCCGACGTGCAGACGCTGATCGCCGAGCGGCCGAGCGGCACGTTCACCCGTCAGCTCCTCCTCGGGGAGAACCTCGACACCCAGAGGATCGAGGCGGAGTACGAAGGGGGCGTGCTGTCGTTGGCCATCCCTGTGGCCGAGCACGCGAAGCCGCGCCGGATCGAGGTGCGCGCTCACGGGGAGCCGCACCGGCTGACGGCCTGAGCGTCGGGGCGCGGCTGGCGGCGGGGCCGGGCACGCTCTGGTTGCCCGGTCCCGCCGTCGTGGCCTGGTCGCGTCAGCCTGTCGTGCTGACCGTGGCGGAGACACCGGGGAAGGCAGTGCCCAGCCCGCGCCCGAAGCCGGTGCCCGCGGGGTCGAGCCCGAGCCCGTCGCGGAGCTGCGCGGTGACAGCCTGGTCGATGAGCGGGTAGGCGTGCACGGGGTCGACGTCCGGGGAGAAGCAGCCGTCCGTGGCCAATTTGGCGAGGGTTCCGAGCCCGCCGCCGGCTCCCAGTACCGCCTGCAGCTCGGTGACGAGGCGGGTGGCGCCGCTGTGGATGGTGCAGATGTCGTCGAAGACGTTGTGACCGGCGTCGGCGATCACCACGAGGCGCTTGGGGCTCGGGAGCGCCGCGTACGTGGCGCGCACGCTGGCGAGCGGGACGACCTGGTCGGCGCTCCCGACCATGACGAGGCCGGGCGTGTGGGTCTTCGGCGGCGTGCCGGGGGCTGGTGCCAGGGCCACGTACGTCTTGACCGCGGGGTCGGTCGCCGCCAGGGTGATGGCCGCCCCGCCGCCCAGGGAGTGGCCGACGACGCCCAGACGGGAGAGGTCGAGGAGATCGGCGAACCTGCCGCCGGGTCGGTCGAGCGCGGTGGCGTAGGCGATCGCCGCCTGGAGCGCCTGCGCCGCCGTGAGGGCGCCGGAGGCGTGCGATCCGCTCAGCACCGACGAGAGGTCGGTCGCCTGCTCCTCGGGGGCGACGACGACGAAGCCCCAGGTGGCCAAGTGGTCGGTGAGGAAGCTCGACTGCTCCGGGTACGACCCGTAGCCGTGGGCGAAGAGCACGACCGGGAAGGCGTGGGCGGGATCTCCGGAAGCCCCTGTGTCGCGGGCGACCGGTGCGTCGAGGTAGGCGGTGGTGGGCACGGTGTCGGGCAGCTTGGCGAGGACGGGGTTGGCGGCGAGCGCGGGCGTCACCCACTGCTTCAGGGAGTAGGTGTAGGTCGGCTTGCCCCGGACCGACGCGCGGTCGACCGGGTACCACAGCTGCACCGGGTCCCCGTCGGGCATGGTGGCCCGGGCGGTGCCCGCGGCGTAGGGCCCGGGGACCGACCAGGTCCGCACGCCGACGGCCGGGCGCGCCGCCCCCGTGGCCGACCCGGACGAGCTGCAGGCCGCCGCCGTGGTGGCGAGGACCGCGACGGTGGCGCCGACGAGGGCGAGCCGCAGCCAGGTGTGCCCGCCGTCCTGCCTCGCCGGCCGCCACTGCCTCGCCGTCGCACGAGCCGCCATGACCGGCCACGCTAGCCGTGGCGGCGAGCGGGCGACGGGTGGCGGAGCGGGTGGGGCGCGCCGGCTCCACTAACCTCGGGCCGTGCATTTCGACCTCAGCCCCGAGCTCGCCGACCTGCAGCAGAGCGTCCGCCGCCTGGCGCAGGAGAGGATCAAGCCTCGCGCCCGCGAGGTCGACACCACCGGCGAGTACCCCTCCGACATCTTCGAGGCGTTCCGCCAGGCCGACCTGCTCGGCCTGTGCCTCCCGCCCGAGCTCGGTGGGTCGGGTGCGGGCATCCTCGGGCTGACCATCGCCATCGAGGAGGTGGCCAAGTACTCGAACACCGCCGCCCTCATGCTGCTGCTCACCCGGCTGCCGACCGGTCCCGTGCTCATCGCCGGCAACGACGACCAGAAGCGGCGGTACCTGCCCGGCATCGCCACCGGCGAGCTGCGGGCCGGGTTCGGGCTCTCCGAGCCCCAGGCGGGCAGCGACGTCGCCGGCATGCGCACCCGCGCCGTCCCCGACACCGCGCCGGGCCACGAGGGAGGGTGGGTCCTGACCGGCACCAAGTGCTGGATGTCGGGGGTGCGCGAGGCGGACTGGTACACGGTCTTCGCCAAGACGGGCGACCCGTCGCGGCGCGACCACGCCTCCATCACCGCCTTCATCGTCGAGCGCGACTGGGACGGCGTCTCGGTCGGGCGCACCGACGCCAAGATGGGCGTCCGGGGCGTCGACACCGGCGAGCTCGTGCTCGACGGCGTCCGCGTGCCGGCCGAGAACGTCATCGGCGAGGTGGGCGGGTTCCGCCTGGCGATGCTGGGCCTGAACGCCATGCGGCCGATCGTCGCCGCCCGGGGCATCGGCCTCGCCGAGGGAGCGCTCATGTACGCGACCGAGTACGTGAAGGAGCGGGAGGCCTTCGGGCACACGATCGCCGAGTTCCAGGGCATCCAGTGGGAGATCGCCAAGGTCGCCGTCGACATCGAGGCGGCCCGCCTGCTCACGTACCGGGCGGCGTGGCTGGCCGACCGGGGCAAGTTCGGCAAGGAGCACGTGCCGTTCCTGTCGATGGCCAAGTACCACGCCACCGAGCTCGCCGTGCGCGCCTCGGGCCTGGCCGTCCAGCTCCTCGGGGCGGCCGGCTACATGGCCGACCACCCGACCGAGCAGTGGTACCGCGACGCGAAGCAGCTCACGATCGTCGAAGGGACCTCACAGGTGCAGCTCGGGCTCATCGCCAGAGGAGTGCTCGCCCACGACCTCTGGTGGGACTGAGGTGACCGGGGACGACCGGGCCAGCGCCGACGCCGCGCCGCCCGGCGAGGAGACCTTCACCGCGTTGGGCCGCTGGCCCGGGGTCCTGACCCGGCTGCTGGCGGGGACGGCGCTCGAGCTGGGCGACGCCGAAGCGGTGATGGGCCAGGTGCTCGCCGGCGCGGCGACCGAGGCCCAGATCGCCGCCTTCGCCGTGGCACTGCGGGCCAAGGGCGAGACGGTCGAGGAGATGACCGGCTTCGTCCGGGCCATGGTGGCCCACGGCGTGCACCTGCCGCTCCCCGACGGCGTCGACGTGGTCGACACCTGCGGCACCGGGGGGGACCGCCTGCGGTCCATCAACGTGTCGACCATCGCTGCCCTCGTCGTGGCGGCGACCGGTGCCAAGGTGTGCAAGCACGGTGGCCGGGCGTCGTCGTCCGCGGTCGGCGCGGCCGACGTCCTCGAGGCCCTGGGGGTCGCAGCCGACCTGGGCCCGGCCGGTGTCGCCCGGTGCATCGACGAGGTCGGTATGGGATTCTGCTTCGCCCCCCGCTTCCACCCCGCCATGCGCCACGCCGCTCCGGTCCGCAAGCAGCTCGGGGTCCCGACCGTCTTCAACTACCTCGGCCCGCTCGCCAACCCGGCGCGCGCCCGCTACCAGGTGGTCGGCGTCAGCGACCCGACGATGGCCGACAAGATGCTCGGGGTGCTGGCGAGGAACGGCGCCCGACGCGCCATGGTCGTCTACGGCGACGACGGGCTCGACGAGCTGAGCACCACGGGCCCCTCGACGGTCCACGAGCTCGTAGGCGACGGCGAGGGCCACGTCGAGACGTGGGTCTCGCGCGTCGAGCCGGACACCCTGGGCCTCCCGCTCGTCACCCTCGAGGACCTGCGTGGGGGCGACGCCACGGTCAACGCCGAGGTGATCCGCCGAGTGGTGGCCGGGGAGCGGTCCCCGCACCGCGACGTGGCCGTCCTCAACGCGGCGGCCGCCCTGGTGGTGGTCGGGACGGTCGGGGACCTTGCCGCCGGCGTGGCGCTCGCCGGGGCGGTCATCGACGACGGGCGGGCCGAGCAGGTCCTCGACGCCCTCGTCCGGGTCTCGACCGAGGAAGCGACCGCCGAACGCACCTCCTAGGACCTCGGGCCCCGGGGAGCCCTGCCCCGGGGAGCCCTGCCCCGGGGAGCCCGCCCGGCCCCGGTGGACCGAGTGCCCGTCGGGCGCGCCGGCTCCCGCCCGGGCGTCTGCGGCCCCGTCGAGCGGGTACAGCGGGTACGCGCGCGTGCACAACGCATGCTCAACTCGCGCCCGCCACCAGGCACGACGGCCCCAGCGCCTCAAGCGACGCGCGCTCCGTGCCGATGACCACCCCTGGTGGCCACCGGGCGTACCCGACGGCCTCGTTGGCTGTCCATGGTTGGCACGGATGCATGACCACACAGGCACGGACGCGATGATTCCTCTCACCAGGCTCAACGGCGACCCAATCGCCATCAACCCCGACCGCATCGAGCGCGCGGACGTCACCCCCGACGTCGTGCTCACGATGAGCGACGGCTCGAAGTTCGTCATCGGCGAGACCCTGGACGAGCTCATCGACCGGATCCGGCTCTTCCGGGCCTCGGTCCTCGCCCTCTCGCACCGGCTCGTCTTCGACGACGAGGACGACGGGCAGCGCAAGTTCCGCCTGGTGCGCGGCGGCAGCGGGACGGTGGTCGACCGGCCCGAGCACGCGGTCGAGCAGGGGGCCGTCCCGCGTCTGATCGGCGTCGTCACCCCGTTGCCCACCTCCGACGAGGGTGCGACGGACCGCGAGCCGCCGCCGGCGGCAGGGCCGAAGGCGTGAGGGGGCGGCGATGAGCAAGAAGTTCACCCTGGTCGCCATCCTCGGAGCCCTGGGCGCCATCTTCGTCGCCATGTTCATGGACGGCAGCAACCCGATGGTCCTCTTCAAGCCGTCCCCGCTCATCCTGGTCTTCGGCGGGACGACCTTCGCCTCGGTGGCCGGCTTCCTCCGCAGCGACGTCAAGAACTTCAAGGCGGTCCTGTCCAAGGCCGTGAGCGGCACGCCCGACTCTCCGGACGAGGACATCGCCCGGCTCGTGTCGCTGGCCGAGGTGGCCCGGCGCGAGGGCCTGCTCGCCCTCGAGAAGGCGGCCGCCGACGTCGAGGACCCGTTCTTCCGGCGTGGCATCGAGATGACGGTGGACGGCAACGACCCCGAGGAGATCCGCGACATCTTGGAGGGCGAGATCGACGCCCTGCGCGAGCGGCACAAGGTCGGGGCCAAGTTCTTCGCCGACATGGGCGGGTTCGCCCCGACGCTCGGCATCATCGGGACCGTCGTCGGCCTCATCCACGTGCTCGCCAACTTGAACAACCCCAACTCGCTCGGCCCGGCCATCGCCTCGGCGTTCACGGCCACCTTGTGGGGCGTCATGTCGGCGAACATCGTCTGGATCCCCATCTCCAACAAGCTCAAGCGCTCGAGCCAGCACGAGGTGCAGGGACGTCGCATGATCCTCGACGGCATCCTCGCCATCCAGGCCGGCAACAGCCCGCGCATGGTGCAGGCCAAGCTTCAGGCCTACCTCGCGCCGAAGGACCGGGCCGAGCGCCAGAAGGAGAAGGAAGCGGCCTGATGGCGAGGCGTGCCCACCACGAGGAGGCCGAGGAGGCCGAGGGCGGCATGGAGCGGTGGCTGCTGACCTACGCCGACATGATCACGTTGCTGCTCGCCCTGTTCATCGTGCTCTTCTCGCTCTCGACCATCAGCGTCCAGAAGTTCGAAGCGCTGGCCCAGAGCCTCCGCAACACGTTCTCGGGCCACACCACCGTGGTCAAGAACAACACCGGGCTCCTCCACCAGAACAGCCTGGTGTCGCACCCCGGCAACGTGCCCGGCGTGAACCACAGCGCCTCGTCGCCCCCCCGGCCCCCCCACACCCCGGTGTCGTCGTCGCCCACCACCACGCAGCCGGTCGGCCAGCCGGGATCGCAGTCGCTCGCTGCCATCCAGTCCGAGCTGCAGTCGGCGCTGGCCAGCCAGGGCCTGACTTCCGACGTCAACATCGCCCAGGCCTCGCCCACCCCGTCGACGAAGGAGCTCGTCGTCCAGATCCTGAGCGACAAGATCTTCTACGCCGTCGACTCGGCCGACCTCGGCCCGCTCGGCGACCGCGTCGTCGACGTCATCGCGTCGGTGCTCCGGCAGAACACCAACAACGCGGCCGTCCAGGGCTACACCGACAACCAGCCCATCTACGGCGGTCCCTACGCCACCAACTGGGAGCTCTCCGCCGAGCGGGCCACCCACGTCGTCGTCCGGCTCACCCACGTCGACGGCATCGACCCCAACCGGCTCGCCATCGTCGGCTACGGAAAGACCCGACCGATCGTCCCCAACACCTCGCCGGCCAACCAGGCGCGCAACCGCCGGGTCGACGTGGTGATCCTCGCACCCGGAGAGACCCAGCCCTGATGACCGCCACCATGACACCACCGCAGACCTCCCCGGCCGACGGCGAGCCGCCGGCCGGGGAGGGCAAGAAGAAGGGAGGGGCGAAGAAGCTCCTCATCATCGTGGTCGCCGCGGTCGTGCTCGTCGGCGCGGCGTACATGATGGTGCTGAAGCCGATGCTCTTCCCACCGCACTACAAGCCCGGCCAGCCAGTGCCACCGGGCCAGATCGTGAGCCTGCCCCAGAACACGATCAACCTGTCGGACGGGCACCTGTTGCAGGTGACCGTGGCCATGCAGCTCACCGCACCGGCCGTGCCCGCGACCATCGCCAAGGACGACCCGAAGTTCCTGAACGCCGAGCTGACAGTGTTCGGGGCGCTCACCCAGCCCGACCTGCTCAACCCGGCGGGACGCACCGCCGCCCAGGCGGCATTGCTGCAGGCCTTCCAGCAGATCGCGGGCACCAGCGAGGGTGCCCAGCAGATCAGCGCCCTCTACTTCACGAACTTCGTCACCCAGTGAGCGCCTCGCCGCCGGGGTGACCGGGCGACGCAGCCGGCAGGTGCGCTGGTGGGGACGGAAAAAGGGCTACACCCGGACTGCCGGTGTGCCGATAGAGCCGGCATGGGCTTCGACGAGCTGTCCACCCTGCTGTGGCAGGAACGCGGCGTGCTCGAGCTGCTGGGGTTCAAGCTGGCCGAAGAGCACCTGATCCTCGCTGCAGGGCACCACGCCTGGCTCCCGCGCGCCACTGCCGAGGTCGAGCAGGTCGTCGACCTGTTGGCCCAGGCCGACCACAAGCGCGAGCAGGCCGTCGCCGAGCTCGCCGCCGAGCTGGGCATGACGGCGACGCCCACCCTCGCCGACCTCGCGGCGGCGGCACCCGAGCCGTGGAGCGAGCTGCTGGCCGGGCACCGTCAGGCGATGCTCGAGCACTTCGCCCACATCGAAGAGGTCTCGGCCGCCAACCGCGAGATCCTCGCCCGTCGTATGGCCGTCACGGCCGACGCGCTCGCCTACCTCGGCGCGCAGCCGAACGTCGGCTACCGACGCGACGGCTCTCCCCCCTCCGCTCGCGGCGACGCCCGCCTGGTCAACGCCACGGCGTAGCAGGAAGGCACCGCCATGGGAGAACTGGGGCTCAGCATCGCCGGCACCGGGTTGCAGGCTGCCCGCGACGGCATGGACGCGGTCGCCCAGAACCTGGCCAACGCCAACACGCCCGGCTTCGTGTCCGAGCAGGCGCAGATCACCGCGTCGCCGACCACCGACCCGCTCGGCATCGGCAGCGGCGCCTACGTCAACGGCATCGCCCAGGCGTCCGACGCCGTGCTGGCCGCCGACACGCTCGCTGCCTCTGCCTCCTCGGCGTCGTCGTCGGCGCTCCAGCAGACGCTCAGCACCGTCCAGGCCATCTTCCCCGAGCCCGGGCCGAACGGGCTCGCCTCCCAGCTGTCCACGTTCTGGTCGTCGTGGGACTCGATCGCCACCAACCCCTCGCAGCTCGCGCCGCGTACCGAGGTGGTCAACCAGGCGCAGAGCATCGTCTCCACCCTCCACCAGGAGTACGCCCAGCTCTCGCAGACGGCGGCCAACACGAACTCGCAGATCGCCTCGATGACCTCGGAGGTGAACACGCTCTTCAGCCAGGTGGCCTCCTTGAACCAGTCGATCGTGTCGTCGATCGCGTCGGGCTCGCAGCCCAACTCCCTGATCGACCAGCGCAACAGCCTGGTGAACCAGCTCGGCCAGGACGTCGGCGTGACCACCCGCGCCCAGCCCAACGGCTCTCTCGACGTCTACGTCGGCGGGTTCGCGATGGTGCAGGGGAACACCGCCGACTCGCTCACCGTGAAGACGAGCGGCTCGCCTCCGTCGACGTCGCTCGTCTCCAAGCTGGCGGGGCTCGCGGTGCCGGTCAGCGGCGGCACCCTGGCGGGCCTGCTGACGGCGGTCAACACGAAGATCCCCGGCTACCAGAGCCAGCTCGACACGGTCGCCACCGACCTGGCCAACACCGTGAACACGCAGCTCGGCACCGGATGGGACGCGGCGGCCAACGCAGACGTCCCTGCGGGGACGGGGGTCGGCCCCAACGGCTCCGCCCCCCTCTTCACCATCCCGACCGGGTCGACGGGCTCGGCGGCGGCCATCACCGTCGGCGCGGCCGTGGTCGCCAACCCCCAGCTGCTCGCCGCCGCGTCGTCGTCGACCAACGGGGCGAACGACGGCTCCAATGCCCAGGCCCTCGGCGAGCTCGGCACGTCGGCGACGGGCCCGGACCAGGCGTATCGGACCTTCATCACGAACCTCGGCTCCGATGTCCAGACGGTGACGAGCCAGAGCCAGGCCCAGCAGTCCCTCAGCCAGTCGCTGCAGGCGTCCTACCAGTCGGTGGTCGGGGTCAACACCGACCAGCAGACGGTCGACATGCTCACCTACCAGCAGGCCTACCAGGCGTCCGCCAAGGTCGTCTCGACGGTCAATTCCATGGTCCAGTCCCTCTTGGCGGCGACGTGACCCCGGTGACGCCTCGGGCGGGACGAACGGGCTCCCTCGGTAGCATGGAAGGACGAGCACGGCGATGACGAGCCTCCTCAGCGGCGTGGCCCTGCCGGCGATCGAGCTGACGCCGGCCGTGATGGGCCAGCAGACGATCACCAGCCTGACCGGCGACCTCACGTCGATCGCCCAGCTGCAACAGCAGCTCTCCACCGGCAACCAGGTCAACCAGCCGTCGGACAACCCCGCGCAGGCGTCGAACATCATGCAGCTCGACGCCGCCCTCAGCCGGGCCAACACCTACGCAGCCAACGCGAGCAACGGTCTCGGCTGGCTGTCGACGGCGAACTCGACGATGAACGAGGTGATCGGCACCCTCCAGCAGGTGCGCCAGGCCGTGTTGTCGATCAGCTCGACGGCGCTCACCAACTCCCCGGCGGGCATCCAGGCCCTGGCCGACCAGGTGACCAGCGCGCAGCAGGCCCTGCTCAACCTGGCCAACACGACCTACGACGGCCAGGCCATCTTCGCCGGCACGGGCAACGTGACCACCGCGTTCGACCCGACGGGAACCTACGTGGGAGGCGGTGCAGCGCCGACCCGGACGGTGGCCCCGGGCACGCAGGTGCCCATCAGCGTGACCGGGGACGCCATCTTCGGCACCGGCACGACCGGGCTCCTCTCGACGGTGCCCGGAAACCTCGGCGTGCTGGCCCAGATCAGCAAGGACATCCAGACCAACACCAAGGCATCGCTGGCCAACGCCATGGGCCCCGACCTGAAGAACCTCGACGCCGCCATCGCCACCGTGGAGAACCAGGCCGCCCAGTTGGGGGCCCAGTACCAGCAGATGTCGGCCCTCGGCCAGCAGGTGACGGCCAGCCAGGCCGCGATCAACAAGGAGCTCTCGGGGATCCAGAGCGTCAACCTTCCCCAGGCCATCACGAACCTGCAGGTGCAGCAGAACAGCTACCAGTCCGCCCTCTGGGCGGCGTCCCAGCTCGTCCAGCCGTCGCTGGTGCAGTTCCTCGGATGAGCACGACCCGGCCCGACGAGACGACCGAAGCGAGCGACCTCCGATGAACCAACTCCGTGTCACTCCGACAGCCACCGTCGACCCCGACGAGCGGGCGCTCGGCGAGCGGCTCCGGACCGGCCCCCTCGTCAGCGGCGAGGATGGCGCGCCGGTCGAGGTCACCTTCGCCAGCGGCTTGCCCGGCTTCGACGACCTGCACCGCTTCGTCGTCGAGCCGCTCGGCCCCGAGCTCGCCCCCTTCTGCCGGCTCCGGTCCCTCGAGCGCGCGGGCGTCGAGTTCATCGTGGTGCCGCCGGGCCTGCTCTTCCCCGACTACGCCGTCGAGGTCGACGACGACGCCGTGGCCCGGCTCGAGCTGACGGCCGAGGACGCCGTGGTCCTCACCATCGTCACGCTCGCCGAAGGAGGGCGGACGCCGACCGCAAACCTGCTCGGCCCGCTCGTGATCAACCGCCGGACCCGGGCCGCCGCCCAGGTCGTCCAGCACGGCTCGGGCTACGAGGTCGCCGTGCCGCTGGTGTCGCCGAGCGGCTGACCGGCCCCTCCCGACTGGTCGGCGATGCCCGCGGCCCGGTCGGGCCCGGAGACGCCGGAGGGCCCGGCCCCCCGCGTCCCCTGCGACCGGGCGTCGCCGGGGACGCCCGCACGCGCCCCACCCGTGCCGGCCTCCCCACCCGTGCCGGCCTCCCCACCCGTGCCGGCCTCGTGGGCCGGCGCACCGGCCCGCTCGCCGAGGCGAGCGCCGAGCGCGGCCGCCGCGGCGGCGAGCGCCTCGGGCGAGGGCGACGCGGCCGACAGGTTCGCCGCCTGGATCGACTCGTAGACCTCCTGGCGGTGCACCTCGACGTCACGCGGCGCGTCGATGCCGATCCTGACGTGGTCACCGTGGACCTCGAGGACCGTGATCACGATGGTGTCACCGATCCGGATGCTCTCGTGGGACCGGCGGCTCAAGACCAGCACGGGCCGCCTCCTCTCCGACGTCGCCTCGGGCGAGTATA
>CAZSYT010000073.1:0-2155 GCA_964610905.1 uncultured Acidimicrobiaceae bacterium
ATCTGGCCCAGCGCGTCGAGGAACTCGAAGTTGGTCTTGCTCATGATCTCGATCGCTCTCTTTGTGTCTTGCGGCGGCCGGGCTTGGCCTCGCGTTCGGTGCCCCACTCGAACACCGTCCGCGCCCGCTCGATCTGTGGGTAGGCGAGCCGGAGGGACCCGCCCGGCACGTCGGGGCCCTCCAGGGTGCACCCCTCGTCGTCGGCCGCGCTCAGCACGCCGTGGATGCGCCGCTCGGGGGTGGTCTCGGGCTGGGTGCGGATGGTGACCGTCTCGCCGATCGCCCGGAGGAAATGGGTCGGGGTCCGGAGCCTGCGCTCCAGCCCGGGGCTCGACACCTCGAGGGTATAGGCGGAGGGGAACGGGTCCATCTCGTCGAGGACCCTCGACACCTGGCGGTTCGCCTCGGCCAGCGCATCGAGATCGACGCCGCCCGGCCGGTCGACGGTCACCTGGACCTGTGCGCCGCCGACGACGACGTCGACGAGCTCGAGGCCGGCGGTCTCGAGCACCGGTGAGAGCGCGTGGATGAGCCTTTCGGTCACGTCCACTGCTTCCTCCTCTCTCCGGTGCTGCCCCTACGCCCCTTCCCCTGCGGCGACTGCCCCGTGGCCGAACTCCGGCCGCAAAATGAAAGCGTGGGCCGTGGCCCACGCTCCACAATGTCCCCTCAGGGACCGGACAGCGCCAGGAATTATACCAATCAATACGATTTCCCGACTACGGCGACGAGGGCGTCCTCGCCGACGCCGGGCAGCGAGCCGTCGGCCCGCTGGAGGCAGCGCACCGTGATCCCGGCCTCCGCCAGGGCGTCCTCGCCGGCCTCCCCCACCTCGGACCAGGGCACGATGGCGAATCCGCTCGCGCACGCCTCGAGGGTCTCGGCCAGGTTGGCCACCGGGGTGCTGTGCTCGTCTCGGAAGTCGAGCGCCTCGCGGTGCAGCGCCGCCGAGGTCGCCTCGAGGGTGCCGCGCACCTCAGAGGCGAGCGCCGAGAGCCCGACCGAGCGCTTGGAGCGGTCGAACCGACTCACGACAACGGCCTTTTCCTCGGCCAGATCGCGGGGTCCGATCTCGATGCGTACCGGGACGCCCTTGCGCTCCCAGTCGATCGCCCTTCGGCCGAAGCTCGTGGCGGTCTGGGCGTCGATCCGGACCCGCAGCCCGGAGCGGCGCAGCTCGTCGGCGATCGCGGCGGCCGCCGCGCCAGTGTGCTCGTCGGCCCGCACGACCATGACCACGACCTGGCTCGGGGCGAGCGCCGGGGGCAACCGCAGCCCGAAGTCGTCCCCGTGGACCATGATCAGCCCGCCGATCAGCCGGGTGCTCGCACCCCATGAGGTCTGGTACACGTAGCGGCGCGTGCCCTCCTCGTCGGCGTACTGGATGTCGAAGGCACGGGCGAAGTTCTGCCCGAGCTCGTGGCTCGTCCCGAGCTGCAACGCCTTCCCGTCGCCCATCATCCCCTCGCAGGCCCAGGTGCGGACCGCGCCGGCGAAGCGCTCCCGGTCCGTCTTCAGCCCGACGAAGGTCGGGATGCGCATCACCGACTCGATCGTGTCGAGGTAGGTGTCGCGCAGGATGCGGACCGCGTAGTCGGTGGCCTCGGCCTCGGTGGCGTGCGCCGTGTGGCCCTCCTGCCAGAGGAATTCGCTCGTCCGCAAGAAGAGGCGGGTCCGCATCTCCCAGCGCACCACGTTGGACCACTGGTTGATGAGCAGGGGCAGGTCGCGGTGGCTCTGGATCCACTTGGCGAAGAAGTGGTTGACCACCGTCTCGCTTGTGGGCCGCACGATCACCGGCTCCTCGAGCGGCTTGCCCCCGCCGTGGGTGACCACCCAGGTCTCCGGGCTGAACCCCTCGACGTGCTCCTTCTCGAGGCCGAGGAACGACTCGGGGATGAACAGCGGGAAGTACGCGTTTTCGGCCCCGGCCTCCTTGATGCGCCGGTCGAGCTCGCCCTGGAGCAGCTCCCAGACGCCGAACCCCCACGGGCGGATGACCATCGTGCCGCGCACCGGGCCGTTGTCGGCCATCTCCGCGCCGGCGACGACCTCCTGGTACCAGCGGGGGAAGTCCTCGGCGCGCGGGGTGAGACTGCCAGCGTCGTTCGCCATGCGCAAGGTTATCCGTCGACCCCGACGCCCCGATCCTGGG
>CAZSYT010000073.1:2255-17070 GCA_964610905.1 uncultured Acidimicrobiaceae bacterium
CCCGATCCTGGGCCGTCTACCCCGCGGCGGAGGCCCAGAGCCCGCCCGTGCAGGCCTTCGGGCGCCCGATCGTGAAGGTTGCCGTGATCGCTCCGCGGCCGAGCGAGATCGACGGGTCGGTCGTGGCGGGACCCCCTGGCGCCACGACGCTCGAGGCGCGCCCGAAGTCCCCGAGGTCCACGGTCACCACCGTCGCACGGCGCCGGCCCGACCCGAGGACCGCTTGGACCTCGACCATGCGGTGCTCGCCGTCGACCCAGATCGCCAGGCGGGTGATCGACCCGGGCGAGGTGACACAAGAAGAACGGACCCGATATCCCGTCGTGGGTACTCCGTCGACGACGGCCGGTCCCTCCGCTGTCAACCCGGAGGCGCCGTCGAGGCCCCGATAGAGCGCGCTCGTCGGGAAGAGCAACGGAAAGGCGTCACGCGCCGGCTCGTCGAGAACCTCGATCCAGCGCGTCGGGCCGCCGACGCCGGATCGGAGCAAAAGGTACAGGTTGCCGCCCGCCGCGATCTCCGTGCCGCCGAGTTCGATGCCACCCGAGCCGGTCGTTTTGCGCACCATGCGGGCCCGACCGGTCGCGAAGTCCACGGTCCCGCTGTTCACCTGGACCCGACCGTTGTGGGAGGACTGGAGGGTGACCCTCGCCGAGCCGGACGCCTCGGTCGCCCTCAGCACCTGGGCCCACGAGGGGGCGCCGGGTGGGGCCGTCGCCGGGCCCAGGGCGGGGGGAGCCATCGCCGCGCCGAGGGCGGCCGATCCCCCGCGAACAGGGTGACCGCGATCACGAGCAGCCAGGGAGCGGCCCGCCGCATGACCTCCCGGGCGCTCCTTGGAACCCGGCCCAGCGCTCAGCGGGCCCGTGGCCGCAGCGCCGATCCGCTCACTCGTCCCCCTCGACCCGTCGGCGGATGTTCTCGATCTTGAACCGGGCGGCGTTGGGGTCGCTGCCACCCTCGTCGAGCAGGGCCTGTCGGTCCGCCTCGGCCTCGGCCGCCGCGCTCTTGTCGGCGGCGGCCAGGCGGGCCTCGACCCCCTCGGCCACCAAGCGCTCGGCCTCGGCCACCAGCGCCTCCACCATCTCGTCCTCGGGGACCACCCGGACGATCTCGCCCCGGATGAAGAGGTGGCCCTTGTGGCGGCCCGCCGCGATGCCGATGTCGGCGCCCCGCGCCTCGCCCGGGCCGTTCACGACACACCCCATCACCGCGACCTGGATCGGCAGATTGCGATCCTCGAGCGCCTCCTGGGCCGCCTTGGCCACCGCGATCACGTCGACCTGGGCACGCCCGCACGACGGGCAAGCGATCAGGTCGAGGCCCTTTCGCTCGCGCAGCCCCAGGGACTCGAGGAGCTGGCGGCCGGCCTTCGCCTCCTCAACGGGGTCGGCGGTGAGCGAGTAGCGGATGGTGTCGCCGATCCCCTCGGCGAGGAGGGCCCCGATCCCGGCGGTGCCCTTCACGAGGCCCGCCGGGGGCGGCCCCGCCTCGGTGACCCCGAGGTGGAGCGGGTGGTCGAACGTCTCCGAGGCGAGGCGGTACGCCTCGATCATGAGGGGGACCGAGGACGCCTTGACCGAGATCTTCACGTCGTCGAAGCCGACCTCCTCGAAGTAGGCGAGCTCCATCCGGGCCGACTCGACCAGCGCCTCGGGCGTGGCGCCGCCGAAGCGCTCGTAGAGCTCGGGATGGAGGGACCCGGCGTTCACGCCGATGCGGATCGGCACCCCCCGGTCCTTCGCCTCGGCGGCGACCTGCTTGATCTCGTGCTCCTTGCGGAGGTTGCCCGGGTTGAGCCGCAGGCCGTGCACCCCGGCCTCGAGGGCGGCGAGGGCCATCTCGTGGTGGAAGTGGATGTCGGCGACGATGGGCACGGGCGAGCGGGGGACGATCCGGGCCAGCCCCTCGGCCGCCGCCGGCTCGTTGCACGTGCACCGGACGATGTCGGCCCCGGCGGCCGCCAGCGCGTAGACCTGGGTGAGGGTGGCCTCGCTGTCGGCCGTCTTGGTCGTGGTCATCGACTGCACCGACACCGGCGCCCCACCCCCGACGGGCACGGAGCCGACCCGGATCTGCCGGGTCGGTCGCCGCGCCGTCGTCGTCCAGGACGTGCTCCCCATGGCGACCATGCTAGGGCGTCGGGCGGGGGTGGCGGCTCGCGCCGGAGGTCGCGGTGAGACCGGGGCGTGCCGCCCGACCGGTCACCCGAACGGGTTGGGCAGCGGGTGCAGGAGGTCGTTGACCAGCGACGTGGCGAAGAGCACACCGAGGAAGGCGAGCATCACCCACGTCAGCGGCATCAGCTTGGCGACGTCGGCGTGGTAGGGCGACCGCCGCCGGAACGACCGGAGACGCTCGTAGACGGCGATGGCGACGTGGCCGCCGTCGAGGGGCAGCATCGGGAAGAGGTTGAAGACCCCGATGAAGAGGTTGACGGCCACGAGGAAGGCGATCAGGTCACCCACCCCGGCCTGGAAGGCCTGCGCCGCCGTGTTCACGGCGCCGACGATCGACTCCACCCGCGTGCCGTTCGCCGCCGCCTGGGCTGCCGCCTTCGCGCTCGTGACCTGCTGGAAGCGCTGGCCGATGGCGGAGGGCGAGAACAGGCTGACCACCCCGGTGACCGATGACGCGGTGAGCCGGCCGATGCCGGTGACCGTCCGTCCGAGCGCCGGCACCGGGGCGACCCGCTGGAGCGGCGCGCCGAGACTGACGCCGATCACCCCGAAGGGGGCGGTTCCCGACGGGAGGGTCACACCGGCCTCGTTGGCCGTCCGTGCGTTGGCCGGCACGACGATCACGGTGCGCCGGACGCCGTCCCGCTCCACAACCAGGCGGACCGGCTTGCCGGCATGGTCGTGGATCGCCGCCGTGAGCACCGACGCGTTCCCGCCGACCCGGGCGCCGTCGACCGACACGACGACGTCACCGGCCCGGAGTCCGGCCTGGGCGGCCGGGCCGGGCCGTCCGCCCACCGTCGCGGTCCCCTCGATCGCCACCTGGGTGGCACTCGGCGTGCCGACGAAGGTGAGGAGCGACCACAGCAGGACGAACGCCATCAGGAAGTGCATGGCCGACCCGGCGACGGCGACCAGCAGGCGGGCCCGGAACGGCTGCTGGCGGTAGGTACGGGGCTCGTCCGCCGGGTCGACCTCCTCGAGGTTGGTCATCCCCGGGATCTTCACGTAGCCGCCCAGCGGGAGGGCCTTGACGCCGTACTCGGTCTCGCCCCGTTTGAACGACCACAGGCGTGGCCCGAAGCCGAGGAAGTACTCGGTCACCTTCATGCGCCCGTGCTTGGCGGCGAGCAGGTGCCCCAGTTCGTGGACCATCACCATCACGATGAGGCTGACCACCACGACCAGGAGGTCGACGTGGCCGGTGGCGACGGCGAGCAGGACCGCTGCGACGACGCCGACCACGAGCTGCACGAGCGCCCGCCGAGGGGAGGTGACCGGGTCCCTCCCGCCGGTCGCGTCGGCTCCGGTGCCGGGGAGCGGCAGCTCGCCGGACCCCGCCTCGCCGTGCGCGGTGTCGGTCACGCCGTCGCCGCCACGGCGACGGCGTCGCGGGCCAGACGGCGCGCCGCGGCGTCGGCCTCGAGCACGTCCTCGACCGTGCGACCGCCGGCCGCAGGCTGCGCCACGTCGTAGCCGTCGAGCGCGGCGTCGACGACGTCCGCGATGGCCGACCAGGCGATCACGCCGTCGAGGAAGGCGGACACGGCGACCTCGTTGGCGGCGTTCAGCCACGCCGGCGCCAGGTCGCCCTCCCTGCCGGCCCGGTAGGCGAGGTCGAGGCACCGGAAGGTCGCCCGGTCGGGCTCGGCGAAGTCGAGCCGGGCGAGGCGCGTCCAGTCGATGGGCCCGAACGGCGTCGCGAGGCGGTCGGGGTAGCCGAGGGCGTAACCGATCGGGAGGCGCATGTCCGGCTGGGAGAGCTGGGCCACCACTGCCCCGTCCCGGAACTCGACCATCGAGTGCACGACCGACTGGGGGTGGACGACCACGTCGATGGCCTCGAAGGGCACGCCGAAGAGCTCGTGGGCCTCGATCACCTCGAGGCCCTTGTTCATGAGGGTGGACGAGTCCACCGTGATCTTCGGCCCCATCGTCCACGTCGGGTGGTCGAGGGCGTCCGCCACCGTCACGGTGGCGAGCTCTGCCGCGCTCCGACCCCGGAACGGCCCGCCCGAGGCGGTGAGCAGGAGCCGGGCCACCTCGCCCGGTGCCCCGGCCCGTAGGCACTGATGGAGCGCACAGTGCTCGGAGTCGACGGGGACGAGCTCGGCCCCCGGTGTGCGCCGGGCAGCGCGCACGACGGGTCCACCGGCGATGATCGACTCCTTGTTGGCCAGGGCGAGCCGTCGGCCGGCCCCCAACGCCGCCAGGGTGACGGGGAGCCCGGCGAAGCCCACGACCCCGTTGACGGCCACATCGGCCACGGCGGCCACGGCGGCCAGGCCCTCGGGCCCGGTCAGAAGCTCGGCGCCGGGTGGCAAGGCGCTCGCCAGCCCCGGGGCGAGCGTCGGGTCTCCGACCGCGACCACCTGGGGGCGGAGGCGCCTGGCCTGGTCGGCGAGGAGGTCGACCGAGCGCATGGCGGCCAGGGCGACGACGTCGAAGCGGTCGGGCTGCGCCTCGATCACCTCGATGGCCTGACGACCGATCGAGCCGGTCGAGCCCACCAGGCTGACGGTCACCGCTCCCATGTGCAGATCTTCGCCGACTCAGCCGAGGTTGAGGACGCGCACCAGGTAGTAGGTCGCCGGCAGGACGAACAGCATGGCGTCGACGCGGTCGAGGACGCCTCCGTGACCGGGCAGGAGCGAGCCCATGTCCTTCATCCGCAGGTCGCGCTTGAGCAGCGACTCGCTGAGGTCGCCGATGGGTGCGACGACGGAGACGACCAGGCCGAGCACGGCCGCCGACGACGCCGTCCAGGGGTGGATGGCCCCCACCAGCCCGGTCGACACGACGACGGTGACGATGGTGCCACCGATCAGGCCCTCCCAGGTCTTGTTGGGGCTGACCCGGGGCGCCAGCGGACGACGGCCCAGCCACGCGCCCACCGTCAGGGCCCCGACGTCGTTGGCCACCGTGGCGATGATGGCACCGAGCAGGAAGGCGACGCCGTTCCGGTGCGGGAAGGCGGAGGGGGCGAGCAGCAGGGCGGCGAACGACCCAGTGAGGGAGACCCAGCCCACCACGAGCAGCGTGGAGGCCACCCCGACGAGCGGCGGGCTGTGGTCGACGCCGAAGAGGTACCAGGCGAAGCTGAACACCACGAGGAGGACGAGGACCAGGGGCAGGGCCTGCGGCCCCTTGGTGTAGGCGCCTACGAGCAGGGACACGGTGCCCACGAGCCCGAGCAGCGTCGCGGGCCGGTAGCCGGCCCTGCGGAGCGCGCCGAAGGCCTCGCCGGCGGCGAAGGTGACCACGACGGTGACCAGCACGAGCGAGGTGACCGCGCCGCCGGCGAAGGCGGCGAGCGCCACCGCGGCAGCGATCACGCCGGTGACGATCCGGGTGGCGACACCGCCCCCTCGACGTTCCTCGGGCTCGTCGCGCCGGCGGCCGGCCGGCTCCTCACCCGGCTCGTGGACCGGGGGCAGACGTCTCGGCTGGACGGCCTCGGCGCCGGGTGCCGGAGCGTGCACGCGTGCCCCACGACCCGACAGCGGCACCTCCTCGCCGACGTCCCACGCCCCCCGGCGGTGCCTGGCCCGACCCCGGGCAGCAGGCGGCTCGACCACCCCCGGCTCGACGTCGGACCGGGGACCGACCTCGCCGGGCGACGGGCTCCCGTCCCCGGGCTCCGCCCCGTCCTCGCCCCCCACGGGGGCCTCGTCGTCGCCGCCGGCGCCGCCGCCCAGGCGGTCCAAGCGGTCCTCGCCGTCTACCGGGTCGGCCCCTGGCCGTCCCGACCGCGTCCACGGAGCCGTCGGGTCACGCTCGCCCTCGTGCTCGTCGCCACCGTCGGCACCGCCCCGTCGGGCCTCCTCGCGATCGGCGGCCGCGAGATCGGCGATCCCGCCGCGCCGGCGCCCGGCGCCGGGGACGGCGGTGACGGCCGCACCCGGCGGCGACGCGGCGAGCGGCGGCTCGTCGAAACGGCTGTCGGCGTCCTCGGGCCGCTTGGCCCGGACCCGGGGCGTCCGCATGCCGCCCCGGCGCAGTCGGCCCACCGGAACGGTCCCGGTGGGCCGGCCCCGGGTCGTCCCGAAGACGTCCTCGACCGCGTCGGGTGCGCCCCCCTGCTCGCCGCCGACCGCTTCCCCGGTACCGAGCGTCGCGCCGTGCTCCTCGTCGGCGGGGACCGACGCCGCGGTAGGGGCGACGCCTGTGCCGTCCCGCTCCGCCGTGCCCGCCTGGGCAGTCCCGTGCCCGGGGCTGAAGAGGTCGCGCTGCCGGCCGACGAAGAGCGGGTCGTCGGCTCCCCATCGGTCGTCGTCGCGCGCCTCCGACGACCCCCTGGGGACACGGGGGACCGGCTCGGTCACCTCGTCGTCCCACCCACGCGCCACGGGCTCGGGCAGGTCGAACTCCCAGGGCCGTCGCTCGAGGTCAGGTCCGCCCGACTCGTCGAGCGAGCCGAGCTCCTCGTCCTCCTCGGGCGCGAACAAGCTCGGGTCGAACGCCTCGTCGTGCGCCTCCCAGTCCGCGTGCTCCTCCCGCCAGGTGGGGCCCGTCGCGGCTCCGTCGGGCCGGTCGCGCTCGAGGACGGCAGGGACCTGCCCAGTGGGGGGCTCGGTCCAGTGCGGGAGCACGGCGCTGTCGGCCCATCCCTCGGCGGCCCGAGGAACGGCCGTGCCACCGGGCTGGACGGGCTCGACGGTCTCCTCGGCGCCGCCGTAGCCGGGCTCGCCGGTCAGGCGGACCGACGCTGGCCCGTCGGCCGGTCCGACCAGGTCGTCACCGTCGAGCGCACCGTCTCGAGGCACCGCCGGCACCACCGCCGTGGCGTCGAGCGCGGGCTCGGCTCCGACGATGCGCACCCGTCCGGACGGGCCGGCCGGCCACGGGTTGGCGGGCGCGTCGCGCTCGCTCCCGCCCGGACTGGTGCCCTGGTCCGCTCGCCGGTCGTCGCCGTGGTCCACGTTGGCACTTCCCTCCCATGGCGGGCCACCGGCCCGCCATGTCAGATCTCGAGGAGCTCCTGCTCCTTGTGGGCCAGGAGCCTGTCGATGGCGGCCACCTGGTCGTGGGTGATCCGGTCGAGCTCCTTCTCCACGCGCTCGACCTCGTCGCTCGAGAGCTCGCCGTCCTTCAGCAGCGCGTCGAGCTCGTGGCGGGCGTTGCGCCGCAGGTTCCGCACCGACACCCGGCCGTCCTCCGCCTTCTGGCGGACGACCTTGACCAGCTCCTTGCGCCGCTCCTCGGTGGGGACGGGGAAGGTGAGGCGGATGACGGTGCCGTCGTTCGACGGCGTGATGCCGAGGTCCGAGCCCTGTAGCGCCTTCTCGACGGCGCCGATCGCGCCCTTGTCGTAGGGGCTGATGACGAGGAGCCGGGCCTCGGGGACGCTGAAGCCGGCCAGCTGGCGCAGCTCCGTCTCGGCGCCGTAGTAGTCGACCCGCAGGTGCTCGACGAGCGCCGGGGTCGCACGACCCGTCCGGATGCCGGCGAACTCGGCCTGGGTGTGCTCGACCGCCTTCTCCATGTGCTCGCGGGCGTCCGACACCACCAGTGCCGTCAGGTCCTCGTCCATCGCCCCTCCAGCGTAGCGAGGTCGGGTCCGCGCCACCGCTCCGGCGCCGCCCACCTGCGGCGACCCGCCAGGAAGGTCACCGGACCAGGGTCCCGATGGGCTCGCCCCCGAGGGCGCGCCGGATGTTCCCCGGACCCATCAGGTCGAAGATGCGGATCGGCAGCTCGTTGTCCTTGCAGAACGTGATGGCGGTCAGGTCCATCACCCGGAGGTCCTTGGCGATGACGTCCATGAACGACACCTCGTCGAACCGAGTCGCCGTCGTGTCGAGGCGCGGGTCGGCGCTGTAGACGCCGTCGACCCCTCCGTGGGTCCCCTTGCAGAGGAGGGTGGCCTCGATCTCGGCCGCTCGGAGGGCGGCCGAGGTGTCGGTCGTGAAGTAGGGGTTCCCCATGCCGGCGGCGAAGACCACGACGCGGCCCTTCTCGAGATGGCGGATGGCCCGACGCCGGATGTAGGGCTCGGCCACCTCGGCCATGTGCACGGCGGTGAGCACCCGGGTCGACTGGCCGTGGTGCTCGAGGGCGTCCTGGAGCGCCAGCGAGTTGATGACGGTCCCGAGCATCCCCATGGTGTCGGACGTGGCACGGTCCATGCCCGCCCCGGCGCCGGTGGTGCCCCGCCAGATGTTGCCGCCACCGACCATCACCGCCAGCTCGAGGTCGAGCTCGTCGCGGACCAGGGCGATCTCCTTGGCGATGTGCTCCACGACGGTGGCGTCGATCGTCTCGTCCGACGCCGAGGAGGCCAGGGCCTCGCCCGACATCTTGAGGACGATCCGCCGGTGCCCGACGGCGGTCGCCTGGCCCGTGGCGACGGGGTCCACTCAGTCGCCCACGACGACTTGTGCGAACTCGACGACCGTGGCCGGGCCGAGCAGGTCGGCGATGGTCCGCTTCTCGTCCTTCACGTACGCCTGGTCGAGCAACACGCGCTCGCGGTACCAGCCGTTCAGGCGGCCTTCGACGATCTTGGGCAGTGCCGCCTCGGGCTTTCCCTCGTTGCGGGCGATCCGCTCGACCGTCTCGCGCTCCGCCGCGACCTCGTCCTCGGGCACCTCGTCGCGGCGGACGTAGCCGGGCCGGGCGAAGGCGATGTGGGTGGCGACGTCGTGGGCGAGCTCCTCGGAGCCGCCGGCGAGGGCGACGACGACGGCGTTGACCCCGCGGCCCTGCTGGAGGTGGAGGTAGGTGTCGACGACCCCGTCGGCAGGAGCCTCGATGCGGACCACGCGGCCCACCGAGATGTTCTCCTTCAGCGTCGTCTTCAAGTGGTCGAGCTGGCCGGACAGCTCGTCGAGGGCGTCGGCGCCCTTGGCGGCGACCAGGTCGGCGAGCTCCTGGGCCAGGGAGACGAACGCCTCGGACTTGGCCACGAAGTCCGTCTCGGAGCGGAGCTGGACGATCGAGGCGACGGCCCCGGACCGGCCGACGGCCACCGCTCCCTCGGACGCCTCGCGGTCGGACCGCTTGGCGTGGCTCGCCAGGCCCTGCTCGCGCAACCACACCACGGCGCGTTCCATGTCGCCGTCGCAGGCCTCGAGGGCGCGCTTGGCGTCGAGCATCCCGACGCCCGTCGACTGGCGCAGGGCCTGGACGTCCTTCGCACTGAACACCGCCATCGTCACGCCTCCTCGCTGCTCGCAGCCGTCGGGGTCGCGGCGGGCGTCGGGGTCGCGGCGGGCGTCGGGGTCGCGGCGGGCGTCGGGGCTGCGGCGGCAGTCGTCGGGGTCGCGGCGGGCGTCGGGGCTGCGGCGGAAGGCGCCTGTGCCGCCGGACCGGCCGCCTGTGCCGTCTGCTCGCCGGCAGCCGCCGGCCCGGCTCCGGGCCCCTTGCCGCGTTGCTCGGCGATGTAGCGGCCCTCGACGACCGCGTCGGCGATCACCCGGCACAAGAGCGCGCCCGACCGGATGGCGTCGTCGTTGCCGGGGATGACGTGGGTGATGACGTCGGGATCGCAGTTCGTGTCGACGACGGCCACCACCGGAAGGCCGAGCTTGTTGGCCTCGGTGACGGCGATGTGCTCCTTCTTCGTGTCGACGACGAAGATGGCGTCCGGCAGGCCGTCGAGGTTGCGGATGCCGCCCAGGTTCCGCTGGAGCTTCTCGAGCTCGCGGGAGTGGCGCAGAGCCTCCTTCTTCGGCATGGCGTCGAAGTCGCCGGCGCGCTGCATGGCCTCGAACTCCTGCATCCGCTTGACGCGGGCCGACACCGTCTGGAAGTTCGTCAGCATGCCGCCCAGCCAGCGCTCGTTGACGTAGGGCATCCCGCATGCCTCGGCGTAGGCGGCGACGGGGCCCTGGGTCTGCTTCTTCGTGCCGACGAAGAGCACCGTGCCGGAGCCGGCAACCAGGTCGCGCACGAAGCCGTACGCCTCCTCGATCCCCCGCATCGTCTGGCGGAGGTCGATCAGGTAGATGCCGTTGCGCTCGCCCAGGATGAAGCGGCGCATCTTCGGGTTCCACCGCCGCGTCTGGTGCCCGAAGTGGACACCGGCGTTGAGCAGCTCCTTCATGGTGACGACGGCCATGGTGGTCCTTTCGACGGTTGGTCCTCCCCGGACGTCGCACCCTGGCATGCAGGGCGACCGTGGACGCGTCCGGGTGTGCGGTGTCGGTGACGGGTGGGACCCCACCGGACGGCAGGGCAGCCTCGAGTGTACCGGAGGCCTCCGCGCCGGCTCCACTCAGCGAGCCCGGTCGGCTCCGCCGCCGGGGCGGCGCCTCAGCGCGACGCGGTCGAGGCGACCCGGCGCCCGGAGGACGCCGACCGGGCCGTGCTCCGGCCGGTCTCGCGCTCGGACCGGTCCCCGAGCTTCGCCCGGAGCTGGAGCACGGCCTTCGTGTGGATCTGGCAGACCCGGCTCTCGGTGACACCGAGGACCTGGCCGATCTCGGCCAGGGTCAGGCCTTCGTAGTAGTACAGGGTGAGCACGGTCTTCTCGCGCTCGCCCATCTGGGCGATGGCCTGCACCAACGCCTCCTTGGTCTCCTTCACCTCGAAGGTGGCCATGGGCCCTGCCCCGGTGTCCGGAAGGTTGTCGCCGAGCGTTGAGCGGTCCGAGCGGTCCCCGCCACGGAACACCTCGTCGAGGGCGACGACGCCCACGAAGGAGATCTGCCGGAGCACGTTCTGGAACTCCGTGTCGGTCATGTCGAGGTCGGCAGCGACCTCGGCATCGGTCGGCGTCCGGTGCAGCGTGGCCTCGAGCTTGGCGTAGGACTGCTCCACGGAGCGGGCCTTCGCCCGTACCGACCTGGGCACCCAGTCGATCGAGCGCAGCTCGTCGATGATCGCGCCCTTGATCCGGGGGATGGCGTACGTCTCGAACTTGACGTTGCGGACCGGGTCGAACCGCTCGATGGCGTCGATCAGCCCGATGATGCCGTAGCTCGCGAGGTCCGACTCGTCGACGTGCCGGGGAAGGCCCACCGAGACGCGGCCGGCCACGTACTTGACCACCGGCGCGTAGTGGACGATGAGCTGGTCGCGCAGCGCACGCTCGCCGGTCTGCTTGTACTCGGCCCACAGCCGATCGATTCCCTGGCCAGCTGTGTCGTCTTGCGCAGGCACGTGATCCCCTTATGCCCGTGGATGGGTTTCCCCGTACACGGCGAGCAGTCGCTCCTTGCTCACATGAGTGTAGACCTGGGTCGTGCGCAAGCTGGCATGACCCAGCAGCTCCTGCACGACGCGCAGGTCGGCGCCGCCGTCGAGAAGGTGCGTCGCGAACGTGTGGCGCAGCGCGTGCGGATGCGTCGGGACCGGCGACCGGCGGTCGAGGATGCGCCGGACGTCGCGAGGACCGAGCCTGGCGCCGCGCTGGTTGACGAAGAGCGCCCCCGGCGGGGTGTCGGCCCCGGCGAGACGGGCCCGCGGTCCGTCGAGCCACGCCGCCACCGTTTCGGCGCACCGCTCGTTCATGACCACCGTGCGCTGCTTGTCACCCTTGCCCACCACGGTGAGCAGCCTGGTGGCGAGGTCGACGTCGGAGCGGTCGAGGGCGCACAGCTCGGCGACCCGCAGGCCGCTCCCGTAGAGCAGCTCGAGCACGGCGTCGTCGCGTCGATCGCGGTCCGACCCCCCCGGAACGGAGCACGACCGGCCGGCGCGGGCCGGCGCGCCGGCGGGCTCGGCCTGCCGGCTCGGGCCCTCCAGCAGTGCGGACACCTCGCCATGCCCGAGGACCGTCGGCAGTCGCGACGCTGGTGAGGGCGCGGAGAGACGGCGAGCAGGGTCGACGGCCACGAGGCCGCGTCGGGCGCACCAGGCGAAGTACGAGCGGAGGGACGCGGCGGCTCGGGCGATCGACGCCCGGGCGTACCGACGCGTGGCGAGCGCGGCGAGGTAGCGACGCAGCTGTACGCGGTCGACGTCCCCCGGCGCTCCCGCTCCGGCCCGCTCCGCCCACCGCACGAACGCCTCGAGGTCGCGGCGGTAGGCCCGGAGCGACGCCGGCGCGAGCTGGCCCATGGACCGCCCGTACTCGTCGAGGTACCACGCCACCTCGCCAGCCTAGCCAGCGGCCGGCCGCAACGGCTGGACGGCGGCGCCGGAGCTGGCCGCGTGCGGCCGCCCCGCGACCGGCGCCCGAGCGCCGGTTGTTGTTGCAGCGGCACTGCAACGGGTAAGAATGGCCGTCGCCGCCGCTGTGCCACGAGGCCCACGCGTCGCACCGGACACAAGGGGGGAACCATGCACGACCTGCCCGCCACCGACCCGTCGTCCTCGGGCGCTCGCTTCGGCCGCCGCACCTTTCTCGGCCGCGGGGCCGTCGGCGTCGCCGTCATCGGGGCCTCGGGCGGCCTCCTCGCCGCCTGCAGCTCGGGTGGCTCCGGCAGCTCGAGCGGCTCGTCGGGATCGTCCGGGCCTCGGCCCGACGGCGTCACCACGGCGACGCCCAAGCCGGGCGGTCGCCTCGTCTTCGGCACCGAGGCCGAGGAGACGGGCTTCAACCCCGTGCTGAACGACTGGGACACGACCGGCGTCCTCTACGCCCGCACGGTCTTCGACCCACTGGCCGCCCTGGCCGCCGACGGGACGGTGAAGCCCTACCTCGCCCAGTCGATCACCCCCAACGCCGACTACTCGGTGTGGACGATCACCATGCGCCCGAACCTCGTCTTCCACGACAACACGCCGTGCGACGCCAGCGCCGTCGCCTACAACTTCGCCGCCCACCAGGCGTCCGCCCTGCAGGGCCCCGCCCTCACCAACATCGCCTCGGTGAAGGTCACCAACCCGCTGACCGTCACCATCACCATGCACGAGCCCTGGGTCCCCTTCCCCTACTACCTGGTCGGCGGCATCGGTGGCCAGGTCGCCTACATGGCCTCGCCGGCGATGCTCAAGGCGAAGGGCGGCGACACGGCCAACCCCAAGGGCACCGGTCCGTTCGTCTTCGAGCAGTGGGTGCCCAACGACCACTTCACCGCCACCCGCAACCCCCACTACTGGCGCTCGGGCCTCCCCTACCTCGACTCGGTCGAGTACCGACCGATCTCCGACTCCCAGCAGCTCTACAACAGCCTCCGCACCCACTCGGTCGACATCATGCATACCTCGGCCTCCGAACAGACGAAGGAGCTCGAGGGTGCCACCAGCTTCGCCTACGTCAACGACCTCGAGCACCTGATCGGCGAGCCCGACATGGACTGCGTCCTCCTCAACTGCGCAGCCCCGCCCTTCGACGACCCCCGCCTGCGCCAGGCGGCAGCGATGGCCGTCAGCTCGGCCGAGTACTGCAAGGTCATCAACCAGAACGTCACGCCCCCCTCGAACGGGCCCTTCACCAAGGGCTCGCCCAACTACGGCCCCAGCGGCTACCCCGCACCCGACATGGCCAAGGCGACCGCCCTCGTGAAGGAGGTCAAGGCGTCGGGCAAGTCGGTGGCGGTGACGATCAACCACACCCCGGGCGCCTCCACCACCAAGGCCGCCGAGTACCTCCAGCAGCAGCTGCAGACGGCGGGGATGCAGATCACGCTGAAGCCCGTCCAGCAGAACCAGCTCATCGAGCTGGCCGTGACGGGCCAGTTCGAGGCGCAGCTGTGGCGCCAATTCAACGCCGTCGACCCCGACCTCAACTACATCTGGTGGAGCACGACGACGATCCATGCGGGCTACGCCCTCAACTTCGCACGCAACAGCGACCCGGCCATCGAGGCCGCGCTCCAGAAGGGCCGCCAGTCGTCCGACCCGACCGTCCGCGCCGCCGCCTACCAGGAGGTGGCGGCCCGCCTCGGCGCCGACGTCCCCTACCTCTGGACGGCGCGGGCGGTGTGGTCCATGGCGGCCTGGCCGAACGTGCAGAACTTCAACAACCCGACGCTCCCCTCGGGAGCGAAGGCGTACGGGATGTCCGACGGCTTCATCTTCCCGACCGAGGTCTGGCTCGGGAGCTGACCCGGCGCTCGCCGGAGGCCCAAGGCGGCGACCCGACGGGGCTCCGCTCGGTGCCTGCCCGACCTCCGCTGCCGTGCCGCCGGTCGGCACGCATGTCATGATCGGCTCGTGAGCCACGTCCTGGTCGTCGAGGACGACGAGCGGATCCGTGCGTCGATGCGCCTGGCCCTCGAGGACGAGGGCTACGCGGTCTCCGACGTCGAGTCGGGCGAGGAGGCCCTCTGCGCCCTCGAGGCCGCGCCACCCGACGTCGTCCTCATCGACCTCATGCTGCCGGGGATCGACGGCTTCGAGACGTGCCGCCGCGTCCGGCGCACCAGTACCGTGCCGGTGATCGTGGTCACGGCCCGCTCCGACACCCACGACGTCGTGGCGGGGCTCGAGGCCGGGGCCGACGACTACGTGACCAAGCCGTTCGTGGCCAAGGAGCTCGCCGCTCGGATCCGTGCCCTGCTCCGCCGGGCCCGCACCGAGGGCGAGAGCCCGTCCGCCTTCTCCTTCGGCGACGTCACCGTCGAGCGCGACGCGGGGGTGGTCACCCGGGCCGGCGAGGAGGTGCACTGCACCCGGACCGAGTTCCGCCTGCTCTGCGAGCTCGCCGAGAACGCCGGGAGGGTCCTGTCGCGCGAGCACCTCCTCGAGCGGGTCTGGGGCTACGACTACTTCGGCGACGGCCGGCTCGTCGACGTGCACATCCG
>CAZSYT010000074.1:0-16885 GCA_964610905.1 uncultured Acidimicrobiaceae bacterium
GCCGGCGCCCCACGCCACGGCCTCGCAGCGCCGCGGCACCTGCGCGGCGCCCGACGACAGCCGAGCGGGCGCGGCGGGCCCGACGAGCCCGGCGCCTGCCCGTCGCGGCCGCGGCGCTCTTCGCTCTCGTCGTCATCGGGACCAGCTTCCCGGTGACGCAGCTCGTGTCCGAACGCCACCAGCTCGCCACCGCCCAGGCGCACCTGGCAGCGGTCCAGCACGAGAACCACCTCCTGACCGAGCAGCGGGCTGAGCTGCGCTCCCCCAGCGCGGCGGGGCGTCTCGCCCGCGAGCGCTACCAGCTGGTGGGACCCGGCCAGACCCTCTACCAGGTGGTGGCGCCCGCAGGCACGCAGGCGGGGTCTTCGGACGGCACCCCGGCTGGTGACCCGGCCGACCAGCCGCTGGTCCCGCCGTCGAAGGCGCCGAACATGAACCCGCAGCCGGGGCTGCTCGGCACCGGTTCGACCCCGGGGCCGGCACCCGGGGCGACGGCCACCGGCCACGCGTCCGGCTCCGGCGCCCCCGGCTTCTGGGGCCGCGTCGAACGTGTCCTCGAGTTCTGGCGGTGACGAGCCCGCCAGGCGAGGAGGCGAGCCCGGAGGACGTCGAATCGGTGGAGGCCAGTCTCGGGCGTCCGGCTGCAGGCCAGTTCACCGTGGTGGTACGTGACGAGCGAGGAGCCCCCGCCGTGATCGCCAACGGCGCCTTCCTCGTCGACGGCACGCCCATGCCCACCCGCTACTGGCTGGTCGACCCCGTCCTGCACGACGCCGTCAGCCGCCTCGAGTCGGCGGGCGGTGTCCGCCAGGCCGAGCGCGACGTCGACCCCGAGCGCCTGGCCGAGGCCCACGCCCGCTACGCCGCCGAGCGGGACGGGACCATCCCGGTGGACCACCCCGGGCCACGCCCGTCCGGCGGGGTCGGCGGCACCCGCCAGGGCGTCAAGTGCCTCCACGCCCACCTGGCGTGGTGGCTGGCCGGCGGTGACGACCCGGTCGGGGCGTGGACGGCGGGCCGCCTGGGGCTGCACAGCGACGTGCCGGCGCCGGGCCGCCGTGCTGGCAACGGCCGATGACCCCGCCCCTCGCACCCGTGGCCGCCGTCGACTGTGGCACCAACTCGACCCGGCTCCTCGTCGTCGACGGGCGCGGCGTGCCCCTGGTGCGGTTGATGGAGATCACCCGGTTGGGCCAAGGGGTCGACGCCACCGGTCGGCTGGCACCTGATGCCGTCGACCGGTGCGTCGGCGTCCTCGAGCAGTACCGCTCAGTCATGGCCGGCCACGGCGTCGAGCGGGCACGCCTGGTCGCGACCTCCGCGGTGCGCGACGCGGCGAACGGGGCGGACTTCCTCCGGGCCGCCGAGAGGGCGAGCGGGGTCACCCCCGAGCTCCTCGACGGCGAGTCGGAGGGTCGGCTCTCGATGGCCGGTGCCGTGGCCGAGCTCGACCCGTCAGCCGGCCCGTTCCTGGTCGTCGACATCGGTGGCGGGTCCACCGAGCTGGTGGCGGGCAGCGGACCCGACGACCCCGACCTGGCGGTCGTGTCGCTGCAGCTCGGCTGCGTACGGGTGACCGAGCGGTGGCTGCGCGACGACCCGCCCACTCCCGACCAGCTGGCGGAGGCCGAGGCCGGGGTGGCTTCCCTGCTCGACGAGGCTGTCGCCCGCCACCCGCGCTTCGCCGAGGCCCGTCGGCTGGTCGGCTTGGCGGGCACCGTGTCCACGGTCGCCTCGCTCCGGTCGGGCCTCGCCAGCTACGACCGAGCCCAGGTGCACCACGCGGTCCTGTCGGGCGCCGAGATCGCGTCGTGGTACCGCACCCTGGCCGCCGAGCCCGCGGCCGACCGCCTCGCCCGAGCGGGAATGGCCCCCGGTCGCCAGGATGTGATCGTGGGCGGGGTGCTCGTGCTGCACGCCGTCGTGGACCGGCTCGGCTTCGACGAGTGCCTGGTGTCGGAGTCGGACATCCTCGACGGCCTGGCGGCGTCGCTGACCGGCGCATGACGGCACCGACGGCGGGGTGGGCCGTCCCGCCGCCTGCCGCCGGCGCTGCGGGCGAGGTCGCGAGCGGCGCCGGGGCGCGACTAACCTCAAGCGGTCCCGACGATCCTTGAGGAGGGCGGGTGGGCGTCCACATCTGCACGATCGCCGCGAGGAACTACCTCCCCTTCGTGCGCACGCTGGCCACGTCGTTCAGGGAGGTCCATCCGGACGGGCGGGTCTCTGCCCTGATCTTCGACGACATCGACTGCGTCGTGGGTCCGGGCGAGCCCTTCGAGGTCCTGCGGCTCGCCGATCTCGGCGAGGACGTGGGCGAGCTCCATCGCATGGCGATGATCTACGACGTCACCGAGCTCGCCACGGCGCTCAAGCCGTGGCTCCTCGAGGCCCTCCTCGGACGCGGCTCGGATGCCGTGCTCTACCTCGACCCCGACATCCAGGTCTTCTCCTCGCTCCAGCCGCTCGCCGACGCCGCCGTCGCCCACGGGATCGCCCTGACGCCCCACGTCGACACGCCGTTCCCGCTCGACGACCGCAAGACCGAGGACCGGGCCATCCTGGCCGCTGGCATCTACAACCTCGGCTTCATCGGCGTCGCTCGCACCGCCCAGCCGTTCCTCGACTACTGGAAGGAGAGGCTCCGCCGCGAGTGCAGGGTTGACCCGCAGAACATGCGCTTCGTCGACCAGCGCTGGGTCGACTTCGTCCCCGGGCTCTTCGACCACGTGATCGTCCGCGACCCGCAGTACAACGTGGCCTACTGGAACCTCCACGGGCGGACCCTGGCCTGGACGGGAGCGGGCTACGAGGTCAACGGCCGCCCCCTCGCCTTCTACCACTTCAGCGGGTACTCGCCGTTCGCCCGGCACCTGCTGAGCAGGCACCAGGGCGACCGCCCACGGATCCTCCTCAGCGAGCACCCGGACCTCAGTCGCCTCTGCGACCAGTACGCGGACCGGCTTCTCCGCAACGGAGCGGCCGCCGTCCGCGGGATCGAGTACGGCTTCGACCGAATGGCCGACGGCACGCCGATCGACCAGGTCATGAGGCAGCTGTACCGAGACTGGCTCGAGGAGGCGGAGGACCCCGAGACCGTCCCGGTCGAGCTCCCACCCGACCCGTTCGAGCGGGCGGGCGCCGCCGAGCTGACCGTCCGGTTGAACGAGCCACCGGACGTCGTCGGGGACCCCGGGCGGCTGACCTGCTACCTCGCGGCGCTGCACGCCAGCCGGCCCGACCTCCGGGCGGCCTTCCCCGATCCCCAGTGGGCGGACCACGACCGGTTCATGGGCTGGGTGGTGGACGAGTCGCTGAACGGCGACATCCCCGCCCTGCTGGCCCGCGAGCCCGCTCCTCGCGACGGAGAGGTCACTGCGGGCGGTCCGCCGGTGGCTGGCAGCGTGGCGGGGGAGTGGGCACCCGGCGACCGCCTGCGGCCGGGCATCGTCGTCGCGGGGTACCTCAACGCCGAGCTCGGCATCGGCGAGGGGGCGCGGCTCACCGTCGACGCGGTGGCCGCGAGCGGGGTTCCCTTCACGACCGTCGGCTACCGCGCGACGAACAGCCGCCAGCTGCACCCCTTCGCCGTCACCGGTGCGAGCGCTCGCGACCTCGACACCAACGTCGTCGTCGTGAACGCCGACCAGTTCGCGCACTTCGCCTCGGAGGCAGGCTCCAGCTTCTTCGCCGGTCGGTACACGATCGCCCAGTGGGCCTGGGAGCTCGAAGAGTTCCCTCGGCAGTACTGGCCCGTCCTCGACCTGGTGAGCGAGGTCTGGGCAGTCTCCGAGTTCGCCCGCTCGGCCATTGCCGCCGTCACGGACAAGCCGGTGCTCGCCTTCCCGCACCCGATCGTCCCGCCGGTCGTGGACGACCGCATCGACCGGGCCGCGGTGGGCCTGCCGGAGGGCTTCGTCTTCCTCTTCTGCTTCGACCTCTTCTCGGTCCTCGAGCGCAAGAACCCCCTGGGGCTCATCGAGGCGTTCTGCCGCGCCTTCGAGCCCGGGGAGGGACCGACCCTCGTCCTGAAGGCCATCAACGGGGCCACCTGCGTCAACGAGCTCGAGCATCTGCGCTGGGCGATGAGAGGGCGCAAGGACATCGTCCTGCTCGACCGCTATCTCGACCACGACGAGCAAGCGGCGCTGATGGCGCTGTGCGACTGCTACGTGTCCCTCCATCGCAGCGAGGGGTTCGGTCTCACCATGGCCGAGGCGATGGCACTGGGCAAGCCGGTGATCGCGACGGCGTACTCGGGGAACCTCGACTTCATGGACGCCTCGACTGCGTACCTCGTCCCGACGACGATGACCCCCGTCCCGAAGGGGTGCGACCCCTATCCCGCCGGCGCCGAGTGGGCCGATCCTGACCTCGGCGAGGCGGCCCGTCTGATGCGCGCCGTCGTCGAGCACCCGGACGCCGCCGCCGCCGTCGGGCAGCGTGCCCGGAAGTCGGTCCTTTCCAACCACAGTGTCGAGCGACGGGCCGAGTTCGTCCGACGGCGCTTCGACGAGATCCAGCGCAAGCGGGCTGCGCTGATCGAAGCGGACCGGGCGGACGCGATGCGCGCCTCGTCGCAGCGCAGCAGGTCGCGCCAGCTCCTCGCCAGGGCGCGCTCGACCGTCGAACGGGTGACCGGCCCCGTCGGGCACCTTGACGCGGTGCACCCGGTGCCTACGCACGACGCCGTGGCCGGTCTGCGCGAGGCAGGTGAAGGCGTCAGCGCGGTGGTGGACCGGGAGCTCCGAGATGACGTGACCCGGCTGCGCCGCCACGTCGAGCTCGTCCAGCACTCGATCCTCGAACGCGAGGTTGCGCTCGGGAGGCACCTCTCCCACGCTTCCGTCCGCCAGGACGAGCTGGAGCGTACCGTCGAGCGCCTCGATGCGCGGCTCGCAGGGCGAAGCGGGTTGGCGGTGAGCTTCGATCAGGTACAGGCGTCGGTGGCCGCGTTGCGCGCCGTGCCGGACACGGGGCATCCGCCCGCGTTCCAGGTCGTCGACGAGCTCGGTCGAGAGGCGATCGGCTTCGACACAGGAGCCGAGGGTTCCGACGGCTACGCAGGGTTCGAAGACGTCTTCCGCGGCTCCGAGGACCTGATCCGCGGCAGGCTGCGACGGTACCTCCCGGAGCTGGCCGGTCACTCGCCGATCGTGGACGTCGGCTGCGGTCGAGGCGAGATGCTCGATCTACTTGCCGAGGCGGGGACACCCGGCATCGGCATCGACCTCGACGAGTCGATGGTCGAGCGCACGCGCGCGAAGGGCCACGAGGTCGTGCACGGCGACGCCATCGCCGTGCTCCGCGAGCGTCCTGCGGGGTCGGTCGGCGCCGTCGTGTCGTTCCAGCTGGTCGAGCACCTCTGGTCCGACCAGATCGCAGCCCTCCTGGTCGAGGCCCGTCGGGTCCTCGTTCCCGACGGGATCTTCATCGCCGAGACGGTCAACCCGCACGCGCTCCAGGCCTTCAAGACGTTCTGGACGGACCTCACGCACCGGACGCCGATCTTTCCCGAGGTGCTCGCCGCCCAGTGCCGCGAGGCCGGCTTCGCTTCGGCGCGCGTCGAGTTCCAGGGAGGTAGCGGAGTGCTTGCCGAGGACCGCTTCACCTGCGGTGACTACGCCATCATCGCGAGGAACCCGCCCGCTCCGAAACGGTAGGGGCCCAGTGCCTCGTCCGTCGTCGCGCCCGCCGGGGCGCGAGGCCGGCTCGCCGCTGGCGTGGGCTCACGGTGCTCCGTGCACCTGTAGGAGGCGAGGGACGTCGAACCAGACGACGACCCCGCCGGAGCGTCGACCGGGTCCGAGGGTTGCTGACAGGTACCGGAGCGTGCCTGCCGGGTTGACGCCGATCGGGTCGACGACCACTGCCGAGACGTGGTACACGGTGAGGAAGGTCCGCAGGTTCGCCTCGACCCCGGCGTTCAGGGGCGGGTAGTGGGTCAGGTCGCTCGGAGGCCCGGTGGCGCTCGGTGCGTAGGTGTTGTAGAGGATTGCCTGGACTTGCGTCGGGGCCAGCAGGTCGGGGCCGAACGTGGACCGCCCGTTCGGCCCCGGGACGAACGCGTAGCCCCCGATCAGCTTGAATCGCATGCCCGCTTCGACCTGCCCCAGCATCGAGACGAGCTGCGAGCCCACCGGGTAGGGGTAGGCGAGCACGACCGACCCACGGGGGATGTGGTCGACCGCCGAGCTGGCGTAGAAGGACGGGACGTCGATCGGCTCGCCGGCGTACGGGAGCTGGGGGACGAGGGGGAGCAGGGCAACGGCGCCGACGAGGACGGGCAGCACGGTGCCGCGGACTCGGTGCTCGGACCGCGTCGCCGTCCGCTGGGGCCGGCGGGAGCTCGCCAGCAGGTCGAGCCCGATGGCGAGCGCCGCCGCGGCGCACAGCTGCATCAGCAGTGCGAAGCGGACTGCCATGATGTCCTGCAGCAGGGGGACCTTGTGGACGATCGCCAGGGGGAGCGGGACGTGGGTGTCGTGGCCGTCGATGGTCAGCGTGGGGCCGAGCGCGAGCACGAAGACGACGACGACCATGGTGGCGAAGAAGACCAGTGGGCGTGATCGGCGGAACCGCCACGTGAGCACGGCCAGGACGGCGAGCAGCGGGACGCCGAGGTAGAGGCCGTTCTCGCCGGGGTTCGCGCCGGTCAGCGCATCGCCACGTGCCTTGAGGGCGGCTGGGGCGAAGTGCTGGAAGTACGTGGGCACCACGGGCCCGAGGAGGTCGCCCGGGTATCGGGCCAGGTCCGAGAGGGCATGGGGCGGCCCGACGATGTGCTGCGGTCCGAAGACGGAGAACCAGAGCGGGTAGGCGAGGACGACAGCGGCGACGAGGGCGGCGTAGGCGCCCGCCGCGAGGGCGTGCCTCAGGTGGTCTCGCACCTCTCGCCGGTTGGTCCCAGCGAGGACGACGACCCCGCATGCCGCGGCGATGGTCGTCATGACCAGGACCTCCGCCGAGATGAAGTACTGGACCACCAGCAAGCCGCCGAGGAGGACGCCGGCCCGGCGGGCCGGAAGACGCTGGCGCACGAGGACGTCGTCGAGCACGGCGAGCACGAGCGGCGGGACGAACGACGCCGTCAGGAACAGGTGGCCATCGCCCTCGCCGATCATGAACGGCGAGAACCCGTAGAGGAGGCCGCCCACGAACGCCGCCCCCCACGAGGTCACCCAGCGGCGGAGGACGAGGCACATCGAGAGCGCCGACGCGGCGAGGGCGAGGGTCAACAGCACGTCGTACGTCGTGACCGTGCCGACGAGGAGCTGGAACGGGGCGGACGCCACCCCGAGCAGCAAGGCAGTGGTGTTGATCGCCAGGTTGGCTCCGTGGGGGAAGTTGAGCCAGCTCGTGAAGAGCGGGTTCCTCCCGTGGCTCAGTGCGTAGACGGGCCAACGTAGGAACCAGACCTCCTGCACCTGGTCCCCGCACGCGCACACGGGGAGGCGATTGCCGACGAAGAGCACGTTCGCGTAGGCAGCGACGGCGAGCCCGACATAGGCGGCAGTGATGGCCGTCACGACACGCCAGGCTCGCCGGGAGCGCTGCCGTCGGTGCGCACCGCCGCCGGGGGACGGTCGTCGGGTCGCGGCGACCGTACCGTCGGAGCACGCACGAGACCGCGGGCGGGGAGGCAGGGACGCCAGCGACACGCGGCGACGATACCCGAGCGAGAGTCTCGAGGAGGGCCTCGGACACCCTGCGTCGACGCGCAGCGCGCTAGGGTCGTCGCCCGAACAGGGAACGGAGGCGAGCCGATCGGCGGCAGACGGCGCGCGCTGGCTCGGGAGCCGCATGGGTCTCATGCTCGACCTCGTACAGCGGAGGAACGCACCGGCGCTGGCCCGCCGTGCCGACGGGAAGAGGTCGGTCGCGTCCCCGGCCGTCCGCGGCGGCCTGGTGCTCCTCTGCTACCTCGTCTGTTCGTTCGTCGTCTTCCACATCGGGTGGCGTGCCCCCGGCTCTCCGGTCATCGGGGCATGCTGCGACCAGCCGTCGACCATCAATCTGCTGGGTTGGACGGCGTTCGCGATCAGCCACGGCCGCGATCCCCTCGTCACCCACGCGCTGAACGCCCCCCAGGGGATCAACATGATGTGGCAGCCCAACGGCATGCCCCTGCTCGGGATCGTCGCAACGCCGTTCGAGCTGCTGCTGGGCCCGATCGTCACCTACAACCTGCTCGTCACCCTCGCGCTGCCACTTTCGGGGCTCGCTGCGTACGCAGCCCTCCGGAGGTGGGTCGGCGGGACGGCTGGCCCGTTCGTCGGTGGCTTCCTCTACGGCTTCTCGCCGTTCATGTTCACGCACGCCCTCGGGCACCTGAACATCTTCTTTGTGCCTCTTCCACCGCTCGTCCTCCTCGCCGTGACCGACCTGCTCTCCGGCCGGAGGCGGTCCTGGTGGGCCTCGGGGCTCGCCGTCGGCGTGCTCGGAGCGGCACAGCTGCTCGTGGGACAGGAGATCTTCGCCGGCACCGTGATCGCTGCGTTCCTCGTCGTCGCCGTCATGGCAGCGAGCCACCGGGACGCGATGGCGCGGCGGTGGAAGGAGGTCGCCGCGGGCCTAGCGGTCGCTTTCGGAGCGTTCGTCGTGCTCGCGGGCTGGCCGCTCGCCGTGCTGCTCGCAGGCCCCGACCGGCTCCACGGCCGGTGGGAGGCGCCGATCTCGGTCGACCTGCTGAACCTCTTCCTCCCCAGCGTCACCGGGCAGTTCCGGCCTGGCGGGGCGGCCTACTTCTTCGCGTGGGGCTGGAGCCAGGGTGAAGCTGTCGGCTACCTCGGCATCGTGCTCGTCGTGCTGTCCGTGGTCGTGGCCGCGCGCCGGTGGCGTCGGGACGCTGTGCGTGTCGCCGCCGCCGTCGGTGCGTGCATGCTGGTGCTGTCGCTCGGTCCCACGCTGACGGCAGCAGGCGTCAACCTGAAGATCTGGCTCCCGGCCCGGCTTCTCCTCGCCCTCCCGTTCTTCGAGAACATGCTGCCGGCCCGCCTGTTCGTCTTCGTGGACCTGGCGGCCGCGGTCCTCCTCGCCGAGTTCGTCCGAGGGGCGACGGCCCGTGGCTCGGTCGGCCCCGGTGCCGAGGGAGGCGACGGCCCGACGCCCCGACGCCCGGGGCAGCGGGCGCGATCGGGGTCCCCGGTCGCACGTCGTCTCGGGGCCGTGGCGGTCGTCGTGGCAGCCCTGCTCCCGCTGATGCCCTCCGTCCACTACGAGGTCTACCGGTACCCGACGCCACGGTTCTTCTCCACGGCAGCGGTCGACGTCATCCCGGCGGGCGGCAATGCCCTGGTCGTACCGTTCCCGGAGGGCGGCCCCCACGACGGCGCTCCCATGGTGTGGCAGGCCGTGGCCCGGTTCCGCTTCTCGATGGTCGGCGGCTATGTGTTCGTGCCGCCCGCGGGAGGGGCGCCCGGGGCGACGGTCGGGGGACCCCCGAACACCTTGACCAGCACGCTCACGGCGATCGCCGACGGCGCTCCCACTCCTCCGCTCGTCCCCCTGCGGCTCGAGGCGATGCGGCGCGACCTCGCCCGGTTCCGGCTCTCGGCGGTCGTGCTCGGGCCGATGCCGGGGCACGTCCGTGCCCTGGACCTCCTCGAGAAGGTGATCGGCAGCCGGCCCGTGGCCGACCACGGCGTCCAACTGTGGAAGGGACCGCTGTGAGGGCCAGCGGGAGCCGACCAGAGCCGGGCCCGGGCGGGACGCCTATCATCCAGCTGGTGGGCCGGCTTCGCCGAGCGGTCGGGTCCACACCGTTCGTGCTGCCGGCGATGGGTGACTGACGATGGTCTCGAGGATGCACACGCCGCTCCAACCGGTCGAGCTGGTCGGCTGGAGGGTACGGCTGCGCCCGCTGACCGAGGCCGACTACCAGGCATGGTTCGAGGTCCGCCGTCGGTGTCGAGAGTGGCTCGTGCCTTGGGAGCCCCGACCGGCGGGCGCCCCGCCCGCTCCCGAGGACGCAGCCAGCTTCGGCGTGCGGTGCGGGATGCGCGAGCGGGAGCGCCAGCTCGGGACGGGCTACGGGTTCGGCATCTTCGTGGGTGAGCGCTTCAGCGGCGAGATCACGCTGTCGTCGATCCAGCGTGGCCCGTTCCAGCAGGCGTTCATCGGGTACTGGGTGGACCAGCAGCTGGCGGGGCAGGGTCTCGTCCCCGAGGCGGTCGTCGTCGTCCTGCAGTTCGCCTTCGAAGTGCTCACGCTCCACCGGGTCGAGATCGCCATCGTCCCGAGGAACCACGCCAGCCGTCGGGTGGTGGAGAAGCTCGGCATCCGCTCCGAAGGCGTGGCCCTCGGCTACCTCGAGATCGACGGCGCCTGGGAGGACCACGTCCGCTACGCGATGACCGCGGAGGAGTGGCAGGCCCGACGGGGTGCGCTCCTCGGTCAGTGGCTGCGTCGGTCGGCCTGACATCGGCCGGTGCGGACGCAGCGCGCAGTCGGAGCCGACGAAGCCGTGTGTCCCGTGGAGCTGCGGCGTGCGCCTCGGCGCCGAGGCGGCCACCGCGGCCTCGAGGCCGCGGCGGCGCCCGTCGAGTGGCAGCCAGGGGGAGCGCACGATCCGGGGCCGTGGTGCAGAGTCCCCTGGGTTGTCGTTCCACTCGTCGCCGAACAGCTTCGTGAGCGGGAGCGCCTGGGGCGGGGCGATCCTCCGGCAGCGCGGCCGTCGCATGGTCGGGGAGCGTAGCGACCGGTGGTCAGCCCGCTTGTGGAGGAGGCCCCCGCGGCAGGGCGCGCCTCGGCCGACGAGGTGCCGAGCAGGTCGCCGCTCCGACGGGCGCTCCCCGCCGCCACCGCCGTCTTCGTCGCGTGGCTCGCCGTCGTCGGGGCCCTCACCTTCGTGGAGGCCCGGCTCTCCGGCGTAGGGACCAGCGCGGGTGCCGAGCTGAAGGTGGTCGCGGCCTCGTGGGACGCCCACTGGCTGCAGGCCATCGCCCGCTCGGGCTACTCGTGGAACCCGCATCTCACGACGGGCCAGACCCCCAACTTCCTCCCCCTCTACCCCCTCCTCGAGCGGGCGGTGCACGCGGCGACGGGGCTGTCGTGGACGGTCACGGGGCTCGTCGTGAGCCTCGTCCTGCAGTACGCCTTCCTCGTCGTGGTGGCCGCCATCCTCGTCGTGCTCGAACACCGGCCGGACGGTCCCTCGGGGCGTCGCCGTCGCCCCAGACGGCCGTCGTACCGCTTGGTGATGCTCGCCGCCGCCTACCCGGCGTCCCTCTTCGCCCTCCAGGGCTATGCCACCTCGCTCGTCATGGTCCTCGAGGCGCTCGCGATGCTGGCGTTCGTCCGACGTCGGACCACGACCGCCTACCTGTGGGCGGGGATCGGGTGCGCCGCGGACCCGATCTCCCTGGCGCTCCCGATCGGTCTCGCGCTCGCCCAGTGGGCGGAGTCGCGGCAGTGGTCGTTCCCCGTCCGACCCCGGCAGCTCGGGCACGAGCTCCTCGGCGTCGGCGGGTTCCTCGCCACGATGGTCTACTTCGGGATCGCCTTCGGCGCTCCCTTCGCCAAGATCCAAGCGGGCCAGGCGTGGTTCCCGAGGCGCACCGCGGGCCAGGTGCTGGCGAACCTGGTGACGTTCCGGGCGGTCCGAGCCGGCTTTACGACCTGGACCCAGGCGCTCCACCACGCTCGGGCCTTCACTTACACACTGGACACCGTCGTGCTCGTCGTGCTCGTCGTGCTCGTCGCAGCCGTCTGGGTGCGCACCGGCACGTCGTGGTTCGTCGTCGTCCCGGCGGTGGGCATCCTCCCGTTGCTCCTCCAGACGGCCGAGTACGGGATCACCTACGGCATCACCCGGCCCTCCTACCCGCTATGGCTCGCCATCGGCCTCCATCCCTCGGTCAGGCGCTCGCTCAGGTCCCGACGGTGGCTCTTCGTGCTCGTCCTCGTGCTCGAGCTCGCCGTCACCGTCGTGTGGGCGCACTACCTCGTCGAGCAGCGCTGGCTCGACTGAGCCCGTCCCAGCGGCGCGGTGCACCCGCCGGCACCGGTCGAGGGTCCGCCGGCACCGGTCGAGGAAGGCCGCTCACTGCCCCTCGCGCACCACCGCCCGCGAGTGCCGGAAGAAGTGCTCGAGGTCGCGCTCGTAGCGGTAGGGCGCTCCCGAGCCGACCGACCGGCGAAGGTTGTTGGCGTGGGCGAAGCTGCGGACGGCGCCGGCGCTCGTGTACCGATAGCAGAAGCCGGTCTCGATCAGGCGCGACGTGTCAACGCCGCGCCCGTAGCGGGCCAGGGCCTCGAGCTCGGGGGGCAGCTCGAGGCCGGCGAGCCGGAGGACGGGGGCGCAGACGAGCCGCGGTGCCACCGGGGACAGCGGGAGGAGATGGGCCCCGGCGATGTGCGCCGTCTCGCTCCACGGCAGCTTGCCGGCACCGGCGACGTTGAAGAGCCCGGCGACCCGGCGCGAGGTCACGTGCTCGAGCGAGCGGACCACGTCGTCCTCCTCGACGAACTGCACGAGCGGGTCGTAGCCGGCGATCGCCGGCAGCAGACGGCGGCGGAGGTCGGTGCTCACGGGGGTGACGATGTCGCTCCCGAGGACGTTGGCGAAGCGGAGGACGGTGACGGCCACCTGAGGGTTGTCCTCGGCGAAGTCGCGCACGAGCGCCTCGACCTCGAGCAGGGAGCGCTCGAGCTGGGTCGCCACCGGCGCGTTGCGACGGCTGTCCTCGCGGAACCATGCCGGGTCGCGAGGAGAGGAGCCGTAGACGTGGGTCGAGGACTTCACGACCACGTGGCGCACGGTCGCTCCCGCCGCACTGACCGCCGCCAGCAGGTTGAGGGTGCCGATGACGTTGATCTCGTGCAGCGCCCTGCCGGAGACGTGCGACGAGTTGACCACGAGGAAGGTGTGCACCACCGTGTCCACCCGGGTGGCGCGGACGATCCTGCTGAGGATCGAGTAGGTCTGGTCGGCACGGACGAACTCGGTCCGCTCGAGCGGCACCTTGGGCTCACCGGTGCCCATGCCGAGGACGAGGTCGACGGACGGGTCCCGCTCGAGCGCCTGGGCCATCCGGCCTCCCCAGAACGTGTCGACTCCGGTCACCAGCACGCGTCGCGCCACGGCTGTCTACCCGAAGACGACGCTGCGGCGTTCCCGCAGCACGTCGTGGAGGGCGTCCTGCAGCCGCGCCCGTACCTGCTCCGCCTCGTCCATCACCCGGCTCTTCGAGTAGCGCTCGAGCCCGGGCTCGACGTCGAAGGTGACCGGCTCGAGGACGCGCATGCGGATCTTCACCGGGAAGTAGGTGACGGCGCCGAGGAGCGGGCCGAAGGCGACCATGTTGGCGGTGACCGGGAAGTAGGGAAGCCGCAAGAGGTGGGCGAGCTGGTTGGACCGGAACAGGACGGGCATGGCTTCCTCGGCGCCGACCACGGCGATCGGTACCACGGGGACGCCGGCCCGCATGGCGATCTCGACGAAACCGCCCCGCCCGAACCGCCGGAGGCGGTACCGGTCTGCGTACCGCTTCGACGGTCCCTTCACCCCTTCAGGGAACGCCAGCGCGAGCTGCTGCCGGTCGTGGAGGAGGCGATAGGCGTTGTCGGGATGGGCCGGGACGCCGCCGGCACGCGACCAGAGGGTCCCGACCACCGGGACGGTCCGGAAGAACGAGTCGGCGAGGCCGTAGACGGGGCGGCCGAGCTCGCGTTCGATGCCGTGCATGATGACGGGGGCATCGGGCGGGAGGGCGCCGGCGTGGTTTGCCACGAGCAGTGCCCCGCCGGTGAGCGGGATGCGGTCGAGTCCTTCCCACTCGGCGCGGAACCAGTAGCGGTAGACGGGGTCGTAGAGCCGGCGGGCCAGCTCGCGGACCCGTTCGGAGCGGCCCCACTCGTCGACGTCGGAGCGGCGGGGATCGTCGGGCGGGGGCTCGTCCGTCCGGGAGACGGCGACGGGCAGCGCGGCGCGGACCTCGACGGCGTGGTCGCTCCCGGGCTCCCCGGCGGAGCCCACCGGCACGCTCGCCGCACCGGGAGGGATGGCGACCATGTCGGCGTCGACGACGTCGCCGGGCTCGGCCCGGACGGGACGGCCGGCCGGGGCGCTCCGCTTCACGTGACCGTTCTGCCCCGACGGGGTTGTCGACCGCGCCTTCGAGGCCACGAACGCATCGTACCGGTGCTCGGCCCCGGCAGGCTCGGCGTCGTCGTGCCGCCGGGCCCGTCGGGTCGGGGGTCAGCCCGCGGGAACTGGGGCAAGCCGCCCGGCCAGCGGGGCCAGGCGGGCGAGGGCGCGGTCGTCGACCGAGGACCGCAGGACCGACCACTCGCGGCGGTCCCCCAATGCGTCCGCCACGGCCCGGACGTCTCGGGCCTCGACGAGCGGGAGGAGGGCCAGCACCGAGGCGTCGAGGGAGACGACCGGCACGGGCGCACCACCGAGGACCTCGTCGAGGACCTCGGACACCGCGCCGACGAGCGACGGCCCGCCGGCCGCCGCTCGTGCCCCGTCGCGGCAGCGGACCTCGAAGCCGACGAGCGGCGTGGTGGCGAGGAGCCCGAACCGGCTACGCAGGATGTCGACCACCATCGACCGCGCGTCGTGCAGCGGGCGGACCGAGCTGCCGGGGACGTTGCGCCAATGGACCGGCACCTGCGCGACCTCGAGGCCGAGCCGTCGCGCCGCGAACAGCACGCCGGCGTCGAAGGCGAAGCGGTCGATGCGGACCAGGTGGAAGAGCGTCCGTGCCACCGGCGTCCGGTAGGCCTTGAAGCCGCACTGGGTGTCCCCCATACCGAGCGCCATGGTCCCCACGACGAGCGCGTTGAACGCCCGGCCCATCAGCCACCGCAGCACGTACGTCGTCTCCACGGCGGAGCCCGGCAGGGAGCGCGAGCCGATGGCGACGTCGGCGGTGGCCAGGGCGGCGACGAGGTCGGGGAGGGCGTGGGGGTCGATGGCCATGTCGGCGTCCACGTGGGCCACGGCAGGGCTGGCCGCGAGGGCCACGCCGGCGCGCACGGCCGCTCCCTTGCCACGGTTGTGGGGGAGACGTTCGACCCGGTGGTGGGGGTAGCGGGCGAGGAGCCGACGGGCCACCTCCTCGGTGTCGTCCGTGCTTCCGTCGTCGACCACCACCACCTCGGTGCGGTCGAGGTCGACGCAGCCGTCGGCGACCGCCCGTTCGAGACGGGCCATGCCCTCGGGGAGCCGGGCCGCTTCGTTGAAGGCGGGGATGACGATCGTGAGGTCGGTCGTCGCGGGCGCGTGGCCCGGCCGTCGCCCTCCCCCCGCCGGCGGGTCCGTCACGGGCGACCCGCCCCGACCAGCCCCGACAGCCAGAGGGGATCGTAGGAGACCGTCGTCCCCGGATAGGCCGCCTGGACGATGGTGTCGGCACCGAAGGGTGTCGCCTTGCCGTTCACGGTCGGTCCGACGTACATGACGACGTGGTCGATGCCGGTCCCGTAGAGGTCGTAGAAGAGCAGGTCGCCCGGTTCGAGCTGGTCGAGCGGCACGTGCGCGGAGACGGCGTACTGGTCTGCGGCCGAGTGCGGGAGGGAGACGCCGGCTGCCTCCCAGGCGAGCATCACGAGCCCCGAGCAGTCGACGCCCGACCGGCTCGCTCCGCCCCAGACGTACGGGACCCCGAGGTACGAGAGGGCGGCGTCGAGCGCGGCGAGGCCGGCGGACGAGGGGTTGCCGCCGTAGCCGACCGAGAGCCCGGTGGCGGTCCCCGCCGAGCTCGCCGCCGAGCCGGCCGCCTGCTCGGCCGTCTGCACCGACGTCTCGACGGCCGTCGTGGCGACCGTCGCTCCGCTCGTCGTCGTGGCGCCGGTCGACGCGGGCGGGGTCGCCAACGTCTCGGCCACGGCTGCCGCCTGGGCGGCGCGCTGGGCGGCAGCACGCGCGGCGGCCGCCTGTCGGGCGGCGGCGGCCTGGGCCGCCGCCCGGGCTGCCGCCTGGGCCTGGGCTGCCGCCTGGGCCGCCACCTCTTGGGCGAGGGTGCCCCTGACCGAGGTCAGCGTGGCCTGGGCCTGCTGGGTCGCCGCCTCGGCGGCGCGGCGTGACGCGTCGACGCTGGCCAGGTCGGCGGTCTGGGTCCGCTGCTCGGAGACGAGCGTGTCGTGGGCGGCCTGCACCTGGCGTTCGCCGTTGGCCACCGCGTCCGCCGCCTTCGTGATGTTGTCGGCCAGGACGGCCTCGTACGTGGAGCGCACTTCCGCCGCCCCCGTCGGCGCGGCGAAGAACGAGGCGAGCTCGTAGGCCGACGAACCCGTCATGTAGGCGACGACGGCGTCGGCCCGCAGCCGGCTGCGATCGGTGGCCAGCTGGGACTGGAGGGCCGCGAGGTGCGCGTCAGTTGCCTGCAGATGGGCCGTCGTCCGGCCGAGGGAGATCTCGGCCTGGTTGTACTGCTCGTCGGTCTGGTCGATCACGCCCTGCTCGTGGGTGATCGTGGCCTCGAGCGCGGCCACCTGGCCTTCGGTGGCGTTGATCTGCTGCTGGGTGGGGACGCTCGGCGACGGTGCCGCACCGGCCTCGAGGGGCGCCGCGCCCGCCATCGCGATCGTGGCGAGGAGGGTGACGAGCGACGCGGCGAACACCGTCCGTGCCGTGCGCAGTCGCGTCGGTCGCGATGGCGCACGCGACGCGACTGACCGTCCGACACGCACCTCAGTCACATCGGCCACCCTAGCCACGACCTTGAGGTCCGCCAAGGCTTGCTGGCGGCGGTCCTGGGCCTCCTCGCGACGGTAGGAGGTCGGGCCGGCGCAGTAGCGTGCGTGTGGTCGGGTGCACGGCGGCGAGCGGCCGCCGCCGTCACCGGGGGACTGCGTGCCTCGCTGGCCCGCGCTCCGGCACCGAGGGGAGCCGGCACCGAGGGGAGCCGGCACCGAGGGGAGCCGGCACCGAGGG
>CAZSYT010000075.1:0-11292 GCA_964610905.1 uncultured Acidimicrobiaceae bacterium
ACGGCATGGTGACGACGGCATGGTGACGACGGCATGGTGACGACGGCATGGTGACCGCTGCGGACCCCAGTCCTGCTCCACCGGCCTGGGTCGTCGCGCTCACCGACGGCGCGCTCCGGCTGGTGCTCGGGCGGACGACCTACGAGCGCGGCGCCGACTACGCGCGGCGAGCGATGGTGCACCAGGTCGACGTCGCCGAGGACGGCAGCGAGGTCACCGGGCTCGTCGACGGCACGGCCCGGACGCCCTACTTCACCGTCGTCGAGCGCCCGACCACCTCGCGCCGCTCGCCGATCGGGAGCTCCGAGTGCTCGTGCCCGATCGGAGGCTCGTGCAAGCACGTCGTGGCGTTGCTCCTGACGCTGCGCGACGGGGGCGGTCCGACGGGCCGGCTCGCCGGCCGTCCCGATCCACCGGCCGTTCCGCAGCGCCGACCCTGGGAGCACCTCTTGTCGGCCTACCTGGACGCCGACGCCGACGCCGACGCCGACAGGGAGCCGACTCCGCTGGGCCTGCTGGTCGAGCCGGTCACGACGAGGACGTCGACGCTGCCCCGGATCCGGGTCCGCCCGGTGGTCCCCGGACGCGACTCGTGGGTCAAGACACGCGTGTCGTGGCGGACACTCGAGGTGCGCACGTGGACCGTCACCTACGCCGACGGCCAGCGGGAGGCGTTGCTCGACCTGCTCGCCGCCTTCCGGGCACGGAGCGGGTCCGGCTACTACGGTGCTGTCTCCTATTCGGAGACGCACGTCTACCTGGACGAGCTCGGACCCGTGGCCTGGCGGCTCCTGGCATCGGCCGAGGATGCCGGCGTCACGCTCACCGGTCCGCGGGAGCGACCGGCGGTGGAGCTGGTCCGGACCCCGTGGCGGGCACGGGTGGACGTGCGGCGGTCCGTACGTGACGGCGGCCTCGACCTCCTCGGCGACGTGTGCACGGGCGAGGGGGACGCCGTCCCCGACGGCGTGGGGTACCTCGTGGGCACGCCGGCCCACGGCGTGGCCGTCGTCACCGACGAGGGCCTGGTGCTCGCTCCCCTTTCGGCGACGCTCGACGTGCCGGTGCACAGGCTCCTCGAGCACGGCCCCGTGTCGATCCCGTCGGCCGACGCGCCCCGCTTCTTCACCACCTACTACCCCGCGCTGCGGCGGCGGTCCGAGGTGGTCTCGTCCGACGAGAGCGTTGCCCTGCCCGACCTCTCGCCACCCCGGCTCGTGGTCGACGTGGCGTTCGACCCCGGCCATCGCACCCGGGCGCACGCGTCCTTCCGCTACCGCGTCGGCGACGACGAGGTCGCCTTCGACCCGGACGACCCGGCCGCCGCGCCGGCGCGTGACCGCGACGCCGAGGCGCGTCGGTTCGGCCCGGTGGCCGCGCTCTTCCAGGCGGTGGACCCCGATGTGCGGCCGGGGACGCCCTTCGAGCTGCACGGGATGGCAACCGCCCGCTTCGTGCGGGACGTCCTGCCGGTCCTCGCCCGCCACGACGACGTCGAGCTCCACGTCTCGGGGGAGCCGGGCCGCTACCGGGAGGCGTCCGAGGCGCCGACGATCACCGCCGTCGCCGACGACGGCGGTGACCCGGACTGGTTCGACCTGCGCATCACGGTGTCCGTCGACGGCCAGGACGTGCCGTTCACCCCGCTGTTCACCGCCCTCGCCCGGGGCGACGACGCCATGCTCCTCGAGTCCGGAACCTGGTTCCACCTCGCCCGTCCCGAGCTCGAACGGTTGCGGGAGCTGATCGACGAGGCCCGGCAGCTCGAGGACCGACCGGTCGACCGCCTGCGGCTGGCCCCGGTGCAGGCGGGCTGGTGGGACGAGCTCGTCTCCCTCGGCGTCGTGGCCCGGCAGTGCGAGCGCTGGGCGCGGAGCGCGGGCGCCCTCCACTCGTTCACCCAGCTGCCCCGTCCGGCGCCGCCGGCCGGGTTCCGCGGCACCCTTCGCCCGTACCAGCTCGACGGGTACCACTGGCTGAGCCTGCTGTGGGACCTTCGGCTCGGCGGGATCCTGGCCGACGACATGGGGCTCGGGAAGACCGTCCAGACCCTGGCGATGGCCGCTCGGGCGAAGGAGGACGGGACGCTCGGTGGCACGTCGGGCCCGCTGCTCATCGTGGCGCCGGCGAGCGTGGTGTCGGGCTGGGCGGCCCAGGCGGCGGCGTTCTGCCCGGACCTGCGCGTCGTCGTGGTGCGCGAGACCGAGCGGCGCAGCGGTGTGCCGATCGCGGCGGTCGCCTCCGGTGCGGACGTCGTCGTCACCTCGTACGCGCTGACACGTCTCGACGCCGAGGCGTACGCGACGGTCACGTGGGCGGGCCTTGTGCTCGACGAGGCCCAGTTCGTCAAGAACCACGAGGCGAAGACGTACCGGGCCGTACGCGCCCTCCCCGCGCCCTTCAAGCTCGCCGTCACCGGTACCCCGCTCGAGAACTCGCTGATGGACCTGTGGTCCATGCTGTCGATCGTCGCACCGGGGCTCTTCCCGAACCCGAAGCACTTCGCCGACTCCTTCCGGCGACCGATCGAGAGCGGGACGGACCCCGGACGGCTCGAGACGCTGCGCCGCCGGGTGCGCCCCGTGCTCCTCCGGCGCACCAAGGAGCAGGTGGCGCTCGACCTGCCCCCGAAGACCGAGCACCTCCTCGCCGTCGAGCTCAACCCCGCCCATCGCCGCGTGTACGACCGGCACCTCGCCCGGGAGCGCCAGCGGGTGCTCCGGCTGGTGGACGACCTGCAGCACAACCGCATCGCCATCCTCGCGTCGCTGACGCTCCTCCGGCAGCTGAGCCTCGACGCGTCGCTCGTCGACGAGGAGCACGCGGGCAGGGTCCGTCCCTCCAAGGTCGACGTGCTGGTCGAGCAGCTCCACGAGGTGCGGGCCGAGGGACACCGGGCGCTCGTCTTCAGCCAGTTCACCCGGTTCCTCTCCGGCGTGCGTCGCCGGCTCGAGTCCGAGGGCATCACGACGTGCTACCTCGACGGGCGCACGCGCGACCGGCGCCGTCGTATCGCCGAGTTCACCGAGGGGGACGCGACCGTCTTCTGCATCAGCTTGAAGGCCGGCGGCGTGGGGCTGAACCTGACGGCGGCGGACTACGTCTACCTGCTCGACCCCTGGTGGAACCCGGCCGTCGAGGCCCAGGCCGTGGACCGGGTGCACCGGATCGGACAGGACAAGCCGGTCGTGATCTACCGCCTGGTGGCGGCGGGCACGATCGAGGAGAAGGTGGTCGCCCTGCAGGAGAGGAAGCGCGAGCTCTTCGCCCGCGTCGTCGACGGGGGAGCGTCCACCTCGGGGTCGCTGACGGCCGAGGACATCCGCGGCCTGTTCGAGGCGTAGTCGCGCCGGTCGGCTCGGCGCGCCGGTCGACCGGTGTTCGTGGACGCCGCGGTGGGGGGCCTTCCTGCCCGACCTGACGGGGACGGCGGCCTCGTCGGCCAGCTCGAGCTTCGTGGGCCGCGAGCAGACGGTCGCTGCGATGGAGGAGCTGCGATCGGCGAAGCGCGGGAGACGGTCATCGACGGCGAGCGCCGCCGCTGCGCCCCCCGGGTGGTCCAGCACTCGACGGCACCTGCCCTGACAGGGGGGACGCGGCGTGCCGCCGACCGGCACGCACGGGGACGACCGTGGCGGCGTCAGCTCTCCCCGGAACCGAAGGTGGCCGCACTACCTGCATTGCCCTCGACCCGCCCGGCGCTCCGTCGCCTGCACGCCGATCGTGAGCTGTCGCGGCGCGTGGCCGTGCGCCACCGGGGACCGCTCCGAGGCCCGGCTCCGGCGATCAGGTCCTGAGGCCGTGGCGAGGGCGGAGGTGGTCGGGGATGTCTGCACGACTGGGGTTCTTCTTGTCGCGGTCGGAGAGGACCGGGTCGGTCACCCCCCAGTCAGCGGCGATGTCGAGGTCGTCCCAGGCGACGCCCAGCTCGTCGGCGGGATTGTGGTAGTTGTCGACCAGGTACGACAGGAGCAGGTCGGTGTGCGAGGCGAACCCGTGGGCGACACCGGGGGGTATGAACAGCCCGCGCTCCACGTCTCCGTCGAGGTCGATGTGCATCGTCGCCCCGTCGGTCGGCGACCCGAGCCGCAGGTCGTGGAGCACGACCCTGGCCTTCCCCCGCAGGAGGTACCAGTAGTCGGCCTGGTGGACGTGGTAGTGCAGCCCGACCACCGCACCGGCGCGCTTCTCGGAGCGGTTCCCCTGGACCATCTCCCTCGCGAAGGGGAGCCACGAGCGCCGGTAGGTCTCGACGAACCGGCCGCGGTCGTCCCCGTGGACCTCGGGCTCGACGAGGACGACCCCGACGATCTCCTCTGCGTGCACGATCTCGGGCATCGGCTGACCTCCTAGGAATTGACGTGGCTTGCGGTCTGCACGGCACGCCGGGCACGCGACCTGGTCGCCGAGCGGTCGCTCGGCCCTGCGTGCTGCGCCCTCCACCACTCCACCAACCGACGCAACCCGTCCTCGAGGTCGATCTTCGCCTCGAAGCCGAGTCGATCGGCGGCGCGGGACGTGTCGGCCAGCCGTCGCGGCACGGCGGGGAGCCCCCGGTCGGGACCGTGCTCGGGGACGAGGTCGGAGCCCATCACCCGCAGCAGCAGGTTCGCCAGTTCGATCAGGCTCACTTCGGTCCCGCTGGCCACGTTGAAGACGTCGTCGGTGACGTCCGACTGGGCGGCGAGGATGTTCGCACGGGCGACGTCCCCGACGTAGACGAAGTCCATCGTCTGCGTTCCGGAGCCGTGGATCAGAGGGGGCAGGCCCTGCTCGATGCGCTCGATCCACCGGCTCAGGACCTCGGTGTAGGCGCCGTGGGTGTCCATCCGGGGGCCGTAGATGTTGAAGTAGCGCAGCGCGACGTACGGCAGTCCGTAGATGTCGTTGAAGCTCCGAAGGAGCTGTTCCAAGAACACCTTCGTGCCGCCGTAGAGGGTGCGGTTCCCGTAGGGATGGTGCCGCTCGTCGGTCGGAAAGACCTCCGCTGCCCCGTAGACCGATGCGGTGGAGGCCACGACGACCTTCTGCACACCAGCCTGCAGGGCCGCTTCGACCACGCAGAACGACCCGTCGACCATGACGTGCATGGCGGCTGCCGGGTCCTCCGCGCACTGCTTGATCTTGATGCCCGCCTGGTGGAAGACGAAGTCCGTGCCTTCCATGAGCGTGGCCATCAGCTGCCGGTCCGCGACGTCGCCTTCGACGACGGTGACCCGTCCGCTCGCTCGGGCGGCGACGAGGTTCTCCCAGCGTCCGCGAGCGAAGTTGTCGACCACGACGATCTCGCCCACGTCGAGGTCCACGAGCTGGTCCGCCAACGTGGACCCCACGAGGCCTGCCCCACCCGTGATGAGCACTCGGCTATCTCTCACGGTCCCATTCCCTCCCGTTCCCGCGGGCCGCCCCTCGGCCTCGGCGCTTCCGTCGTGTCGGCCAGCCGCTGCGGCGCTTCGCTCCCGGTCATGCGGAGGTCGCGTCTGCCCCTACGGTTGGTAGCGAACTATACGTCCGGTTACATACTCGATGTCAAGTGGCTGGACATAGAAGATTGACGATCACGCTGTGCATCAGGAGCCCGACGGACAGGGGGCAAGATCCTCACTTCTGGGGAGGGCAGTCGGACTGTGCATTCAGTAGTCTCTGCTACGTTGGGTAGTCCACCCAACGAGGAGTCTGGCACTGTCCTTGGGCGAGCCCGGGGCGCTCGGCAGGGCACGGCACGAAGGAGGAGCGGTGGGCACAAGCGGGGGATCAGCCGACGCGAAGGGCGGTTCGTCAGACGCCGGTGCACGGTCGGGCGACCGGATCGCCGTGGTCGTCACCGCGTACAACGTCGCCGCCACCCTTGCCCCCACGCTCGACCGCATCCCGCAGTCGTTCCGCGAACGGGTGGCGGCGGTGGTCGTCTGTGACGACGCGAGCAGCGACCAGACCTACGAGCTGGCCAAGGAGTACGGGGAGACGGGGGACCTCCCGGTCACGGTCATCCGCAACGCGAAGAACCGGGGGTACGGCGGCAACCAGAAGGCCGGGTACCGCTGGGCCATCGACCACGACATCGACATCGTCGTGATGCTCCACGGCGACGGCCAGTACGCCCCTGAGATCATCGAGGACATCGTCGCTCCGATCGAGGCAGGCGAGTGCGACGCGGTGTTCGGCTCCCGCATGATGGTGCCGGGCGCGGCCCGCATGGGCGGCATGCCGCTCTACAAGTACGTGGGAAACCGCATCCTCACCGAGTACGAGAACGCCGCGGTGGGCCTCAACCTGACCGAGTGGCACAGCGGGTACCGGGCGTACCGGGTGAGCGCCCTCGAGGAGATCCCCTTCGAGTCGGATTCAGAGGGCTTCGACTTCGACACCGAGATCATCGTGCAGCTGCACGAGGCGGGGAAGACCATCAAGGAGATCCCGATCCCGACCTACTACGGCGACGAGATCTGTTACGTCAACGGGATGAAGTACGCCAAGGACGTCGTGCTGTACACCACTCGTTACCGTGCGCACAAGATGGGGTTCGGGTCGGGTGAGCTGGCGTTCGCCGACCAGGGGTACAACCGGAAGCTCCTCAGCGTCGCCTCGCACCTGAAGATCCTCGACGTGATCGGGGACAAGCAGCCCGGAGAGAAGCCGAAGAGGATCCTCGACCTCGCCTGCTCGCAGGGCCGGTTCGGCGAGATGCTGCGCCTGCAGGGCCACACGGTCGTAGGGGTGGACGCCGAGAAGGTCGACGGGGTGGCCGAGCGCCTCGACAGGTTCGTGGAAGCCGACCTGAACCAGGGTCTCCCCGCCGAGGTGGGTCGGGACTTCGACGTCGTGGTCGCGGCCGACGTGTTCGGACATCTGGCCAAACCAGACCAGCTGCTCTCCGAGCTCGTCGACGTCCTCGCGCCGAGGGGCGTGATCATCGCCACCGTCCCGAACATCGCGCACTGGTACCCGCGGTTCCGCATGGCCACGGGCACCTTCGACTACGACGTCCGAGGTGTGTTCGACGCCGGGCACATGCGGTTCTTCACCGACAAGAGCTTCGCCCGCATGGCGAGACGGGCGGGAACGCGCGTGCGGCGCGTGAGCAACTCCGGGCTCCCGCTCGAGGTCGCGAAGCGGGGTGGGCCGGTTCCCTCCAGGCTCCTCAGGACCGTGGGCGCTCTCGACCGGCTGGGCCTGGCGTTGTTGCCGAAGCTCTTCTCGTACCAGTACGTCTTCGAGCTGGAGCCGGCTTGACCCGGGCCCGGTGGGCGCCGCGACCCCACCCGGAGATCGCCAGCTCCGATCCGCTTCGCACGGGGGGCGGTCAGGCGAAGGCGCGCAGACGGTGATCCCGCCTTCGACGAGCACGAAAGTGATGGTGACCGGCGCACGTGGCCAGCTCGGGACCGACCTGGTCGACGCCCTTCAGGGGAAGGTCCCGGTCGCCGGCCTGGTGGGCGACCCGCGTACCGGGAACCTGGGCAGGCGCGTGCCGGTCGAGGTCGTCCCGACGGACCTCCCCGAGCTCGACATCACCGACCGGGACGCGGTGCTCTCCTTCGTTGACGACGCTCGCCCCGACGTCGTCATCCACGGCGCCGCCTTCACCGCGGTCGACGTCTGCGAGGCGCAGCCCGACACGGCCTTTGCCGTCAACGCCCTGGGGACCCGCCACGTCGCCGAGGCGGCCGCGAAGTCGGGCGCGCACCTCTGCTACATCTCGACCGACTACGTGTTTGACGGAACCTCGCCGCGCTCCTACGTCGAGTGGGACCGGCCCAACCCGGTGTCGGTGTACGGGCGCTCCAAGCACGCCGGGGAGATCGAGGTGCTGGCCGCCTGTCCCGGGGCGACGGTCGTGCGCATCTCGTGGGTGTCCGGCTTCCACGGGGCGAACATCGTGAAGACGATCCTCCGGCTGGCCTCCGCACCCGGAACGCTCCACTTCGTCGACGACCAGGTCGGCTGCCCCACGTTCACCGCGGACCTCGTGGGCGTGCTGGCCGACCTGGCGACCGAGCGCCGCCCCGGTGTGTTCCACGTGACGAACCAGGGCGTGACGTCGTGGTTCGACTTCGCCCGTGGCGTCCTGAAGGCCTCTGGCGACGACCCCGGACGGGTGGAGCCGATGGCCACGGCGGACCAGCATCCACCGAGGCCGGCGCAGCGCCCCGCCAACTCCGCCCTGGCGAACATGGCGCTCGCTCTGTCGGGGCTGCCCCTCCTGCCGACGTGGGAGGACGGCCTCGGCCGCCTGGTGGCTGCCCTCACCGCCCGCGTGGGCGACACGTAGCTGGAGCATCCTCGCCGCCATCCTCGCCGCCACCTTCGCCGCCGCCCCGTGAGCACGATCACCTGAACCGGCCTACCGCGCGCGTCTGATCCGTTCCCGCCCCGACGCGGTCGTGCGACGCCGGGCCCCCGTCGGCGTGTCCCCCCGCCAGCCGGACGCGTTGCCATGCGGCTTGCTGCTGACAGTGGAGGCACCGGATCTCCCGCTCGACCGGGGGGGTGCATCAGATGGTCGAGCGCTGCCTGACCGCGTCGTAGCGCTCGGCACAGGCGGTGATCGCAGCGGGTCTCGTGGCGAGGCGGTGGTGGTGCACGAGCGCGCGCTCGGCGACGAGCACAGCGGTTCGGCAGCGCTGTCGCCGAAGTAGGTCGCCACGCGGCCGGGCGAAGCCTCAGCGATCACATCGATCGACGGGGCCGAGGCGGCTCCACCCCGGCGCCCCCGTACGGCACCTCGGGGTGAGGCGGCCGGTGCGGAAGTCGGGCATGGTGGCTGCCGATAGGGGACGCGCGCCGGCGATGGTGCCGTGCGGACCCGGGCTCGGGGATACCGGAGGCCCGGCTCACTCGGGACCTTCGTCCCTGTCCGGGTTGCCACCGGCGTGGTCGAATGAAGGGGAAGGCAGGTGGTCTGCCATGCCCGTGAGGAAATCCCCGACCGAGGCCGAGCGTCCGGGGCAGCGCCTTCGCAGGCCGCGTCGCTCCCGCTACCTTCTCGCAGTCCTTCTGTTTGCCGGCGGCGTTGCCCTGGCCCTGGGGGTCGGTCTCGGTGGCGGTCATGCCAAGAGCGACCAAGCCAAGGGTTTCGCCCGCGTTGCCGTCCCCGGCGTGCTCACGCTCCCTGTCGACCACGCCACCACCTACTACGTCTACTCGGAGGGCACCGCCTGCCTCGATCATCCGAACTGCCATGGCCAGCTCTACCCCGTGACGGTCGAGGTGTCGGGCCCGGCCGGGGATGCCGTCAAGGTCGAGCCGATCCACGGGCCGACCTACATGATCGGCGGCATGGAGGGCACCGGCGTCGCCAAGTTCGACGCGACCACGACCGGCAACTACCGAGTCGCTGCCAGCACTGGCCCTTACTCGGAGGGTCTCATCGCCGTTGGCGAAGCCTTTCCTGGGTGGACCCAAGACTGGGTTGCGGTGCTGGTCATGATCCTGATGTGGGCTGCCGGCATCTCGATCATCGTGCTGCCGATCGTCGTCCATGACCGACAGAGCAGGGCGGACTCCGCCCGAGACCGAACGTGACCGAGCCCGCGCTCGGCGACGGTTGAGAGGTAGCCACTGCGGCGCCCCGCAACGCCGGAAGACACGAGCCAGCACGGGGCGCCGCGGGAGGACATGAGGATGGATGTTGCGACACACGAGCGTGCGGGCACGAGTGGTCCGCACGAGCTTCGAGGTGGGCGATGACACGATCGGACCGCGGGAACCGGCCCCGGCCGTGGCGCCGTCTTCGCAACGCGTCCTGGCGGGCCCAGCTCCTGTCCTGGATCGGCGTACTCCTTGTCCTCGTCGTGGTGCTGGCGATCGAAGCTGGCACACGAGGAGAGAACGCAGGGAACGGCGCCCGTCCCTCACCGACTCCAGGGGCGCCCACGCCCGCCCCGTCTTCGTCCTCCACGACGAGCACGGGACCGAGTTCCACCCTGGCCCCTTCGTCGTCCACCACGACCACCGCGACGACGTTGGCGAGCGAGTCAGGACCTGGCTCCTGTCATGCTCGTGGGTCCGGCTCGACGGTGTTGCCGGACCCCAACTGCACTCCTGGGGCGGTGAACTCCGCGGTGACGCAGGCCAACATCGCCTCGACCATCTGCCGCTCGGGCTGGACCTCGACCGTTCGGCCGCCAGAGTCCTACACGAACGAGCTGAAGGTCGAGCAGATGGCGGCCTACGGCGAGCCCGGCACGACCGGTGGCTACGAGGAGGATCATCTCGTTCCCCTCGAGCTCGGTGGGTCCCCCACGAGCACCCTCAACTTGTGGCCTGAGCCCGGAGCGAGCCCGAACGAGAAGGACGGCGTCGAGAACGCGGCACACCACGCCGTCTGCGGTGGCCGAATGAGCCTGGCAGCCGCACAGCAGGCGATCGCAACGAACTGGATCACCTTCGGTCAGCGACTCGGCCTCGCGATCTCCACGTCTCCGACGACGTCACCCCCAGCCATCTCTCCGACCACCTCGGTTCCTGCCGCCAGCTACAGAGCCGGTCAGTTCTGTCCGGAGACGATGGTCGGACGGACGGTCAACACCGCGACCGGACCGCTGACGTGCGAGGCTCGTGCTGACCCGTCCCATCCCCGCTGGGTGCACAGCTGATCGAGTTCCCCTTCGCGGAACAGCGGGATCACGATCGCGGTCGAGCTCGCCGACTCGGACTACCTCGGCCAGGCTGCTCGGGGCGGGCGACGACGGCCTCCTCGCCGCCAAGACCGTCCGCCGCCAGCTGCTCTCGCTCACGGGGCGGCTCACCACCAGCGGACGACGGCGCATCTCGTGCATTCCCGCTCGATGGCCGTGGGCCGCGTCATGGCCCGCCTGCTTCGAGCGCCTGCGGTCGCTCCCGCTTGTCTGGGCGGCGGAGCTCGTCGCGGACCTCGGCCCAGTCCGGCAGCGGCCGACGGTCGGCCGGCGGGGCGGGCTCCTTCGTGAACAGCAGCGCCTCGAGGGCAGCGTCGTCGAGGTCGTCGGCGAGCGGCCAGGTGAGCCCGGCCGTCCTGGCCTGCCGTACGTGGTCGGCGACGGTGGTGAAGGGGATCCCGAGCGAGCGGCCGACTCGCGGTGAGACAGGCCCTCGCCCCAGGCCAGTCGAAGGATCTCTCGGACCTTGCGCACGGCGATGCGGGGTCTCGGCACGACCACCTCCCCGGAGCAGTTCCGAGGACGTTGACCGGCCCCCTCAGCTCATGCGCGGACTGTCAGCCGCCTCCCGCCGGGGTGTACGAGATCACCCGGAACGGGTGTACGAGATCACCCGGAACGGGTGTACGAGATCACCCGGAACGGGTGTACG
>CAZSYT010000075.1:11392-16843 GCA_964610905.1 uncultured Acidimicrobiaceae bacterium
GGGTGTACGAGATCACCCGGAACGGGTGTACGAGATCACCCGGAACGGGTGTACGGATTCGCCCGGAACGGGTGTACGGATTCGCCCGGAACGGGTGTACGAGAACCTCCGGAATCCTCACGAACACCGGAGATCAGTGGCACCCAACAGCCACCCCGACCAGGGCCTCTACCAGGAGAGCGGGCGACGGGAATCGAACCCGCGTTCTCAGTTTGGGAACCGTATCGGAGCGGACGGCTGCGGACCACTACGTGGTGTCGTGGCTGGTGAACGGTGGTGCGAGACACCCGGCGGACTGGGCCGAACGGCAGCGGACACCCGAAAGCCGCGCGATGACGCTACCCTGATCGGCGGTTGGCCCACCGGTCTCGCGGGTGGCGGCGGTCGGTGACCCGGTTGTGACGAGCCATGGCCTGACGGTCCCCACCCTGGTCGTGGTCGAGCGACTGCGTCATGATTGGGAGGTGGGACCGACGGCAACCGGCGGGGCGAGCTCGCGGCGGCGGGGCTGGTCTCGGCCCGTGGCGCTGCCCGATGACGTCGACGATCCAGGCGTCGTCAAGGAGCGGGGGAGGGTGACACTGCCCCGCAACGTGCTGTGGAGCGGGCCGGAGCGGACTTGGGACATGGCGGATCGTCGTCAGCGGGCCCAGGTCTACGAGATGGTCCTCGCCGAGGGCACCGTCGACGACGTGCGGCGTTTCATCGATGTCGACGAGCTGATCGAGCTGTGGCCGGACCTGTGGCTCGCACCACATGTGCGGGTCGCCTGGTCCGAGCATCTGCGCCGCCTCCGGGGGCTGCGCCTCGCGTGCTAAGCGCGTTCCAGCAGGAGATCATGGCGATCGTCGTCGCTTCGACGTCCGATCAACAGTTTGCCCTCGCCGGTGGCGCGGCGCTGATCCTGAAGGGCCTTGTCGATCGGCAGACCCGGGACCTCGACTTCTTCGCGCGCGATCCCGAGGCTGTCGGCCGCGTCGTCGAGTCCGTCGACGACGCGCTGCGCGCTGCCGGCATGTCGACGCGGAGGCTCATCGAGGGGTCCGGTTTCGCGCGCATCGAGGTGTCGCGTGGCGGGGAGGTCTGCGAGCTCGACCTCGGCGTCGACGCCCGGATCCGACCCGAGGAACCGACCCCGTTCGGCCCCGTCGTGGCCACCGAAGAGCTGGCCGCTGACAAGACCCTCGCCCTCTTCGGGCGCGCCGCCGCCCGGGACTTCGTCGACGTCTACGCGCTGTCCCGTCGGTTCGGCGAAGAAGAGCTGTGCACACTGGCAGCGGAGAAGGATGCCGGGTTCGATCGGGGCCACCTCGCCGATGCCCTGCGGTCATTCCACCGGCTCGACCGGGACCTGTTCGACGTCGACGACGAAACGTTCGCCAGGATCGACCGCTGGACCCAGGGGTGGGCGAGCGACCTCGCTCAGGCACTCGTCCGAGAGCGAGATCGCCAGGGTCCGGAGCGATCTGTCGACAACGGCCCTGATCTCCCCGACATGTGATCGTCACCGGCGAACGCGGCGTCGGACGAAGCGCGCGTCGGTGAGGCGACCTACGACGTCGGGGGTGCCCGTACGGCACCCGGGGTCAGGGTCGGGGCACGGTAGTGGGACGCCCGAGCCGCGTGGTTAGGGGCAGATCCACCCGTACCGGGATGGGCGCTCCTCTTGCGCCAGTGGGCATGATTCGTTTCCCTCGGGAGCGACTCCCCTTCGCGACACGGACACCGTAGGGATCTGGGGTGCTTGACGGCCTGAGCTTGCATCCTCCGTGCATCCTCGGGTTGCACACTCGGCGTCGTACCTGGTCACCGATGCACGACGCTGCACGGACGAACGGCCACGTCGTCCCAAGTCACAGGACGAAAGGCCAGGGAGCGGGCGACGGGAATCGAACCCGCGTTCTCAGCTTGGGAAGCTGATGTTCTGCCTCTGAACTACGCCCGCAGAGTCGGGGGACACCCTACCCGCTCCCACGAGAGCCAGGGCCAGGGCCGCACGCCCCCTGGCCGGTAGGCCGGCTCCCCGCAGCCGTCCGGTCCGGAGGCTGCCACCGCGACGGTCCCCTGCGCGCAGGCTCACGACCCGAAGGCCCCACCCGAACAGCCCCGGCCCGACCTCCCTCACCCGACCGGCACCTTGTCGGGCTGGGCCGTCGCCAGCATCGCCGCCCGGCTCTCGGGCAGCACGAACCCCGAGGCGATCGCCGCGTCGGTGGCCTTTGTGTACGCGCGCAGGTACTCGGCACGTGACGGGTAGAGCTTCGCCAGCGTGCTCGTCGGGATGGGCGTGGTCGACCCGGCCAGCAGGCAGGCGATCGACCCGCCTGGCGCCGCGTGCCCCGACAGCACCTCGGTCGGCACCTCGACGGGCGGGGTGCGGATGCCGCCCTCGACGATGCCGAGCGGGCTCCGCACGTACTTCCCGTTGCGGGTCACGAAGCGGGGGGCGTGCGGCGGGGGCGGGCCGCCGTCGGCCCACCGGGTGAGCTGCACGAGCGCCGCCTCCACCACGAAGTGGTCGGGCCCGGCGTTCACCGGCGTCGTGCACCCGAACAGCTTCGCCACCGGACCCAGCTGGTACAGGTCGACGTGGGCCGTCCCCGCCACCTCCCACGTCCGGATACGGTCGGTGTCGGGCTGGCTGGCCGGCAGGTAGCCGAGGAGCCCGGCGACGTCGGACTCGGTCTCGACCATCAGCACGGGGGCGTGCAGGTCCGTGCGGATGCGGACCGGGGCCCCACCGATCGTCTGGGCGATGTCGATGCCTTTGCCGGCCTGACCGAGCGGCGCGGCGCCCCCGCCCCGGCTGTGCACCAGAAAGCCGTCGTACTCGTGCTCGAGCGGCTGCACGCCGTCGATGTAGGTGGTGAGCATGATCGCCGACTGGGACTCACCGGCGGCCAGAAGCACCTTCGGGTGCAGCGGCCCGAGCGGGTCGGTGCCACGGGGGTGGCGGAGCAGCCTCCCGACCTGGGTGAAGATGTCGTAGGAGAAGGCGTCGCCGGGGTGGTGGAGCTTCCCGTAGCGGGCGGGGTCCTCGGCCACGATCCCCTTGCCGGCACCGCCCAGGGAGCTGACCGGCGTCGACACCGCCACCGGCCCGCCCTCGATGCCGATGTATTGCGCGGACACCCCGACCCACGCGTAGCCCGCCCGGACGAGCTCGTTGCGGAGGTAGGTGTACTCGGGGGCGGCGTCCAGCCCGCCCGACACGTTCAGCCACTCGACCACCGCCACGCCGTTGAACGCCGAGGGCGAGCTCGGCCGGCGCACGACGATACGCGTCTCGTAGGACGCCGAAGGCCCGGGGGCGAGGTGGAACCGCCCGTTCGACCCGAGCGCGCCCACCGCCCGGTAGGAGACGGCCGTGCCCGCCACCGAGAACTCGTCCTGCACCCAGCTCGACGGCAGCGGGGGCAGCGTCGCCGCCGAGACGAGGTCGATCCCGCTGCCGCCCGTGAGCGGTGCCGCCACCGGCACCGGGCCGAGGGCCGGAGCGACCCGCCCGTTGGCCGACGGCCCGGGGAGCCCGGCCAGGCCCGCGCTCGAGGCCGACAGCCCGGTCGCCCGCGAGGACGACGACGTGCCCGACGACGAGCACCCCGCCGCCACGAGCGCTACGACCACCAGTCCGGCCACCGCCGCCGACGTCTTGCGCACCTCACGTCCCCCTCCGCCGGCGTCCGTCGTCACCGGCCGCCGGAGACGCTAGACGACGGGCGGCGTCCTGTCCCGGCCCCGTCCCGGGCTCCCCACGAGCCCGCCCGAGCCCCGCCACCGCTCGACTCGACCCCGGGCGCCCCTGGCCAACTAACGTGCACCCGACATGGTGCTCTCCGACCGCTCCATCCGCGAGGCGCTCGCCGCCGGACGCATCGTCATCGACCCCCTGGGCGAGGGCTGCGTCCAGCCGTCCTCGGTCGACCTGCACGTCGACCGGTACTTCCGCGTCTTCCGCAACCACACGAGCCGCGTGATCGACGTCCGCGAGGACCAGGAGGACCTGACCGAGCTGGTCGAGATCCCCGAGGACACCGCCCTCATCCTCCACCCCGGCGAGTTCGTCCTCGGCTCGACCATGGAGCGGGTCGGCCTCCCCGACGACCTGGTCGCCCGGCTCGAGGGCAAGTCGTCCCTCGGCCGCCTCGGCCTCCTCATCCACTCGACGGCCGGCTTCGTGGACGCCGGGTGGGACGGCCACCTCACCCTCGAGCTCTCCAACGTGGCCAACCTGCCCATCACCGTCTACCCCGGCATGAAGATCGGCCAGATCAGCTTCCTGCAGATGACGACTGCCGCCGAGCGCCCCTACGGCTCGGCCGGCCTCGGGTCCAAGTACCAGGGCCAGTGGGGCCCCACCCCGAGCCGGTACGCCGACAACTTCCGGTCGTGAGCCACCTGCCGGTCCCCGCCATCGTGCCGCGCGCCCCGGTCGTACCGGGTGCCGCCACCGACCTGCCACAATTGCGCCCGACGCTGCCCCCATCCACGACGCCGCCCCCCCCGGTGCGGTAACCCCAGGAGGAAGTCAGTGCCACTCAGACTCGGCATCGGCCTCGGCGTGACCGCCGTCATGTTCGCCATCGCCGGCCGGCGCTTCTTCTGGCTGTTCCGCCTCATCTCGTCGGGCCAGCCCGCACCCGAGCGCTTCAAGGACCTCGGCAAGCGGGTCAAGGCCGAGGTGGTCGAGGTCGGCGGCCAGCGCAAGCTCCTGAAGTGGACCGTCCCCGGCGTGGCCCACGCCATGACGTTCTGGGGCTTCACCATCCTGCTGCTCACGATCATCGAGGCCTACGGCGACCTCTTCCAGCGCAACTTCCACATCCCCCTGATCGGCCAGACGGCGGTCATCGGCTTCGTCGAGGACTTCTTCACCGTGTCGGTCCTCGCCGCCCTGTGCGTCTTCACGGTGATCCGCTTCCAGCACTCGCCCAAGCGCGAGAACCGCCGGTCGCGCTTCTTCGGCTCGCACACCACCGCCGCCTGGATCACCCTCGGGCTCATCGCCGGCGTGATGATCTCGCTCCTCCTCTACCGGGCCGCCCAGGTCAACACCGGCAACTTCCCCTACGGCTGGTGGGCGTTCGCATCCCACGTGGTGGGCCAGTGGCTGCACCCCCTCGGCACCGGTGTCAACTCGGTCATCGAGACGACGGCCCTGCTCGCCAACATCGCCATCATCACCGGCTTCCTGGTCTTCGTCTCCTACTCGAAGCACCTCCACATCTTCATGGCCCCCGTCAACGTGGCCACCTCGCGCCGCCCGCGGGCCCTCGGCGCCCTCGCCTCGACCCCCGACATGTCGATGGAGGACGTCGGCGACGAGGACGAGGTGGTCTTCGGGGCCGGCCGCATCGAGGACTTCAGCTGGAAGCAGCTCCTCGACCTGGCCACCTGCACCGAGTGCGGCCGCTGCCAGTCGCAGTGCCCGGCGTGGAACACGGGCAAGCC
>CAZSYT010000076.1:0-15430 GCA_964610905.1 uncultured Acidimicrobiaceae bacterium
GCCGTGCCGCGGGGCCCCGGAGGGCCGTGCCGCGGGGCCCCGGAGGGCCGTGCCGCGGGGCCCCGGAGGGCCGTGCCGGCCCCACCCGGCGGTGTCACGTCGGCCCGGTAGGGTGAGCCGCCGTGCCGACCGACCCCGACCCCCGCCCGCTCGACGCCGCGGCGACTGCCACCGTGCACAGGAGCGCCCGCGGAACGGGCGCGGCGCGCCGGTCCAGGCCGGCTCGAGGGGCTGGACCACTCGAGGCGTCGCGCTTCACCGCCGGGCTCAACCCCGCGCAGCGCCGGGCCGTCGAGCACGGTGAGGGACCGCTGTTGGTGGTGGCGGGGGCCGGCTCGGGCAAGACGCGTGTCCTCACCAACCGGATCGGGTACCTCGTCGCCACGGGCCGGGCCGACCCGGCCCAGGTCCTGGCCATCACCTTCACCAACAAGGCAGCGCGCGAGATGCGGGAGCGGTTGGGCGCGGCGCTCGGCCCGCTCGCCGGGGACCTGTGGGTGTCGACGTTCCACAGCGCGTGCGTGCGCCTCCTCCGCCCGTACGCCGAGCGGGTGGGGCTGACCCGCAACTTCGCCATCCTTCCCGAGGACGACTGCAAGCGCCTGCTGCGTGACATCGCCGACGACCTCGACATCGACGTCACCGCCGTCCCCGTCGGGGGAGCCAAGGCGGCGATCAGCGCGGCGAAGAACCGCCTGGTGGACCCCCGCCGCTTCCGCCTCGAGGCCGCCACCGCCCGGGCCGACGCCCACGCCCGGCTCTACGCCGAGTACGTCGAGCGCCTGCGCGGCGCCGATGCCGTCGACTTCGACGACCTGCTGGTCCACGTCGTCGCCCTGCTCACCGAGCACGACGACGTGGCCGAGCACTACCGCTCGCGTTTCACCCACGTGCTCGTCGACGAGTACCAGGACACCAACCGGGCCCAGTGCGTCATCGTCGAGCAGCTCGTGGCCGTGCACCGGAACCTGTGCTGCGTCGGCGACGGTGACCAGTCCATCTACGGCTTCCGCGCTGCCGACGTCGGCAACATCCTCGGGTTCCGGCGCACCTACCCGGACGCCACGACCGTGACGCTCGAGCAGAACTACCGGTCGACCGGCACGATCCTCGAGGCGGCGAACGCGGTCATCGCCCGCAACGAGGCGCGCGCGGCCAAGACGCTGTGGACCGAGGCCGGTGGAGGGGCTCCCATCGCCCTGCGCGAGGCCGACGACGACGCCGACGAGGCGTCGTGGCTGGCCGACGAGGTGGCTTCGCTCGTCGCCCGGGGTGCGCGACCGGGCGACGTCGCCGTGCTCTGCCGGGCCAAGGCGCTGGCCCGCCCCATCGAGGCCGAGCTTGTCCGGCGAGGCGTGGCCTGCCGGACGGTCGGCGGCACCCCGTTCTTCGAGCGCCGCGAGGTCAAGGACCTCGTCTCCTACCTCCGCCTCGCCGTCAACCCCGACGACGAGCTGGCGTTCCGCCGGTGCGTCAACACGCCGAGGCGGTCGGTCGGCGACGGCAGCGTGAAGAAGGTCCGGGCCTTCGCCCGCGCCTACGACCTGCCGCTGTCGGAGGCCCTGGCCCGTCGTGACGAGATGGAGGACCTCCCCCAGCTCGCCTGCGCCGGCCTCGGCGCCTTCGTCGACCTCGTGCGACGCGTCGGCGAGGCGTCGGCTCGCTCGGGCCCGGCGGCCGGCCTCGACGAGGTGCTGGCCGACGGCGAGTACGTCCGCCAGCTGCTCGCCCAGGCGGTCGACGACGCGGAGCGCCAGTACCGCCAGGAGAGCCTCGACCAGCTCCGGGCTGTCGCGGCCGACCACGCCACCGTCGAGTCGTTCCTCGACATGGCCAGCCTGGTCACCGAGGCCGACGACGACGGCGGCGACCCGGGGAGGGTCGTGCTGATGACCGTGCACGCGGCAAAGGGCCTCGAGTTCCCCGTCGTCTTCGTCGTCGGGCTCGAGGAGGGTGTCTTCCCCGACCGCCGGTGCCTCGAGCCAGGCCCGCTCGAGGAGGAGCGCCGCCTGGCCTACGTGGCCATCACCCGGGCCCAGCACCGGCTCTACCTCTCCCACGCCCGGCGGCGGCGGGTGCTCGGCCAGTCCGTCGAGCACGACCGGAGCCGCTTCCTCGACGACGTCCCCGCCGACCTGCTCGACGTCCTCGACGAGCCCATGGCGGCGGGCGACCCCACCGGCGCCGCGCACCTCGCCGCGATCCGTGCGACGCTCCGCCGCTGACCCCACCCGGTCCGGCGTCCCCGACGGGGCCGGCCCCGTGGTACGAACGGTCCACCAGGGTGCCCACCGGTGGCTAACCTCGGGCGACACCATGGACGATCGCGTCGCAGGGGTCCCGCCGCACCCCGGCGTCTCTCCCGCTGCCGGGCGCCCCGTCGCCGGCCCACCGCGCCTCCGGCGACCCGGTCGACCCCGTCGGCCCTGCCTGCCGGCCCGGGCGGCCCTGCTGGTCGCCGTGGCGGTCGGATCGGGCGGCTGCGCCCTGTTCGCGTCGCCGGTGCCGCCGGCCGACCACCTCCCGTCGCTCGCTCCGGCGGGCTCGGTCGGGTACGTCGCCTGCCCCGACGCGCTCACGCCCGTCGAGCTGTCCACCGGGGTCGCCGAGCCGCCCATCCCGTTGCCCGTCGCCGGCACGCCGGCACCGGGGGACTTCGCCGTGGCGACCTCGCCCGACGGGCACGCCGCCTACGTCGTGACCACGTCGGTGCCGGGCGGGAGCACGGGCCCGGCCGACGGGCACAACGTGCTCGTGCCGGTGGACCTCGTGACCCAGCAGGCCGAGCGGCCGATCGTCCTGCCCGGCACGGGGGCGGCCCGGGCCGTCGTCGTGCTGCCCGGGGGGCGTACGGTGCTCGCGGCGAGCGGCGACGAGGTCGTCCCCGTCGACGTCGCCGACCGCCACGTGGGCGTCCCCATCGTCCTCGGGCACGGACGCGTGGTCGCCGGGATGGCCTTGAACCCCCAGGGCACGACGCTCTACGTCCTCGTACCAGGGGGCGTCCTGTCCGTCGACCCCGCCAGGGGCGCGGTCGGCCCGCTCGTGCCGACCGGCCTCACCGTCTCGTCGGCCTTCTCGCCGCACGGCATCGTGGTCAGCCCGCACGGCTCGACCGTCTACGTGGTCGGGCAGGGCGGCACCGACTACCACGGGCGCGTCGTCCCCATGGCCACGGCCACCGGGGCACTCGGCACGGCGGCGTCCTTCGCCGCCTTCGGCATCACCGAGCCCGCGGCCGTGGCCGTGGTCGGCGGAGGCAGCGCCCTGACCGTCGTGGACGCCGCCAACAACGCCGTCGACCCACTGCCGGCCTCGTCGTTCGGGTCGCCGCCGTCCCCCCTGCCGTCCCCCGTGCCGATCCCCGTGCAGCCCGGGTCGGCGCACGGGTCGGCGCACGGGTCGGGCACCCAGCACCCCAGCGACATCGTCGCCGGTCCGAACGGCCGCCACGCGTGGATCGTCGACGGGTTCGACAGCGTCCTCTCCTACGACACCGTGACCAGGACGTTCTCCCGTCCGGTGGCCGTGTGCGACGGCGCCTCCTCGATGGCGGTCGCCCCGGCGCCGTGACGGGCCCCCTCCGTCGTCCGCCCGGGCGTCGCCTCGGCACCGGCGGCCCGGCTCGCACGTCGAGCTCGGGTCGGCTGTGATGGGTCCGATGCCGTGGGTCCTCTTCGCCCTCGCCCTCGTGGGGGCAGTCGTCTCGGCGGTCGCCGTCCGGCCCGTCCGGCGCGAGCCGTTCACCGTGGCGAGCTTCGCCATCGGGTGGCTCGCTGCCGAGGCGCCGGTGCAGCTGTGGGTGGTCGAGGCCGCCGTCACGGTGGGGCTGTGCGCGGCGGGCGCCCTCGGCGCGTGGCCGGGGTGGGTGGGCCTGGCCGTGACCGTGGCGTCGTGGGCGGGGCTCGTCGTGCAGGTCGTCGCGGCGCGCCGGACAGCGGCGGTCGTGGCGGCCGCCCTCGACGGCGCCACCGGTGGCCTCGTCCTCCCTGCCGGGTTCGACCCCGCGCCCCGGTGGAACACGTTCTGGCACGTGGCCCTCGCCGTGCCGTTCCGTCTGCGGGCGATCCAGCGGGTGCGCGACATCGACTACTGGGGGGACGGCATCCACCGGCACCGCCTCGACGTCCTCCAGCGCCGCGACGGGCCGCCCACCGGGGGCCCCGTCCTCGTCTACGTCCACGGAGGTGCCTGGGTCATCGGCGACAAGCGCGAGCAGGGGATCCCGCTCCTGCACGAGCTCGTGGCCCGTGGTTGGGTGTGCGTCTCGGTCAACTACCGCCTGAGCCCGCGGGCGACCTGGCCCGACCACGTCGTCGACTGCAAGCGGGCGGTCGCCTGGGTGCGCGAGCACATCGCCGAGCACGGGGGCGACCCCACGTTCGTCGCCATCGCCGGAGGCTCGGCCGGTGGCCAGCTGAGCTCCCTGCTCGCCCTCACCCCCGGCGCGCGCGAGTGGCAGCCGGGCTTCGAGGACGCCGACACGTCGGTCGACGCGTGCGTGCCCTTCTACGGCGTCTACGACATGACCGCCGACCCCGAGCTGGCCGGCGCCTACGGCCCCGGTCTACGCGAGCTGCTCGAACGGCGGGTGCTGAAGGCCTCGCTCGACGGCGACCGGCAGCGGTTCGAGGACGCCTCGCCGCTGTGCCGGGTCACCGAGGACGCACCGCCCTTCTTCGTGCTGCACGGGACCCACGACACCCTGGTGCCCGTGGCCGTCGCCCGGCGCTTCGTCGACCGTCTGCGCGAGCGGTCGCAGGCGCCGGTCGCCTACGCCGAGCTGCCGTACGCCCAGCACGCCTTCGACGTGCTCGCGTCGGTCCGCTGTCGCCACGCCGTGGTCGGCGTCGCTCGCTTCCTCGAGGCCGTCCGGGCCGGGAGACCGGGCCCGCCCCGGCGCCCCTCGGGACAGGTGGCCGGAGACGCCGCTGCCGGGGCGGCTACCGGCACGCCCGCCGTTTCTGACATAGAGTCACATTCCTGACGGACGTGTGCCGGCACGGAGCCGACCGCGGGTCGCGATCCCGCCGGCAGGGCCCACCGAGGGTGGCCCGACGAGGACAAGGGGGACACGGTGGGCACTGCACCGAAGCGGCTGACGAGGCGGAGGGGCGTGACCCGGCGGGCAGCCGTCGTGGCGGTCCTGGCGACGGCGCTGGTCGCGACCGCGTGCAGCTCGACCACGTCCGAGATCGCGAAGGCGAACCCGTCTGGCATCCCGCAGAGCGCGTTCAGCGACCACACGGGCGTGACCGCCACCACCGTGTCGATCGGCAACGTGTCCACCCTCACCTTCGGGCTCTTCAAGGGCGCCCTGGTGGGCACGGAGGCGTACGCCAAGTACGTCAACTCGACCGGGGGCGTCAACGGGCGGAAGCTGGTCGTGAACGGCTACGACGACCACTACTCGGGAGCCGGCAACAAGCAGGCCACCCAGCAGGCCATCAACAGCGACCTCGCCCTCGTCGGCAGCTTCTCCCTCGACGACAGCTACGGCGGGGCGCTGCTCGCCCAGGACCCCGGCATGCCCGACGTCTCGATCGTCATCGACCCGAAGACGGGGGCGCTGCCCAACGTCGTCTCCGCCGTCCCCGCCATCCCCGGGTGGCAGCTCGGGCCCCTCGAGTTCTTCAAGCAGCACTACGCCTCGGGGGTGAAGGCGGTGGGCGCCCTCATCGCCAACCAGCCCTCGGCCGAGGCCCAGTGGGCGGGCGAGAAGGCGGCGATGGAGCACCTCGGGTACCACATCGCCTACGACCAGACCTTCGACATCACCCAGACGAGCTTCGACCAGAACGTCATCGCCATGAAGCAGGCGGGCGTCAAGATGCTCTTCATCGAGCAGATGCCGTACAACTACGCTGCGGCGGTCATCAAGGCGATGAAGAACCAGGACTTCCACCCGGTGCTCGTCCTCGGCGCCTCGACGTACTCCTCGGCGCTCATCCCCGACGTCGTCAGCCAGACGGGCTCGACCACCGCCATCGACGGCGCCTACCTCGACCAGAACACCTCGCTGTACCTCGGTGGGGACGCGTCGGCCATCCCGGCCGACGCGACGTTCCTCCACTGGGTGCAGGTCGCCTCGCCCGGGTTCAAGCCGGACCTGTTCACGCTGTACGGGTGGCTGTCTGCGGAGCTGTTCACCGAGGCCCTGCGCAACGCCGGGGCGGACCCGAGCCGCGGCTCGCTGCTCGCCGCGCTGAAGAAGATCACCTCGTTCGACGGCGGCCACCTCGTGGCGCCCGCCAACCCGGTGGCGAAGACGCTCAGCAACTGCTACCTGATCGGTCGGGTGGTCAACGGCACGTTCCAGCGCTACCAGGACCCGCCGGTGTCGGGCCCGACGCACGGCTACCGTTGCAACTACTCCTTCTACCGGCTCCCGGGCGCCTGACCCGGAGGCCGGCCGGGGGGCCGTGGCCGTGGTCGTGAGCGCCGGGGAGGGCGACGAGCCGTGAGCGACTTCCTGCAGTACACCGTGTTCGGCGTGATGCTCGGCGCGGGCTTCGCCATCGCCGCCACGGGGCTCGTCGTCACCTACGCGGCGTCCGGGGTGTTCAACTTCGCCCACGGCGCCGTCGGGATGATCGCCGCGTTCCTCTACTGGGAGCTGGTCGTCCACCACCACGTCCCCGTCCTCGTCGCTCTGGCCGTCGTGCTCGTGGTCGTCGCGCCGCTCTCGGGGGCCCTCGTGGAACGCGTCCTGATGCGGCGCCTGCACGGGGCGTCGACCGAACGCCCCGTGATGGTCACGCTCGGCCTGCTCGTCATCTTGACCGGTGTGGCGGCGCTGGTGTGGAGCCCGACCACCACCCGAGTGGTCAGCCCCCTCGTGGCCGGAACCTTCCGGGTGGCCGGCGTCAACATCGAGTACCAGTACGTGCTGATCGTGGGCCTCGCCGCCGTGGTCGCCGTCGGCCTCCGCCTCCTGTTCTTCTCGACCCGGACCGGTCTGGCCCTGCGGGCCGTGGTCGACGACCCCGACCTGCTGGCCATGGCGGGCGCGTCGCCGAACCGGGTCAGCCAGCTGGGCTGGGTGCTCGGCTTCGTGCTCGCTGCCCTGGCCGGGGTCCTCATCGCCGGGACCCAGAGCACCGGGATCAACATCGCCGCCCTCACCCTGCTCGTCGTGAACGGCTACGCCGCCGCCGTCGTCGGGAGGCTGCGCAGCATCCCCGTGACCTTCGCCGCGGCCGTGGGCATCGGCCTGCTCGAGAGCTACATCAACTCGTACGCCGTCGTGCCCCACCTCGCCCAGAACCTCCAGACCGACATCCCGCTCGTCCTGCCGATGGTCTTCTTCTTCATCGCCCTGGTGACCGTGCCGACGGCGCGCCTGCGGGCCGTCGGCCGGCTCACCACGGTGCGGGCCCAGCGCCTGGTCGGTGCCCGGCAGGCCGCCGTGTCGAGCGCCGTCTTCGCCGTCGTGGTCGTCCTCGCCGCCGTGGTCTTCGTCGGCGCCCAGTCGAACGGCACCACGGTCCTCGACCTGGGCGGGCAGGTGATGGCCTTCGGCATCGTCGGCCTGTCGCTGGTGCTGGTGACGGGCTACGCCGGCCAGGTGTCGCTCTGCCAGTTCGCCTTCATGGGCCTCGGGGCCTTCGTGATGGGGAAGGTCGCCGGCGGGGGGTCCCTGCTCGGCCTCGTCGCCGCGGCCGGCGTCTGCGGCGTGCTCGGAGCGCTCGTGGCCCTGCCCACCGTGCGCCTGCGCGACCTCTACCTGGCGCTCGCCACCTTCGCCTTCGCCGACGCCGTCGCCACCGGGTTCTTCGCCGACGTGCACGTGTTCGGCAGCGGGGGGCTCACGGTGGGGCGGATCGTCCTCCCCGGGCTCTCCTTCGGTGGCGACCGTGCCGAGTTCCTGCTCGTGTCGAGCTGCTTCCTGGGGTGCGCCTGGCTGGTCCTCGCCGTGCGGCGCTCGCTCGTCGGGCGGCGGTTGGTGGCCCTCAACGACTCGCCCGCCGCCTTCGCCACCGTCGGGCTCAACGTCCCGGCGACCCGCGTCGTGGTCTTCGGGGTGGGCGCGGCGATGGCCGGGCTGGCGGGGGCCCTCTACGGGACCGTGGAGGGCGTGGTCGGGACGTCGGACTTCTCCGTCTTCGCCGGCGTCATCTTCTTCCTCTTCGTGACCACGTGGAGCGTCCGGTCGGTCAGCGGCGCCCTGCTGGCCTCGATCACCTACGTGGTGCTGGCCAACGTGTGGGACAACGGCATCGGGCTGTTCGCCGGGGCGGGGATCATCCTGGTGGGGCGGGCGGCCGCCGGCATCCTCGGTGCCGAAGCGCTCCAGCGCCTCGTGCCCCTGGCGTCGGGCTCGGCGGGGCGGCCGGGTCCGGCGGGGGAGGCCTTCGGAGCCGACGAGCTGGCCCCCGACGGCGCCTTCACCCTGGGAGGCGAAGCCCATGCCGCCGGCTGACCCGCCTGCGGTGGCAGCTGCCGCCGGGGGCGGCCCGGGTGCGTCGCCCGGCGACGTGCCGGGCGGCGAGGTCGCGCTGGCGCTCTCGGGCGTGTCGGTGCGCTTCGGCGGCGTCCTCGCCCTCGACGACGTCGACCTCGAGGTCGCCGGAGGGCGCGTGACAGGGCTCATCGGCCCCAACGGCGCCGGCAAGACCACCCTGTTCAACGTGGTGAGCGGGCTCCAGCACCCCGACCGTGGCACCGTCCACCTCTTCGGGCGCGACGTCACCACCCTGGCACCCCCCGCCCGTGCGCGCCTCGGCCTGGCCCGGACGTTCCAGCGCCTCGAGCTCTTCGGGACCTTGACCGTCGAGGAGAACGTCCTCGTCGGGCTCGAGTCGACGGCCGTGTGGTGGCACCGGCGCCGCAGCCGCCACCGGGACCACGCCGGCGAGGGCGACGAGGCCGAGCGCCGCCGTGCCGCGCGCGCGGCGCGGATCCTCGCCGACGTGGGGCTCACCTCCGTCGCCGGCGTGCAGGCGAGCACGTTGCCGACGGGCCTCGCCCGCATGGCCGAGCTGGCGCGGGCGCTCGCCATCGACCCGCGGCTGCTCCTCCTCGACGAGCCGGGCTCGGGGCTCGACCGTGCCGAGTCCGAGGCCCTCGGGGACCTCATCGTGCGACTGGCCGCATCGGGCACGGCCGTGCTCCTCGTCGAGCACGACATGGAGCTCGTCATGCGGGTCTGCGACCCGATCCACGTGCTCGACTTCGGCCACGTGATCGCCTCGGGCGCCCCGGCCGGGGTGCGCGCCGACCCCGGCGTGCAGGCGGCCTACCTCGGCGCCGTCCCCGAGGGCGTCCGGGCGGCCGGAGGCGACCGGTGACGGTCGTCGGGGCCCGGCGGCGGGCCGACGGGGCGAGCGCGACCGGCCCGCCGGCGATCACCATCGCCGGCGTGCACGCCGCCTACGGGCGGATCGAGGTGCTCCACGGGGTGGACTTGGTCGTCCCGGCCGGCAGCGTGTTCGCCCTCCTCGGCCCGAACGGCGCCGGCAAGTCGACCTTGCTGGCCGTCGTGCGCGGACAGCTCCGTCCCACCCACGGCACGGTGACCGTCGGGGACCTCGACGTCGGCCGCACGCCGACCGAGCAGCTGGCCCGGGCAGGGGTGTGCGCCGTCCCCGAGGGGCGGGCCGTGTTCCCGAACCTCACCGTACGGGAGAACCTGCGCATCTGGACGTACCGGGGCGGGGTGAGCATGGCGGACGTCGAGGCCGCCGCCTACGAGCGCTTCCCCCGCCTCGCCGAGCGGCGCCGCCAGCTGGCGGGCACGCTCTCGGGCGGCGAGCAGCAGATGCTGGCCATCTCCCGTGCCCTCGTCGGCTCGCCGCGGGTGCTGCTCCTCGACGAGCTGTCGATGGGGCTCGCCCCGCTGGTGGTGGCCGAGCTCTACGAGCTGGTGGCCTCGTTGGCCGCGACCGGCATGACCGTCCTGCTGGTCGAGCAGTTCGTCACGACGGCTCTCGCCGTGGCCTCCCGGGCCGCCATCATGGTCCACGGCCGGATCGTGCGCGAGGGGCAGCCCGCCGACATGGGCGACGCCGCCCTCGGCGCCTACCTCTCGAGCTGAGGACCCGGTCCCGCCGTCACTCCTCGGGTGCGAGCTCGACGTCCACCGCCAGCCCGTCGCCCGACGGGCCGGCGCGCTCGTCGGTGACGAGCGTGCCGACGCGTCCGGCCTCGCAGAGGTCGGGCTCGACGAGCGCCACCCGCGCTAGCTGGCCGGCGGTGCCGGTGACCGTCAGGGTCGCGACCCCGGCGCGCATCGACCGCTTGGCCGCCGTCTTGGCCCGGCGGACGGCGCCGAGCACCTCGCCGGCGACGGCGAGGAGCTCGGGGTCCCCCGAGGCGGGAAGGTCCTCGGCGTCGGGCCACGGCGCCCGGTGGACCGAGCCGGTCTGCCACCACGACCACACCTCTTCGGTGGCGAAGGGCAGGAACGGGGCGAACAGCCGGAGCTGTACCGACAGCGCCATCGTCAACGCCGCTCGCGCCGACGCCGGCCCCGGACCCGTCCCGCGGTCGTACGCGCGCCCCTTGACCAGCTCGAGGTAGTCGTCGCAGAAGGCCCAGAAGAACTCCTCGGTCCGCTCGAGGGCACGGGCGTAGTCGAAGGCGTCGAAGGCGGTGGTGGCGTCGTCCACCACCCGCCGCAGGCGGGAGAGCATCGCCAGGTCGAGGGGCTCGGTGACGGCGGCGACGTGCCCCGCCCCGGACGTGCCGGTGTCGCCGCCGTCGAGACGCCCGAGGACGAACCGTGAGGCGTTGAGCACCTTGATGGCGAGCCGCCGCCCCACCTTCATCTGCCCCTCGTCGACGGCCGTGTCGGTGCCCGGGCGGCCCGAGGCGGCCCAGTAGCGCACCGCGTCGGCACCATGGCGCTCGATGAGCGGCAGCGGCGTGACCACGTTGCCCTTGGACTTCGACATCTTCTTGCGGTCGGGGTCGAGCACCCACCCGGAGATGGCCGCGTTGCGCCACGGCAGCGTGCCGTGCTCGAGCTCGGCGCGCGCGACCGTCGAGAAGAGCCAGGTGCGGATGATGTCGTGTGCCTGGGGCCTCAGGTCCATGGGGAACACCCGGGCGAACAGGTCCGGGTCGTCCTCCCAGCCCCCGGCGATCTGGGGCGTCAGCGAGGAGGTCGCCCAGGTGTCGAGGACGTCGGGGTCGCCGACGAAGCCGCCCGGTGCGCCGCGCTGGTGCTCCGCGTAGCCCTCGGGGGCGTCCGTCGACGGGTCGACCGGGAGCGCCGCCTCGGAGGGCACGAGGGGCTGGTCGTAGCGGACGGCCCCCTCCGCGTCGACCGGGTACCACACGGGCACGGGCACCCCGAAGAACCGCTGGCGGCTCACGTTCCAGTCGCTCGAGAGGCCCTCGACCCACGTGCGGAAGCGGTGCGCCATGTAGGCGGGGTGCCACACGAGCTCCTCGCCCCGCTCGAGCAGGCGGTCCCGGAGGCCGAGGGTGCGGATGAACCACTGGCGCGACGTCACGATCTCGAGGGGACGCTCGCCCCGCTCGTAGAACTTGACCGGGTGGGTGATCGGGGTCGGCACGCCGATCAGCGCTCCCGCGGCGCCGAGCAGCTCGACCACGCGGGTGCGGGCCTGGGGGACCGTCCGCCCGGCCAGCTGGTCGTAGGCGGCCTGGGCGCCGGCGGCATCCGCCGACTCCCACCCCGGTGCGCCCCAGGTGACCGGTTGGAGCCGCCCGTCCCGGCCGATGATCGTCCGCGTGGCGAGGCCGAGCTCACGCCACCACTGGACGTCGGTCGTGTCGCCGAAGGTGCAGACCATGGCGATGCCCGACCCCTTGTCCGGGTCGGCGAGCGGGTGGGCGACCACCGGGACCCGCACCCCGAAGAGCGGGGTGGTGACCTCGGTGCCGAACAACGTCCGGTAGCGCTCGTCGTCGGGGTGGGCGACGAGGGCGACGCAGGCGGGAAGCAGCTCGGGCCGGGTCGTCTCGATGTCGATCCCGTCGGTCGCGCCGACCGCCCGGTCGGCGGGGCCGTCCGGGCGCAGGAAGCGCAGGCGGTGGTAGGCGCCCGGCCGCTCGCGGTCCTCGAGCTCGGCCTGGGAGACGGCGGTGTGGAAGTCGACGTCCCACAGCGTGGGGGCCACGCGCTGCTCGACGTGACCGGCGGCGAGCAGCCTGAGGAAGCTCCGCTGGGAGGCGCGCCGAGCCTGCTCGCCGATGGTGGCGTAGGTGTGGGACCAGTCGACCGACAGCCCGAGCATCCTCCACAGGTGCTCGAAGGCCCGTTCGTCGTCCTCTGTCAGCCGCAGGCACAGCTCGACGAAGTTGGGCCGCGAGACGGCGACCGGCGGCTCGGCGGGCGCCGCGGGCGGGGTGAAGGAGGCGTCGTACGGCAGCGAGGGGTCACAGCGGACGCCGAAGTGGTTCTGCACCCGCCGTTCGGTGGGCAGGCCGTTGTCGTCCCAGCCCATCGGGTAGAAGACCGCCTTGCCGCGCATGCGCTGGTAGCGGGCCACCGCGTCGGTGTGGGTGTAGGAGAAGACGTGGCCGACGTGCAGCGACCCCGAGACGGTGGGCGGTGGGGTGTCGATCGAGAAGACGTCCTCGCGACCGACGGAGCGGTCGAAGGCGTAGGTGCCCTCGGCATCCCAGGTGGCTGCCCAGCGGGCCTCGAGCCCCTCCAGGGCGGGCCGGTCGGGGACCCCCGTGGGACCCGTGCGCGCCGGCGGCGGGGGGGTGGACTGGCTTGTCGCGTCGGCAGGCAACATCGGGTTACCGTACCTTGCGTGCTGCGCCTCTACGACACGGCGACCGCCCAGGTGCGCCCGCTCGCCCTGCGGAGGCCCGGCGCCGTGTCGCTCTACGTGTGCGGTCCCACCGTCTACGACGCGCCCCACCTCGGGCACGGCCGCTTCGCCCTGGTCTTCGACGTGCTCCGCCGGTACCTCGTCGCCTCGGGGCTCGAGGTCACCTACGTCTCGAACATCACCGACGTCGACGACAAGGTGATCGAGCGCGCCAACGCCGAGGGTGTCGACCCCGAGGTCCTCGCCCGCCGCTACGAGCGGGCGTGGTGGGACGCCATGGACGCCCTCGGCGTGCTCCGGCCCGACGAGGTCCCCCACGCCACCGCCTATGTCGCCCGGATGGTCGAGCTGGTCGAGGAGCTCGTCGCTCGGGGCGTCGCCTACGAGACGCCCGACGGCGTCTACCTGTCGACCGAGGCGGTGCCGGGCTACGGCCTGCTCGCCCGCCAGCCGCTCGAGACGCTGCGGGCCGGGGCGCGGGTCGAGGCCCTCGAGGCCAAGCGCTCGCCGCTCGACTTCGTCGTGTGGAAGAAGGCCAAACCGGGCGAGCCGACCTGGCCCTCGCCGTGGGGCCCGGGGCGGCCGGGCTGGCACACCGAGTGCGTCGTGATGTCGCTCGACCTGCTGGGGGAGGGATTCGACCTCCACGGCGGGGCGATCGACCTGATCTTCCCCCACCACGAGAACGAGCGGGCGCAGGCCGTCGCCCTCGGGCGTGACTTCGCCCACCACTGGGTGCACAACGGCTGGGTGACGGTGGCAGGGGAGAAGATGTCGAAGTCGCTCGGCAACTTCACGTCGCTCGACGACCTGCTCGCCCGCAGCGACCCCCGGGCCTACCGCCTCCTCGTGCTGCGCGCCCACTACCGCTCCCCGATCGAGGTCACGCCCGAGACGGTCGGCCAGGCCGAGGCCGGCCTGGCCCGCCTCGACGAGCTCGCCCGCCGGTTCGGCCTCGCCGACCCGCTGGCCGGGGGGCACCCCGTGACCTCGGTGGCAGGGTCGGGAGACGACGACCTCGACCAGACCGCCGTCGCCCGCTTCGTCGAGCGCATGGACGACGACCTCGACACCCCCGGTGCCCTCTCGGGCGTCTTCGAGCTGGTGCGCGAGGCGAACGTGGCTGCCGACGCCGGCCGCGGCGCGGACGCCGGACGGGCGGCCCGCACCGTCGCCCACCTCGCTGCCGTCCTCGGGCTGCAGCTCCGCGGCGAGCGGAAGGCCGTCGACGACCCCGAGGTGCTCGACCTCGTCTCGCAGCGCGACGCGGCACGAACCGAGCGCCGCTTCGCCGACGCCGACGTCTTGCGCGACCAGCTCGTCGGCCGCGGCTGGGTGGTCGAGGACGGCCCGGGAGGGACCCGCGTCCGGCGCCCGTGAACGCCCCGTGAACGGTGCGGCGCCGTGCTCCCGCACGCCTGCCCGTCCGGTCGCGGGCTGCTAGCGTCCGTCCCCGAGCCGGTCCGCCCGCGCCGGGGTGCACGGGCGGTCGGTCCGCACTGGCACAGGTACGCGGGTCGAAAGGGGAGCGCCGCCGTGGCATCCGGAACGGTCAAGTGGTTCAACGCGGAGAAGGGCTTCGGGTTCATCTCGCAGCCCAGTGGCGGGCCCGACGTGTTCGTCCACTACAGCGCCATCCAGATGAGCGGGTACCGGGCCCTCGAGGAGGGCCAGGCTGTCGAGTTCGACGTGCAGGAGGGGCCCAAGGGCCTCCAGGCGGTCGACGTCCGCCCCGCCTGAGCCCCGGCCGGACGACGCAGCCGGCGGGGCCGGACGCCGCAGCCGGCGGGGCGCCGACCGGCGGGTGCCGCGGTGGCGGGGGTGGCGACAAGTGATTACCATTCAGTAACCGGTCCCGCGCGACAGGAGCTCGCCGCTGGACGACGGCACCGACCGGCGCCCGCCCCGGCGGGTGCGCCCGCCAGGTGACGGTCCGAAAGGGCCGACGGAGGAGATGAGGCCCGACCGGGCCGGAACGGAGCGAAGGCCGATGGCCGATTTCTCGATGGACCTCAACGAGGACCAGCAGCAGATCCAGAAGTGGGTCCACGACTTCGCAGAGACGGTGATCCGGCCCGCCGCCCACGAGTGGGACGAGCGCGAGGAGACGCCCTGGCCGATCATCGAGGAGGCGGCGAAGGTCGGGCTGTACTCCTTCGACTTCATCTCGCAGGCGTTCTTCGACGAGGCGGGGCTGATGATGGCCCTCGCCGCCGAGGAGCTGGCCTGGGGTGACGCGGGCATCGCGCTGGCCATCCTGGGCAGCACCCTCGGGCTCGCCGGCATCGCCGCCAACGGCACGCCCGAGCAGCTGATCGAGTGGGGGCCCCAGTGCTTCGGCACCGCGGACAAGATCCAGCTCGCCGCCTTCGCCGTCTCGGAGCCAGACGCGGGCTCCGACGTCTCGTCGCTGCGGACGCGTGCCGTCTACGACGAGGCCAAGGACGAGTGGGTGCTGAACGGCACGAAGACGTGGATCACGAACGGCGGCATCGCCGACGTCCACGTGGTCGTCGCCTCGGTCGACCCCGAGCTCGGCTCGCGCGGCCAGGCCAGCTTCATCGTCCCCCCCGGCACGCCTGGCCTCTCGCAGGGGCAGAAGTTCAAGAAGATGGGCATCCGTGCCTCGCACACCGCCGAGGTCGTCCTCGACGACGTGCGCATCCCCGGCAGCCTGC
>CAZSYT010000077.1:0-15286 GCA_964610905.1 uncultured Acidimicrobiaceae bacterium
GCCGGCGCCGTCGGCCGCACCGACGAACACCGACCCGGCCGCGGCCAGCCCCGCCACCGCGCTGACCCCCGACGGCAGGGGCACGCTCGTCCACGCGGCACCGGCGTCGGAGGTCGAGGCGACGAACGGCGTCGCGCTCGACGGGCCGCCCTCGCCGGCTACGTCGCAGGTGGCCACGCTCGTGCAGGCGACGACGAGGTGGCCCGCGTTGTCGACCACGGGCGGGGTTGCCGACGCGGCCCACGTCGCCCCACCGTCGATGGTCGTGACCACGGCGAGCGACCCCGCGCTCGTGGTGCCGACCGCCTCGCAGGCGCCCGGAGCGGCGCACGCCAGCGCGTCGAGCCCGGTGACGCTCGCCGGGACCGGCTGGCTGGTCCAGGTGGTCCCGCCGTCGGTGGTCCGCAGGGCGGCTCCGGACGACGTGGACGTCTCCCCGACCGCCTCGCAGACGGCCGTCGACGAGCAGGCGACCGCGCCGAGCGACCCGGCGGAGAAGGTCGCGGGCAGCGCCTGGACCGTCCACGTCGCCCCGCCGTCGGTGGTGCCCATGACGTACGCGGAGCCGCCGTACCCGACCGCCTCGCACACGGAGGTGGACGCGCACGACACGTCCGTCAGCCCGTTGAGGCCGGCCGGGACCGCCTGTGCGCTCCACGTCGCCCCGCCGTCGGTGGTGCGGTAGGCGGCGGGGCGGGAGTTGACGAGGCCGACCGCCTCGCACACGCTCGCCGACGGGCACGACAGGCTCGTCAGGTTCGAGTTCGGGATGGCGGCGACCCACCGCCACGTCGCCCCGCCGTCGCTGCTGGCAACGACCGGCGTCGCACCGTCGTTGGCCGTGTACCCGATGGCGGTGCACGAAGTGGCCGACGCGCACGAGACCGCCCAGAGGCCGTCGATGCCGACGGGCATCGCCTGGGTGGCCCACGTCGCGCCGTCGTCGGTCGTGCCGAGCAGGGCCCCCCAGCCCGGTCCGGCGCTGTTCGCGACCCCGGCGAGCTCACACGTCCCGACCCCGCCGCACGAGACGGTGACGGACGTGCCCATGGACACGGGGAGTGCCTCGACGGTCCACGTCGCGCCCCCGTCCGACGTGCCGAGCACGGCGGGGTAGTTCACGCTCGAGCCGGCGCGGCTGGAGGTCCCCACCGCCTGGCACACGGTGGCCGACGGGCACGACAGGCCGGTGACGGCGGTGACACCGGTCGGGGCCTGCTCGCTGCTCCAGTCCGCCCCGCCGTCGGAGGTGGCCTCGAGCACCGGCGTGGCGAGGCCTGTCGTGGAGTCGAAGACGCTCCCACCGACCGTGCAAGTGCTCGCCGAGGTGCACGCGACGGCATCGAGCGCCGCGCCGGTCGGGATGCCGGCGAGCAGCGGCTGCGCTGTCCACGACACGCCGGAGTCGGTGGTGGTGACGACTGTTGGACTGCTGCTGGTCGCGCCCACCGCCACGCACGTCGTCGTGGTCGGGCACGAGACGCCGGCGAGGCTGGTCACGCCCGAAGGGACGGTGGCCGTGGTCCACTGCTGCCCGCCGTCGGTCGTCGCCCACGCGCCGACGCCGGAGGAGGTGCGGCCGAGCACGACGCACGTCGACGGTGACGCGCAGTCGACGGTGCCGAGGCTGGTCGCGCCTGTCGGCAGTGGGAGGTTCGCCCAGGTCGTCCCCCCGTCGGTCGTGCCGACCACGGTCGACGTGGTCGTGGCGCTGTCCTCCGACGTCCCGACAGCGAGGCAGGTCGTCGTGGACGGGCACGAGACCGAGGAGAGGATCGGGGTCCCTGCCGGCAGCCGCTGGAGCGTCCACGTCGCTCCGCCGTCGGTCGTGCCGAGGACGGCACCCGGGCCGCTCCCGTTGACGAAGAAGATGTCGACGCCGAACACGCCCACGGCCTCGCACGTCGTCGCCGTGGCGCACGACACGTCGGTGACCGAGCCGATCGTCCGGGGGAAGGCCCCGGTCTGCTGGAACGTCCCGGCCACCACGCTCGCCGACGCTGTCGCCGGCGTCACCACGGCGCCGACGCCGGCTGCGAGCACCGCCGCCACCACGCCCGCAGCGAGCACGCGTGCCCGGCGCCAGCCCCGTCCGCGCCTCTCGCCTGCGACCACGTCCCCTGCGACCACCTGTGCCCCCTCGGTCGAGCGATCCCGCCGGACCTGCCGGTCGGCGCGAACCCTGAGGCGCGATGGTGCACGGACGTACACGAGAGCCCCCCGGGTGGACGCACAGTAGCACCGGTGCTTCGAGCGGCCCTAGACCGCCCGGGGGCGGTCGCCGTGCAGACTGCTCAGCTCTGGAGCGGGAGCACCACGTCGGCCAGCGCGGCCAGCGCGTCGCGCCCGTCGCCGCCGTGGTCGACCGGACGCACGACGAACTTCGACACACCGGCGTCGAGGTAGCGGGCGACGAGGGTGCGGAGCCCGTCGGGCCCGACCGCCACCAGCTCGGCGGGGTCGACGTCGGGACGCCGTGCCCGGAGCGCCGCCGCGGCGCCGGCGTCGAGCCCGCTCGCCGCGTAGGAGAGGCTCAGGCCGAAGTGCTCGGGGTCGACCTGCCTCCCCGCCGCCTCGGCCGCCGCGGCGATGGCTGGCACGGCCCGGGCCGCCTCGGCCGGCGTCACCGTCGCCCCCAGCCACCCGTCGGCCACGCGGCCGACCCGGGCGAGGGCCTCGGTGCTCCTCCCGCCGAACCACACCTCGAGCGGTCGCTGGTGGGGCAGGGACGGCAACGAGAGCCCGCCGAGGTCGCGGCCGGCCACGCCGGTCCCCGAGCCGGCACCCGCCGTCTCCCCCGCCCACCACGCCCGGAGCAGGATGAGCACCTCCTCGAGCACACGTCCCCGGTGCGCCCCCTCGGTGCCGAGGGCCCGGCGCTCCCCGGGCTGGTCGAGGCCGACCACGAAGCTGAGCAACAGGCGACCGCCCGAGAGCTGGTCGAGCTGGGCCAGCGACTTGGCCAGGGTCAGCGGGTTGCGCCCGAGGGGCACGACGTTCGCCCCGAGCTTGAGCCGCGTCGTGGCGGCCGCCGCGTACGACAGCCCCACGACCGGGTCCACGGTCGGGCCCACCGGCAGGTCGGAGAGCCACACCCCGTCGAAGCCGAGCGCGTCGGCGTCGGCGACGAAGCCGGCGAAGCGGTCGAGGGAGACGGCGGCACCGCCCGGGGCGACGGCGAAGCGGATCTTCATGGGTCGATCATGGCCGACCCGGGTAACCCGCGCCCGGCGCTCCGGCCCCGAGGAGGGCCCGCCCGCCGAGCGGCGGGGCGGCACCGAGGCCGGCACGGGCAGCGGTGCGCCTCCGGCGGGGCCGGGCGGGCGCCGCCGGCTCAGCGCTCCCCGGTGAGCCTCCAGGCGGCAGGCAGCAGCCCGGCGGCGAGCGCCGCCTTGATGGCGTCCCCGGCGAGGAACGGCGTGAGCCCGAGGGAGATCGCCTTGGCCGGGCCCACGTGGAGGCTGACGGCCAGCCACGTCACGCCCACGCCGTACATGACGACCTCACCGGCCACCATGGCCGGCACGGACTTCCACAGCGACCGGTCGGCGCCCCGCTCGGCCAGCCGTCCGCACAGCGCGGCGCAGAGGAGGAAGCCGACGATGTAGCCGAACGACGAGCCGACGTACCCGCTCGCGTGCCCGGCGAACCACGGCACACCGGCAACGCCCGCGACCGCGTAGAGGGCCATGGCGGCCGCCCCCCGCTTCCAGCCGAGCGCCGTACCGGCCAGCAGTACGCCGAGGGTCTGGCCGGTGATGGGCACCGGGGTGAAGGAGAGGTGGACCGACACCTGGGCGAGCAGGCCGACCAGGCCCGCCGCCCCGACGACCAGCAGCACGTCGCGCACGAGCGTGCCCGGCAGCAGGTCGGCGAGCACCATCGGTTCGTTGCGCGACAGCGTGACGGCTTGCGACATGAGTACGGCTCCTCCTCGGCGACAGCCTCGGCGGCGGCGGTCCGCCCCGCCCGTGACCGGCCGACCTTAGCAAGCGGGCGCGACCGTCAACGGCGCCGGGGGTGCACCCGGTCCCGCCTCGTCGCCGGCCGCCCGGTGCGGGAGGATGGCGGCCGTGGACGTCGCCGACACGCTCGCCTTCCTGGTGGGGACCTGGGAGGTGCACCGCACCGTCGAGGACCACCGCCTCGGCAGCTCCGGCACCTTCGCCGGCACGGCGAGCGTCGAACGCTCCCCCGGCGACGCGTGCGCCTCGGCCACCTACCTCGAGGTCGGCGAGGTGCGCTTCGGGGCGCACCGGGGCCCGGCCCGCCGGGTGCTCGAGCTCCGGGCGCGCGGCGACGGGGCAGTCCTACTCCACTTCGCCGACGGCCGGCCGTTCGTCGACCTCGACCTCGCCTCCGGCTCCTGGCACGCCACCCACGACTGCGGCGCCGACCGCTACGAGCTCACGACACGGGTGCAGAGCCCGACGACGGTCGAGGAGCGTTGGCGCGTGCGCGGCCCGGCGAAGCGCTACGACGCCGTCACCACGCTCGTCCGGCTGCGCTGAGCACCGCGGCACGAGCAGGTCCACACCGAGCGCGGCGGCGCGGCGGCGCCCCCGTCCTGGCGAGGGTCAGCCCGAGCGCCGCTGCTGCTCGGGCGGCGTGGCACGGGCCACCTCGGGCCCGAGCGCCGGGTGGGGCAGGATGCCCGGTCCCCACGGACGCGGGCTCACCTCGGGCCGGGAGCCGGTCGGAGGGGCGCACAGGTGCAGGGCGCGGGGTCGCACCCGTACGGTCAGCTCGGTGACGTCGCCGACGTGGTCCCCGTCGAACTCGACGGGCAACGGGTCGTCGAGGACGATCCGGACCTCGCGGCCGCGCAGCGTGTGGGCGTGCGGTGACCGGTGGGCCCGGCCGCGCAGGCCGTGCCACGCCACGCTCAGCCACTGGGTGGCACCGCGGGGGGCGAAGACGAGCACGTCGAGGAGCCCGTCGTCGGGTCGCGCCTCGGGGAAGAGGGTCATCCCGCCCCGCAGGGTGCCGACGTTGCCCACGAGCGCGCCCACCGCGGCCGCCCGTACGGTGTGGACACCGTCGACCGTCACGTGGAACCGCCGGCGCGACGCAGAGCGGAGGGCGCGCCCGGCGGCCAGCACGTAGGCCAGCCACCCGAAGCGCCCCTTCGCCTCCTCGTCCGTCTCGCGCACGAGGGCGGCGTCGAAGCCCACGCCGGCCATCACCATGAACTGGCGGTCGCCGGCGTCCAGCACGTCGACCCGCCGCCGTGCCGGAGCGAACGCCGCGTCGAGGGCGCCGTCGGTGTCGAGGGGCACGCCCAGGTTGCGCGCCAGCAGGTTGCCGGTGCCCCGCGGCAGGACGGCGAGCGCGGTGTCGGAGCCGGCCAGGGCCCTGGCGCAAGCCGTCACCGTCCCGTCACCGCCACAGGCCAGGACCACGTCGGCCCCGGCCTCGACGGCGTCGCGCGCCTGGCCCGTCCCCGGGTCGTCGACCGTGGTGTCGAACCGCAGCGGCGGCGGCGCCCCCGCGAGCGCCGCCCGGAGGCGCGCCCGGGCCAGCACGGCGTCGGCGTCGGGGACCTTCAGCGGGTTCACGACGAGGGCCACCTTCGGCCGCGCCAGCTGGTGGCTCACCACCGCACCGGTCGTGTCGTCGTCCCCGTCGTCACGTGCCCTCCTCCGCTGGTGCACGGTACCGCGGGGTCGGCCACCGGCGACAGCTGCGGCCGTCACGCCTCCCTGTTCCCGCTCCCCGCGTTCCCGCTCCCCGCGTTCCCGCTCCCCGCGTTCCCGTGCCCCGGGCTCCCCCAGCGGAGGTACGCGGTCAGCGCGACGACGACGGCGGCAACCCCGCCGCCGAGCTCGAGCACCAGGCGGCCGTTGGCCTCGGCGGCGACCGTCTCGACGAAGCTCACCGACGCCACCAGCACGAGCATGGAGACGACCCGGGCCTTCAGGTCGTTCAGGTCGCTCATCTCGAGCCATGCCGGCAGCCGGTGCACGCCCCCCGGGTCGACACGGCTCACGAAGAGCTCGTAGAGGCCGAAGGCCGAGATGAGGAGGGTGGCCCCGACGAGGAAGAGGTCGACCACGGCCAGGAAGAGGCCGATGCGGTGGCCCACCGGCAGGGGTTCCTCGACGACGGAGCGCACCGACGAGAGGAACACGTAGGTCCCGTAGACGAAGGCGCCCGTGCCGGCGAGGACGAGGACGGCCACGGGGACGACCACGACGAGACGTGCCGCCTCGAGCCCCCGCTCGAAGGCCTCCTCCGCCTGCTCGACGGCGGCCGGAAGACCACCGGGGTGCTCGCCGTCGTCGCCCTCCACCGTCATCGCCGCTCCTCGTGCCGTTCGCGTCCCGGTTCCTCCACCGGGGACAGCTCCATCATGGAGCGCCGCTCCGCCGCGTGCGACGGTCCATCCCTGCTGCGCCCCGAACCTGGGAGTAACCTGAGAAGCACCGGCCCCGGGTGTGCGCACGTGCCCGCCGGGTCGTACCGACCGCACGCATGCCCGCACCCGACCCGACAGGCCGATCCCACCGAGAGACGCCTTGGCACGGCCGTGCCCAGAGCCCGCGGGACGGTGGAGACCGCCTCGCGCAGCGGCCCCACCACGTGCAGTGGGAGCGGAGGGGGCGTGCCTGGGCCCTGGTGGCCGCCGTCATCGTGCTGGTGGTCGGTCTGGTCGTCGACTGGCCAGGCCCGACGCCGTCGGCCAACGCCTTCGGCGACCCCGCACCCGCGGGCTCGCACGCCGGGACGGGCCGTGGAGGCGATCCCGACGACGCGCTGGGCGAGCTGCCCACCCCACCGGTGCCCGTCGCCGCGTGCCCCTGGCTGGCGCGGGCGATGGCCCGGGGCGCCTCGCCCGCCACCCTGGCCCGCGACGCCGTCGACCGCATGACGCTCGCCGAGAAGCTCGGCGAGCTCGTGCTGCGAGCCGTCGGCCCGTACGAGAACGTGGACAGCGGGGTCGGCCACTTGTGCATCCCCTCCCTCAGCCTGCAGGACGGGCCCGCCGGCCTCGCCTACCACGACACGGGCGTGACCGCCCTCCCCGCGCCGCTGGGCGTGGCCGCCTCGTTCGACACGTCCCTCGCCCGCACCTACGGCTCGGTCCTCGGCTCCGAGGCACGGGCCCAGGGCCTCGACGCCGTACAGGGCCCCAACCTCAACCTCGACCGGGTCGTCTGGAACGGCAGGGCCTTCGAGGGCTTCGGCGAGGACCCCACCCTGGTGAGCGCGCTGGGCGTCGCCGAGATCGACGGCATCCAGTCGACGGGGACACTTGCCGACGCGAAGCACCTCGTCGCCTACAGCCAGGAGACCAACCGGGGGGCGCTCGACGCCGTCGTCCCGGCGCGCGCACTCCACGAGCTCTACCTCGCGCCCTTCAAGGCCGCCGTCACGAAGGCCCACGTGGCCTCGATCATGTGCGCCTACCCCCGCCTCGACGGCACGTACCAGTGCCAGGACCCCTCGCTGCAGCAGACCTTGGCCGGCTGGGGCTTCACCGGGTTCGTCCGCTCCGACCTCGGGGCCGCCCACGACCCCGCCGCCGCGCTCGCGGCAGGGACCGACCTGCTGAAGCCCGGCTCGGTCGCCGCCCTCACCGCCGCCGTGCACGCCGGGCTCGTCCCGCTGTCCACCGTCGACGCCGACGTCGAGCGAGTCCTCACGGTGCTCTTCGCCGACCACATCGTCGGCCGGACGCCGACCGGCGCCCCGGGGACGCCCGTCGACACCCCGGCGAACGCCGCCTTCGCGCTCCGGGCCGCCGAGCGCTCGGCGGTGCTCCTGCGTGACCAGGGGAACGCCCTCCCCCTCAGCACCACGGCCCTCCGCTCGATCGCCGTCATCGGGGCCGCCGCGTCGTCGGTGCCCGTCGCCGAGGGCTTCGGCAGCGCGCACGTCCGGGCCCCGTTCGTCTCCACCCCGCTCGCCGCCATCCGCTCCACGGTCCGTCCGGACGTGCGGGTCACCGCGGCCTCGGGAGGCTCGACGACCCGACCGCTCCCCGACGTCCCGACCGCCGACGTGGCACCTGCGTCGGGCAGCGGCCACGGGCTGACCCTCACCGTCTCCCATTCGGCGTCGCCGGGGGCACCGTCCCTGCAGGCCGTCACGTCGACGGCGCGGGCCGTGCTCGTCCCACAGCCGTCGATCGCCACGCCTCCCCCTTCCGCCAAGATCCCGCGCCCCCACGCAGGCGCCGGAAGTCCGGTCAACCCCGCACCCGAGGGCTCCGGCCACGGCCCAGCGGCCCACGCGTCCGTGGGGCCCTCGCTGCCCCACCACCGGCGCCCGGGGACGGCGTACGGGTCGATGCCCGGCGGGGGCACGCGTATCGAGCTGCCGACCGGGTGGGGACCGGCCGCCGTGTCGTGGACGGGGACCCTGACGGTGCCCCGCTCCGGTCTCTACAGCCTGTCCCTCGCCGGCTCCGGCGCCGCCACCCTCACCCTCGACGGCGTCACCGCGGTGAGCGACCCGGAGAACCACGTGCACGGCATCTGGGCCCAGGCCGTCGACCTGGTCGCCGGGCACCCCTACCACCTGGTGCTCCGCTGGACGCCGCTCGGCCACGGGGTCGGGTCGACGAGCGCGCTCCAGCTGGGGATGGCCTACGACAGCGGTGCCATCGCCCAGGCCGTCGCCGCCGCCCGCTCGTCCCAGGTGGCCGTGGTCTTCGCCGGTGACTTCAACGCCGAGGCATTCGACCGCCCCAGCCTCTCGCTGCCCGGTGACGAGAACGCGCTCATCGCCGCCGTGGCCGCCGCCAACCCCGACACGATCGTCGTCCTCGACACCGGTGGTCCCGTCCTCATGCCGTGGCTCTCCGCCGTGCGCGGGGTCGTCGAGGCGTGGTACCCGGGGCAGGCCGACGGCCAGGCCATCGCCGCCGTGCTCTTCGGGACGGTCGACCCCTCCGGCCACCTGCCCGTCACGTTCCCGACGTCGATGGCCGCCACCGGCATCGCGACGACGGCCCAGTGGCCAGGGGTCGGTCTGACCTCGACCTACAGCGAAGGCCTCGACGTCGGCTACCGCTACGACCACGCCACGGGCACGACGCCCCTGTTCCCCTTCGGCTTCGGCCTCTCGTACACCACGTTCTCCTTGTCGGGCCTCTCGGGCACGTGGACGGGGACGGGCGAGCACCTCACCGTGCGGGTGGCCAACACGGGCACCCGCAGGGGCACGGCCGTGCCCCAGGTCTACGTCACGCACCCGGCGGCCGCCGGTGAACCGCCGGCCGAGCTGGCGGCGTTCACCACCGTCACCCTCGGCCCGGGCCAGCACCGCACCGTGGCCCTCGACGTCCCGGCGAGCGCCCTGCGCACGTACCAGGGCGGCGGCTGGACGACCGTCCCCGGCACCTACACCTTCGGGGTGGGCCAGTCCTCTGCCAGCCAACCGCTGGCCGTCACCGCGGCCGTCCCCTGACCGGACGTGGGCCCCGGTGGCCACCGGAGGGCCCGGGCGGGCGGAGGACGCCGACGATCTCGACGTGCTCGGTCATCGGGAACAGGTCGAACACCCGTACACCCTCCAACCGCCACCCGTCGTCGAGGAGGACGCGGGCGTCGCGGGCGAACGTGGCGGCGTCACAGGAGACCGACACCACCACGCGCGGCCCGAGCCCGGCGACCGCCCGCAGCACGCGTCCCCCCGCCCCACGGCGGGACGGGTCGAGCACCACCACGTCGGCCCTGCCCACCTGCTCGGCCAACGCGCGCGCCGTCACCGAAGCCCAGACCACCGTCACCTGGCTCCTCCCGGCCGTGTTGTGGACGGCGTCCTCGCACGCCACCGCCGATCGCTCGAGGGCGACGACGTCGCCGGACGGGCCCACCGCGTCAGCCAGTGGCACGGCAAAGAGCCCGGCGCCGGCGTAGAGGTCGGCGACCCGCTCTCCCGGCCGTGGGCGGGCAGCGGCGAGCACGGCCGCCACGAGCACGTCCGGGGCGGCAACGTGCGCCTGCCAGAAGACACCGGGGCTGACCCGGTACCGGTGGCCAGCGGCGACGCGCTCCAGCGGGCGCGCCCCGTCGCCCGTCGTCACGGTGCCGCCCGCCCCGGCGCGCTCGTGCCCGGCGGCACCGCGCCGGACGGCGCCCGCTCCTGCGGCGGGCTCGAACCACGCGGCCGCCTCGCCCGTCGCGGGCTCGGCCTCGACGACGACGGCGCCGGGGCCGGCGCCGGCCCCGGTACGGCGCAGCGCGTCGTTGACCAGCGGGTGAGCGACGAGGCACCGCTCCACCGGCTCGACGTCGTGCGACCGGTGGCGGCGCAACCCCACCCGCCCGTCCTCGTCGACGGCGAGGCGGAGCCTCGTCCGCCACCCCAGGCCGTCCGAGGGTGGTGGCGCCTCGACGGTGACCGGCACGTCGACCGCGGCGATCCGGCGGAGCTGGGCGGCGACGACGGTCGCCTTGGCCGCCCGCTGGGCGGGCAGGGACACGTGCTGGAAGTCGCACCCGCCGCACCGGCCGGGGCCGGCTGCCGGACAGGGCGGCGCGGCCCGGTCGGGCGAGGGCTCGACGATCTCGCGTGCGTCGGCCCGGAGGAACGACCGCTGCTCCTCGGTGACGACGGCGACGACTCGCTCGCCGGGCAGCGCGTGCCGGACGAAGACGACGCGCCCGCCGGGCTCCCGGGCCACGCACGCGCCGCCTGGCGCGAGCTCGCCCACGGTGAGCTCGACCACGTCGCCGGGGGACGTCACCGGGCGGTTGTACCACGGCGCCGGCACGAGCAGGACGCTACGGTGGCTCCGCCCGCCACCCGGCCGGGTCGCCGCACGCCGCCCACCGGGTCTGTCGCACCGCCCGCCCGAGGAGGACCTGATGGACGTCCGCGAAGCCCTGTACACGACGCGCGCCATGCGCCGGGTGAAGCCCGATCCCGTCCCGCTCGACACCCAGGCCCGCATCCTCGACGCCGCCATCCGGGCACCCTCGGGCGGCAACTCGCAGAACTGGCGGTTCCTCCTCGTCGACGACCCCTCGGTGATCGGGCGGATCGGACCCCTCTACCGCGACAGCATCGACCAGCTGTGGCGCACCGTCTACGCGGACCGCATCGCCCGGGCCGCGGCCGATCCGGACGCACCGGCCAGCGTCGAGATGCGCAGGGTGCAGGCGTCCGCCCAGTGGCTGGCCGACCACTTCGAGGAGGTCCCGCTCTTCCTCTTCGCCTTCGTGCAGTCGGACCCGACGGGGGGCTCGATCTTCCCGGCGGTGTGGAGCGCCCAGCTGGCCGCCCGGGCCGAGGGCGTGGGCAGCTCCCTCACTGCCGTGCTCGGCTTCTTCCACCCTGTCGAGACGCTCGAGATCCTCGGGGTCCCCCGCGACCAGGGCTGGGTGATGGCCTGTTGCGTCAGCTTCGGCTACCCGACGGGCCGGTGGGGCGTGGCCCCCCGCCGCCCGGTCCACGAGGTCGCCCACCGGAACGCGTGGGGAGCCCCGGTCGGCTTCGAGGTGCCCGAGCCCCTCTGGCCGGGCGGCGGGTGACCCGCCGGGGGCGACCCGCAGAGGGCGGCAAGGCGGGGGGCCGCCCCAGCCGGCCGCACAGGCACCGAGGCGGTCGCGCCGGTCAGTGCTGCGTGGGCCCCGAGCCCCCGCCCTGGGGGCGGTTCCACTCGACCCAGCCGCTCCCCGTCCGGCCGTCGGCGGCGGTGACCCGCACCAGGGCGCGGGGGAACCTGCTCGTGCGGCCGTCGGTGGACACGAGGAGCACAGGTCCGTGGCCCACTGGCTCGAGCTCGCAGACCAGGCCGGACGGCTCGAGTGCTACTCGGGCAGCAGTAGGGAGGTCGTCGACGTCGAAGTCCTCCGACACGTCGGCGGTGGCCACCGGGACGCACGCCCACCCGCCAGGCGTCGCCTCCTGCACGTAACCGAAGGCGAGGCGGTGCTCGGGCAGCCGGATGTCGGCCACGTGCGCACGGGTGCCGTCCTCCAGCCGGAACGCCGTCCAGCACCAGCCGAGCGCCCACCAGTCGCGCACGCCCCACGAGTGGTCGCGCTGGCCGGTGCCCGACACGGGGACCACCACGCCGTCCACCGCAAGCGTGCCCTCGACGACGCAGGGGACCTCGTACCGGGTCGTGACCCCGTAGTGGTAGGGCGTCCCGTCGGTCCGCCAGGTCAGGTCGAGCGCGACCTCGCTCGGACGGCCACGTCCGGGCACGGCGAAGGCGTCGGCAGGGTGGTCGAGCGTGCGCCCCGGCGCCCGGCCCCGCAGCGTCACCTGCCCGAGGGCCTCGTCGACGCCGTAGCGGAGACGGAGCCTGTCCGCCTCGAGCGCCACGGAACCGGGCCCGACCCTGCCTGCCACCGGCGGGCAGCGGACGTCGTGGACCACGGAGCTGACCGTCGGGCGCCCCGGACCGACGACGGCACCCGTCCACCAGGCCACACCCTGGTTCGGCGTCAGGCCGATGCGTGCGTAGGCGCCGAGCGAGCCGTCGCCCGAGACGAGGTCGAGGTAGACCGACTCGTTCCACAACGCCTCGGGCCCCGCCGCGTGCAGCCCCTCGTCGGCCGCGCCCACGTCGTGCAGGAGCTCGTCAGGCACGACCCGGGGCTCCGAGGAGCTCGTCCGCAGCGAGGTCGAGGACGTGGGTGGCGTGGCGAGCTGCGCTCACCGCGACCATGGCATCCCTCCGTTCGGTCGGTGCGCCCGCCACGACTGCGCCGATCGCCACGGCCAGCCCAGCGAAGGACCACCGGCGGTACTCGAGGGCGAAGGCGGCCGTCGAGCGGACGACCCCGCGCCGCCCGAGGGCGTCGAGGTAGGAGGCCACGAGGTCGCGCTCGTGGGCCCGGCGTACCTCGGGGGTCAGGCTGCCACCCACGAAGTACGCGACGTCGAGGGCGGCGACTCCCCACGCCGCCGCCTGCCAGGCGACCACCCAGGGCCGCAGCTCGCCTTCGACGAAGAGGAGGTGGTCGCCGCGGAAGTCGCCGTGGACCACGGTCGCAGGGTCGGGCCGGCACAGCTCCTGCCAGGTCGAGAGCGACGCCACGAACCGCTGGCACAGGGTGACGTGGGCGGGCTCCAACCGGTCGCCGAAGTGGTCGAGGAACCCCGGCAACGCCCGGGCGAGCACGGCGCCGGCCTGCTCGGAGAGCAGCCCCGGACGGTGCAGCCAACGATGGCGCGGTGCCGCCGTGTCGGGGGCGAGGTCGGGCGCTGCCCAGGCGGGTGCATGGACTGCGGCGAGCTCGGCGAGCGCACCGATGGCGGCTGCCGGGGAGCAGCCGTCCAGCGGCTCGCCGGGTCGGGCGCCGACCGTGTCGTCGAGGACGAGCGTGAACCACCCCTCGGACGCCCGCGTCCCTCCGACAGCGGCATGGCAACGAGGCACGCGAGCGGCGACGCGGTCGGCGACGGTGGCGTAGAAGCCGACCTCGGCCTCGTAGGCACCGCGCTCCGTTCCGGCACGCCGGTAGGTCGCGTCCGACGAGGCGAACTTGGCGACGACGCTGGTCGGCCCCGCGTCCGGCGGCTCCACGGCGAGGTGGACGCGGACGGTGTCGGCCAGCCCTCCCGCCCCGATGGGCTCGGCGTGGAGGCCGGCCACCCGCGCCCCCTCGAGGAGCGCACCGGACCCGTGCAGGACGGACGTCATCCAGCGCGGCGTGAGCTCGTCGGGTCCCCGGACGACGGGGGGCACCACCACGCTCACGAGCAGGCCGGACCCCCGCTCCCGGCGGCCTCGCCCGGCACCTCCAACGGATCGGCCCGGTCGTCGGACTCGGTGCGCAGCGCCCGCGACAGGACGGCGTGGTGGAGGTAGAGCGAGGCGATGTAGGTGAGCTCGAGGAGCTCCTCGTCGGAGAGATGGGCACGGAGCGACGCGAACAGGACGTCGGGCACGCGGCCGTGGTCGAGGACCAGGCAGTCGGCGTACGCGAGGACGAGCCGGTCGACCTCGTCGAAGCAGCCGGCGCCCTGCCACGCCGGGAGGGCCTCGACGACCTCGCCGGGCACCCCGAGCTGGCGCAGGGCCAGGCAGTGCTGGGAGAAGACGAAGGCGCTGCCAGCTGCCCACCCCACCCTCGCCTGAGCGAGCTCGCGCCGACGGGGGTCGAGCTTCCGGCTCGGGCTCTGGTAGAGGAGGAAGCCCGAAACCGCGTGCTGGAGGACGTCGGGGACGAGCGCCATCACCGTCCACCAGTCCCCTCGCGTCCCCGTGGCGGTGCCCGGCTCGGCCACCGGGTCCCGCTCGCCGAAGAGGTGGTCGTAGACGGCGGTCACCACGGGGTCGTCGGTCTCTGCGCGCGACACCTGTCGGAGTCGACCCACGCCGGCCTCAGCGCTCCGTGCCCGGCGGTCGCACGGGAGCGCTCGCCGGTGCGTGCCGCACGTCCCCCTCGCCGAGCTGGCGCGTCCAGCAGGCCAGCTCGAGGAGGATCCCGTCTGGGTCGAGGAAGTAGACGGAGCGGATGAAGACGCCCGGGTGCACCGCGTCGGCGATGCCCCACTCGCTGTCGTCGTGGTTGGCCACCTCGGTGCAGTCGACTCCTGCGGCGACGAGACGGTCCCGGTACTGCTCGATCCGATCGGCCGGAACCGTGAAGGCGACGTGGTTCATCGAGCCCACCGCGCTGGTGAGGCTGCCCTGGTCGGGACGGCCGACCGGGGCGGAGACACCCGGCACGCCGTCGGGTGCGTCGGGGAACCAGAAGAACGCCAGGCAGTCGCCCCCGCCGCAATCGAAGAAGAAGTGCTGCCCCATGCCGGCCGGCAGTTCGATCGTCTTGACGAGCGGCATGCCGAGCAGGTCGCGGTAGAAGGCGACGGTCCGCTCCATGTCGCGGCAGACCAGGGCCAGGTGGTTGACCCCTCCCCACGCGAACGGCGCCCTGCCCTCGGCGGCACCGGCCGGTCCGGGAACGGCCTCTGGCCGCTCTGACGTCGTCGTCATCGCTCCCCCTCCTTCACCGCTCCCCCCTACCGTCCCGCCGTCGCCCGCCGCCGTCCGCCGCCGTCCCGACGTCGCCCGCCGCCGTCCCGACGTCGCCCGCCGCCCGGCACCGGGCGGTCGGAGGGCGTCGCCGGCACGTTCCGGCGTGCCGCGCCCCCGGCGGCACCGGAGCGTTCCCAGTCTGGCACGGACCGCCGAAGAGGGCACCGACCGCCGGCACCGCGACGACGACCAGGGGGCGCCCTCCGGGTCGAGGGGCGCCTGGCCGGTCGCGTAAGGTGGTGCCGTCGCACGTCTCCGGCTCCGACCGACGACGCGCGGGTGTAGCTCAATGGCAGAGCCCCAGCCTTCCAAGCTGGTCATGCGGGTTCGATTCCCGTC
>CAZSYT010000078.1:0-15048 GCA_964610905.1 uncultured Acidimicrobiaceae bacterium
CGCAGCGAGAGCTCGAGGACCTTCTTCGCCCGGGGGGTGAACGGCGGCGAGCCCGTGGGGGCCGAGCCGGCCAGGCCGATCGTCTCCTCGACCTTCTCACGGACAGCCTCGAGGGTGATCCCCAACGACTCGAGCGCCTTGGCGGCGACGCCCTCGCCCTCGTGGATCAGGCCCAGCAGGATGTGCTCCGTGCCGATGAAACTGTGGTTGAGCAGGCGCGCCTCTTCTTGTGCCAGCACAAGCACTCTGCGTGCCCGGTCCGTGAATCGCTCGAACACTCGACCGCCTCCATCCGCGGCTCGGTTACCTACAAGAGTCTACAGGCGTCCCATGCCCTCGCACCCGCGTCGTTCCGGTTGCTCGACCATCGGCATCCTCGCCTATCGTCTGTAGGAAGTGAACGTCGTCGAGCTTCTGGGTCTTCCCACGATCGAGGCGAGCCTCGCCCGGCTCGAGCCCCTGCTGCTGGAGTCGGTGGTGACCGGGGACGAGTTCCTCGACGGGGTCACCACCCACCTCATCGCCGCCGGAGGCAAGCGCCTGCGCCCGGTGCTCGCCCTGGCCACGGCCACGGCAGGGGCACGGGAGGCCAGCCGCGAGGACCTCCTCGGGGGGGTCGCCGTGGAGCTCGTCCACCTCGCCTCGCTCTACCACGACGACGTCATGGACGAAGCGACGATGCGCCGCAACGTCTCGAGCGTGAACGCCCGCTTCGGCAACCTCGTGGCCATCGTGGCCGGGGACTTCCTGCTCGCCCGCTCGGCCGAGATCGCCGCGGGCCTCGGCACCGAGATCGCCGGCCTGCTCGCCGCCACCCTCGGCCAGCTGTGCCAGGGGCAGGTGGCCGAGGTGCGGTCTGCCTTCCAGGTGAACAGGACGCTCGAGGAGTACACGGCGGCCATCGCCGGCAAGACCGCCTCCCTGACGGCCACCTCGTGCCGCATCGGCGCCCTGACCGGTGGCCTGCCCCGGGCGGAGGTCGAGGCGCTCACCGCCTACGGACGCAGCTTCGGGATGATCTTCCAGGTGCGCGACGACATCCTCGACGTCGTCGGGACCGAGGACGAGCTCGGCAAGCCGGCCGGACAGGACCTCGCCGAGGGCATCTACACGCTCCCGGTCCTCCTCGCCCTCGCCGACGCGGACGCCGGACGCGAGCTACGGGTGCTGCTCGGACGCCCGCTCGACCTGCCCGAGCGCGACAAGGCCAGGGCCATCGTGGCCGCCTCCCCGGCTATCGGCAGCGCCGTGGCCGTAGCCCGCCGCTACGTCACCGAGGCGGAGGAGGCGGCGGCGGCCAGCGCCTCGCCGGCCCTGGCGGCCGGCCTCGCCCAGCTCGCCCGGTCGCTGCTCGCCGGCCTCCCCGGCACCTGAGGCGCGCACCGGCACCGGCCTGCGGCACCTGAGGCGCGCACCGGCACTGGCTGCCGCCCGCCCGCCGGCGGGGGCCGCCGGAGGGCCCTCACGCGTTGCGGTCGAAGACGAGCCGGAGCCCGTGGAGGGTGAGCCACGGCTCGACGTACTCGATCTCCTCGGCGTGGGGAGCGATCAGCTCGGCCAGCCCTCCGGTCGCCACCACCGTGGCCTCCCCGAGCACGGCGGTGAAGCGGCGGCACAACCCGTCGACCTGGCCGGCGAAGCCGTAGAGGGCACCGGACTGGATCGACTCGACGGTCGACTTGCCGACGACGCTCCTCGGCTCGACGAGCTCGACCCTGCGCAGGGCGGCTGCGTGGGCGAAGAGGGCGTCGAGGCTGACCGCGACCCCCGGTGTGATGGCGCCACCCAGGTACTCGCCGGCCGCCGAGATGGCGTCGAAGGTGGTCGCCGTCCCGAGGTCGACGACGATGCAGGGGCCCCCGAAGAGGTCGTAGGCGCCCACCGCGTTGGCGATCCGGTCCGCACCGACCTCCTTCGGGTTGTCGTAGAGGATCGGCATCCCGGTCTTCACCCCGGGCTCGAGGACCACCGTCGGCACGTCGAACCACCGCCCGGCCATCTGGCGCAGGCTGGCCGTGACCTCGGGCACGGACGAGGTCACGGCGATGCCCGTGACCGAGTCCTCGATCTCGAGCCCGTCGAGGTCGAGCAGCTGGGTGAGGAGCAGGGCGTGCTCGTCGGCGGTCCGCTCGGCCACCGTCGAGAGGCGCCAGTGGTGGGCGAGGCCGGTGGGCTCGCCGGCGCTCGCCGCCTTCGTCGTCGCGGGTTCGTCGGTGAACAGGCCCACCACCGTCTCGGTGTTGCCGACGTCGATGGCGAGGAGCACGCTCAGGCCTGCCCCGGACCTGGCGTCGCCCCGCCGCTCGGCTCCGGCGTCGCGAGGTCGAACCCGATGTCGAGCACGGGTGCCGAGTGGGTCAGCCGGCCGACCGAGATGAGGTCCGCCCCGGCCGCGGCGAGCAGTGCCGCCGAGTCGAGGTCGACCCCGCCCGAGACCTCGACCAGCGTGGCGGTCCCGGCCGCCCGGACCAACCGGACGCTCTGGGCGACGAGGTCGAGGGACATGTTGTCGAGCATCACCACGGTCGCTCCGGCGGCCAGGGCGTCCTCGACCTGCTCGAGGTGGTCGCACTCGACCTCGATCATGCGACCGGGCCACAGCGCCCGGGCCCGGACCACCGCGTCGCCGATGCGCACGCCCCCCAGGTGGTTGTCCTTCACGAGGACGGCCTCCGACAGGCTCCCGCGGTGGTTCGTGCCACCGCCGGCTCGCACCGCCGCCTTCTGGAGGGAGCGCAGGCCCGGCACCGTCTTCCGGGTGTCGAGCACGCGTGTGACCGGGTTGGCCTCGGCCACGGCGTCGACGTAGCGCCGGGTCAGCGTGGCCACCCCCGACAGGTGGCCGAGGAAGTTGAGAGCCGTGCGCTCGGCGGAGAGGATGCTCCGCAGCGGCCCCTCGACCGAGGCCACGACCGTGCCGGGGGCCACCCGCGACCCGTCGCCGGAGCGCCAGTCGACCTCGAGCGCCGGGTCGACCTGGCGGAACGTCTCGACGGCGCACGCCCGCCCGGCGAGGACGCCGTGCGCCCGGCTGACCACCCGGACCGTCGTGTGGACGTCCGCCGGCACGAGGGACGCCGTCAGGTCGCCGAGCGGCAGCAGGTCCTCTGCGAGGGCGCGGGACACCGCCTCGACGACGGCGGTCCGTGGCGGGTCGACCGGGACGGCGGGCGTGTCCGGAACGGGCACGGCGCCGCCCGGGACGGGCTCGGTGGTGGTGGTCATGACGGCTCCTCCGGTGCGCGCCGGCGGCCGGACGGGGCGCCGCCCGCAGAGCCCGGTCCCGCCAGCGGGTCGAGGACCACGAGCTTCCCACGGACCTGGGCGATCCGTCGACGCCACCGCTCGTCGGTGCCGGGGAAGTCGCTCCGGGCATGGGCGCCGCGGCTCTCGCTGCGGGTGGCCGCCGAGCGCAGGAGGGCCGCCGCCACGGTGGCGAGGTTGGCCAGCTCGCCGACGGCGGCACCAGCCGGCCGGGCCCCTCCGCTCGCGTCCCCGCAGTCCACGCCGCCGGTGAGCTCGTCGGCCAGGTCGCTCACCGCTCCGGCCGCCGCGGCGAGCGAGCCGGCCGACCGCACGACGCCGGCACCGTCGAACATCGCCCGCTGCAGGCCTTCGCGCGCCTTCGCGGCGTCGCCCGCCCACCCGGCGAGGGCCGTCACCCCACTGCCTCCGCCGACGGCACGGAGCTCGCCGAGGCGAGCCACGGCGTCGGGAAGCGGAGTGGGAGATGGCCGGTCGGCGGCCCCGCCCGGGGCACCCGAGGCCGCCGTCCGATCGTCGAGCGCCGCCACGGCGGAGCCCACCGAGGCGAGCACGCCGCTCGCCGAGGGACCGTCGACCCCGTCCCGGAGCGCCTCGGCGAGCCGGGCTCCGAAGACCATCCCCTCGAGCAGGGAGTTGGACGCGAGCCGGTTGGCGCCGTGGACACCCGTGCAGGCGACCTCCCCGGCGGCCCACAGGCCGCGCAGCTCGGTCGCCCCGACGAGGTCGGTGACCACGCCGCCGGCGAGGTGGTGGGCGGCCGGGGCAATGGGCAGCCAGTCGGTCCCCGGGTCGAGGCCGATCTCGTCCAGCGACCCGGCGATCGTCGGGAAACGGGTGGCGAAGGACTCGAGCCCGGTGGCGTCCAGCCACAGGTGGTCGACCCCCTGGTCCCGCATGCGACCGGCCATGGCCCGGCTCACGACGTCACGCGGAGCGAGCTCGTCGACGAAGCGCTCGCCCTCGGCGTCCCGCAGCAGGGCGCCGTGGCCGCGCAGCGCCTCGGACAGCAGCGGGCGGGGCATGGCGGGATGGTGGAGAGCGGTCGGGTGGAACTGCATGAACTCGACGTCGGCGACGGCCACGCCGGCGCGCAGCGCCATCGCCAGCCCGTCACCGGTCGCCTCGGCGGGGTTGGTCGTCACGGCGAAGAGCTGACCGGCGCCGCCGGTGGCGAGCACGGTGTGGCGCGCCCGCACCTCCCGGAGGCACCCGGACGGGTCGAGGGCGACCACGCCGGTGCACCTCCCCCCTTCCACGAGCAGGTCGAGGGCGAACCACGACTCGAGGACGGCGGCCGCCGTCCGGCGGATCGCCTCCACGAGCGCCCGCTCGACCTCCAGGCCCGTGGCGGCGCCGCCGGCGTGGACGATGCGGGCCATCGAGTGGCCACCCTCGCGGGCCAGCGCCAGGGCGCCGCTCGGCTGGCGGTCGAAGACGGCGCCCATGGCGATCAGCTCGTGGACCCTGACGGGTCCCTCGTCGACCAGCACCCGTACGGCGTCGACGTCGCACAAGCCCGCCCCGGCGGCCAGCGTGTCGGCGAGGTGGAGGTCGGTCGAGTCCACGTCGCCGCCGAGCACGGCGGCCACGCCCCCCTGGGCCCACCGGGTGGCCGACTGGGACAGCTCGGCCTTGGTCAGCACCCCGACGCGCATCCCCGGAGCACCGGCGTCACCCGAGGCCAGGCGGACGGCCGCCGACAGCCCGGCGACCCCGCTGCCGAGCACCAGCACGTCGAGCGCCGCAGGCCCGGCCTCGCGCTCGTGACGACCGGCGGTCACCCCTGGGCCAGGCCGTCGAGCTCGGCGTCGAGGCGGGCGGAGGTCTCGTCGATCACCCGGTTGGCCCGGTCGACGTGGACGACCCTGGGCACGAAGCCCTCGAGCTCGGCCGGCTCGTAGTCGGCATAGGTCAGGACGATGACCTTGTCACCGGGGTGGACGAGCCGGGCGGCCGCCCCGTTCAGGCACACGTCACCCGGGGCCCCGACGATGGCGTAGGTCTCGAAGCGGGCGCCGTTGTCGATGTCGAGCACCGTCACCTGCTCCCACTCGAGGATGTCGGCGAGCGCCATCAGCTCGGGATCGAGGCTGATGGAGCCCACGTAGTTCAAGTTGGCGTCCGTCACCGTGGCGCGGTGGATCTTGGACTTCATCATCCGGCGTCGCATCGGTCGGACGCCTCCTTTCCGTCGTACGTGGGTGACGCGGTCGGTCGAGCGGTCTGCGAGGCCGTGGTGACGGCCCCTGCGCGGGCGGCCAGCGGGTCGAGGTTGTCGACGAGGCGCACGGGCCCGACCCGGGCCGCCACGAGCAGTCGCACGGGACCGCCGTCGACGGTGGTGGCCGGCTCGAGGTCGTCGGCCCGCACCAGCGCGGCGTACTCGAGGTGGGCGAGCGGCTCTCCCTCGACCTCCCCGGCCACGGCGGCGGCGACGGCCTCGGGACGGCGTTCCCCCTGGGCGAGCGCGGCAGCTCCCGCTTCGAGGCCGCGCCAGAGCGCCGTCGCCGCCCGGCGCTCGTCGGGGCCGAGCCGGACGTTCCGGCTGGACAGGGCCAGACCGTCGGCCTCGCGCACGGTCGGGCAGGCCACGACCTCGACGGGGAACGACAGGTCGGCGGCCAGACGGCGGACCACGCCGAGCTGCTGGAAGTCCTTCTCGCCGAAGTAGGCACGGCACCGGCCGCCGAGGGCGAAGAGCTTCGCCACCACCGTGGCCACGCCGTCGAAGTGGCCGGGACGGCACGCCCCTTCCCAGCGGGCGGTGAGGCCGGCCACCGACACCGTGGTTGCCGGCGGCTCCGGGTACGAGGGGTACATCTCGGCCACGTCGGGAGCGAAGACGACCGAGGCCCCGGCCGACCTGGCTGCGTCGAGGTCGGCCGCGAGGGTGCGCGGGTAGGAGGCCAGGTCCCCGGGGTCGCCGAACTGCAGGGGGTTGACGAACACGGTGACCACGACCACGTCGCACTCGGCCGCCGCCCGCTCGATGAGCGCCTGGTGGCCGGCGTGCAGCGCGCCCATCGTCGGGACGAGGCCGACGACGCGGCCGGCCGCCCGCTCGGCGTCGAGCCGCTCGCCGAGGGCACGCCCGCTCCGCACGAGGGCGAGGCCGTCCGGGACGGCGACCTCCTCGACGCCCGCCGGGTAGGCGACGGCCCCCCGAGGCGTCACGCCCGGCTCCCCGCACCTGCCGGCCGCACCGGTGCGGCGGCGGGGCCGGCGGCCTCGGCGAGGGCGTCCGGCAGGTCGCCCAGGCCGGGTCCGACGGCGAGCCCGCGGGCGAGGGCCACGAGGGCGTCGTAGGCGGCGACCTCGCTGCCACCGGGGCCGGGGACGGCGGCGCGGTCGAGGCGGGCGAGGACGTCACGGTGCCGGGCGATGGTCCCCCAGTCGCCCCGGACGGCCGGACCGGTCAGCGCCGCCCCGGGGCCGAGCGCGAAGGCGTCGTCGACGGCGGCCCGCACGAGCCCGGCGAAGGCGTCGAGGGGGAGGTGGGCGGCGGCGGCGACCCGCTCGACCTGGCCGAGCAGGGCGACCAGGTGGTTGGCGGCGATGGAGGCGGCGGCGTGGTAGGCCACACGGTGGCGCTCGTCGACCTCGACGACCCGGCCGCCGAGGGCGTGGGCGAGCGCGGCGGCGGCGGGGTCGCCGGCGACGGCGAAGGTCGCGCCCGAGCGCAGTCGGGCAGCCCCGATGGCCGGCGTCGGCAGGGGCACGAGCGGGTGGAGCGAGCCCCTCCGCTCGTGGGGCGCGAGCACGTCGAGGCCCAGCGAGCCCGACAGGTGGAGCACGGCGGTGCCCGGACGGGGCTCGACCGAGCGGGCGACCTCGGCGATCGCACCGTCGGGGGTGGCGATCACCAGCACGTCGACGCCCCCGGCGGCCAGGGCCGGGGACCGGTCGCGCCCCTCGGGACCGACGACCTCGAAGCCATCGCACGCGGCGAGCGCCGCGGCCAGCGATCGACCGGCCCGCCCCGGGCCGAGGATGCGGATGGTGGTCACGAGACCCCTTTCGACGTTCCGGCCCCGGTGGGTGCCGTTCGCGTCAGAAGCTCAGTGGGACCCTCAGAGTGTACCCACCTGGGCGACCTCGCCGAAAGCGGCGGCCACCATGGCCCCGTCGACCAGGTCGGGAGCCAGGTCGGCCAGCGGGGCCAGCACGAACCGGCGCTCGGCGTAGCGGGGGTGGGGCACGGTCAGCTCGGCGTCGGCAACGGTGACCCCGTCGATCCACAGGACGTCGGCGTCGAGAGCACGCGGTCCCCACCGGACGGTGCGCACGCGTCCGGCCGCCACCTCCAACCGCCGGCACTCCTCGAGCAGGCGGTAGGGGTCGACGGGCACGGGGACGGCCAGCTCGACCACGAGGTTCAGGTAGGGGCCCTGGTCCTCGGGCCCGCCGACCGGCTCCGTCTCGTAGACCGGCGAGACGGCCACCACCGTCACGCGGCCCGCCCCGCGCAGCTGGTCGACCGCACGCCGCAGCACGGCCCACCGGTCGCCGAGGTTCGACCCGAGCCCGACGAACGCCCGCACAGTCGGCCCGAGGTCGCCTGGTCGGGTGCCGCCGTCGGACGCGCTCACCGTGCGTCCGGACCGACGCCACCCGGTCGCCCGACGGTCAGGCGGACGCCCACGCTGACCAGGTCGGCGGCGAGCGGCGGGCGGAGCTTCCGCAGCGTCACGGTGGCCGCGCCGAGCAGCGGGGACGTGGCGAGCGCGGCCTCGGCGACCGCCCTGGCCAACGCCTCGAGGAGGGCGAAGCGCTGCGGGCCGGCCACCACGGCGGCGGCGGCGGCGACGACGGCGCCGTAGTCGACCGTGTCCTCGAGCCGGTCGGAGCGGGCCGCTCGGGCCAGGTCGACGTCGAGGTCGAGGTCGACCTCGAAGGGCTGGGGACGCCCCTGCTCCTCCTCGAGCACGCCGTGGGTGCCGACGACCCGCAGGCCACGCACCTCGATCCGGCCCGACGGCGGGACGGCCGTGCCCGGAGGACCGGTGCCCGTCACGGGCTCAGGTGGGACGGGGGGCGCCCACCGCCCCGCTGCTCCCGCCGAGCGCGCTGACGGCCGTCACCAGCTCGCGCCCGACGGGGGCGAGCGGATGGCCGACGAGGTGCTCGAGGACGGTGATGGCCTGCTGGGCGTTGGCGAGGCGGCCCGACCACCACAGGTAGGCGGCGGCCACGCCGACCACCCGATCGCTCAGGTCGTCCTGGTGGACGAGGACCCGCCTGCCGGAGAGCAACAGCCCGTGCAGGTCGCGCAGCAGGTCGGCCAGGGCTGGACGCACGTCTCCCGCTGAGGGCAGCGGCCGGTGCAGCGCCGGCACCTCGAGTTCGGCGTAGGCCTGCAGGTTGTGGGTGGAGGGGAGCAGGGAGACCACGGTCGTGAACCCCTGGCCACGCAGCCACACGATCTCCTCGTGGCGGCGGACGCGGCGGTGGTGCGGGGCGAAGCCACCGGGCCGTTCGCTGATGGCCAGCCCGTCCCGGATGACCCACGTGAAGTTGCGGGGCGGGATGCCCGCTGCCCACTTGCCCCTCACCGTGCACCCGCCGGTGCGCTGGCGGCGACGGCGGGTCGCCGGGGCCCGACCAGGGTCGCCGCCTGCACGGTCGCAGCGACGTCGTGGACGCGCACCATGGACGCCCCGCACGCCATGGCCCAGGTGGCCGAGGCGAGCGAGCCGGCGAGGCGCTCGTGGACAGCGGCCGGCTGGCCAGGGTGACCGCACAGCGTCCCGAGGAAGCTCTTGCGGCTGGTCCCCACCAGCACGGGGAGCCCGACCGCGACCAGGTCGGAGAGCGCGGCGAGCAGGGCGAGGTTGTGCGCGCCCGTCTTGCCGAAGCCGATGCCCGGGTCGACCCACACCTCGCTCACGCCGGCGTCCTGCGCCCGCTCGGCCCGGTCGACCAGGTAGGCGGTCACCTCGGCGACCACGTCGTCGTAGGCAGGGGCGCGCTGCATGTCGGCCGGCAGGCCCTTGCGGTGCATGGCCACCCAGCCCACGCCGTGGGCGGCGGCCACCCCGAAGAGCGACGCGGACACGTCGTTGACCAAGGTCGCGCCGGCGCCGATGGCCGCTGCGGCGACCTCCGGCTTGGTGGTGTCCACCGACACCCGGACCACGTCGGCGAGGGCCTCGACCACCGGGAGCACCCGCCTCAGCTCCTCCTCGACCGGGACGGGCGTGGCGCCCGGACGGGTCGACTCGCCGCCCACGTCGACGACGTCGGCACCCTCGGCGACCATCTCGTGGCCTCGGGCGACGGCTCGCTCGGCCTCGAACCACTCGCCCCCGTCCGAGAACGAGTCGGGGGTGACGTTGAGGACGCCCATCACCAGCGGACGATCGACGGCACCCGGTCCAGTCATGACGCCTCAGCGTAAACCACCCGCACGCCGCCGGGCTGGGCGACGGACGACCGCCCCGGTGGTCCCCGGGCCCGACCGGGCAGGGGCCCGTCCCGCCGGGTCGGCTCGCCCTGGTCAGCGGCCGTGGACGAACTGCATGGCTTCCGCCCGGGTGGCCGCGTCGGTGCGGAACAGGCCCCGCACCGCCGAGGTGACCGTCAGGGTCCCCGGCTTCTTGACCCCCCGCATCGACATGCAGAGGTGCTCGGCCTCGACCACGACGAGGACGCCCTTGGGGGCGAGCACGTGCTCGACCGTGTCCGCGATCTGCGTCGTCATGCGCTCTTGGACCTGCAGGCGCTTGGCGTAGCCGTCGACCAGGCGGGCCAGCTTGGAGAGCCCGGTGATGCGCCCGTCGGTCCCCGGGATGTAGGCGACGTGGGCCCGGCCCATGAACGGGACGAGGTGGTGCTCGCACAGCGAGGCGAAGGGGATGTCGCGGACCATGACCATCTCGTCGTGGTCTGCGGCGAAGGTCACCTCGAGGTGGAGGGCCGGGTCCTCGTGGAAGCCCGCGAACAGCTCCTCGTACATGTGGGCGACCCGCTTCGGCGTCTCGACCAGGCCGTCCCGGTCCGGGTCCTCGCCGAGCGCCTCGAGCAGCTCGCGTACCGCCCGCTCGATCCGGGCGACGTCGACGCTCACCGGCCCTCAGCTCGGCGAAGAGGACGGGTCGGCGAGCACGTGGACCGCGTCGAGGTTGCGCAGACGCTCGTCGGCATCGAGGCCATAGCCCACCACGAAATCGGGGGGGATGCGAAACCCGACGTAGCGCAGGTCGAGGGGTGCCCGCTGCTGTCCCTCCTTGACGAGCAGGGCGCACACGGCGAGGCTGGCCGGCCCCCGCGCCACGAGGTAGCGCTGCAGGTAGCTGAGGGTGAGCCCGCTGTCGACGATGTCCTCGACCACCACGACGTGGCGGCCGGACAGGTCGGCGTCGAGGTCCTTCACGATCCGCACCACGCCCGAGGTCCGGGTGGCGCTGCCGTACGACGACACCGCCATGAAGTCGACGTCGACGGGCAGGTCGATGGCGCGCGACAGGTCGCTCATGAACACGAAGGCACCCTTCAACACCCCGACCAGGAGGGGCGGCCGCTCGGTGTAGTCGGCGGTGATGGCCGCCCCGAGCTCGGCGACTCGGCGGCGCAGGTCCTCGGCGCCGACCACGACCGGCCCGACCGACGCCCGGAGCCGCTGCGCCGGCGTCGCGTCGCTGGCATCCCCGGCTGACGTGGTCACGGGCCGAGACTATCCGACCACCTCCAGGCGGTGGACCGGCGGTCAGGGGGCGTCGGGGCCCGCCGGCGCCGCCGCGCGTCCCCGCACGGAGGCGACGGCGGGACCGACCGGCGGGCAGGGGCCCTCGAGGGTGAGGCGCCCACGACGGCGCACCACCCGGCCCACCCCGGGGAGCTCGGTCGCCCGCCACCGCCCGCGGGCGACGTCGAGGACCCGGGCCACCCCGGCACGGCTCGGCGGATAGGGGCCCGCTCCGGCCAGCCACCGCCGGACGGCCCGGCGGGCCACCGGCTCGGGGGCGCCGGCGAGCGCCCGGGCGTCCGCGGCGTCGAGCAGCCCGGCGACGGCGGCGAGCACGTCGGCGTCGCCCGCCAGCACGGCCGCCTGCCCGGCCAGCACCGGGACCACGTCCCGCCCGGCGACGGCCGAGCACAACGGGAGGAGCTCGTGTCGGACCCGGTTGCGCACGAAGCGCCGGTCCTCGTTGCTCGGGTCGCGCACCGGCTCGAGGCCGAGGGACGCGCACAGGGCCTCCGTCTGGGCCCGTCGGAGACCGAGGATCGGGTGCCGGGACCCGGGGCGCATGCCGGCCAGGCCGTCGACGCCGGCTCCCCGCAGGAGGTTGACGAGGACGGTCTCGGCCTGGTCGTCGGCGGTGTGGCCGGTCGCCGCGTCGGGGCCGAGGACGGTTCGTCGGGCGAGCCGGGCCCGTGCCTCGAGGTTGCCGCCGGAGCCGACCTCGACCCGCTCGGTCCGGCTGCGGACGCCGAGGCGTGCCGCCACCTCGGCCACCCGCGCCGCCTCGCCGGCGCCCCCGGGGCGCAACCCGTGGTCGACGTGGACCGCCGTCACCTCGCAACCAGCGGCCACCGCCAGCACGAGGAGGGCGAGCGAGTCGGGACCCCCCGAGACGGCGCACGTGAGCGGCGTCCCCGCCGGCGGGAAGGTGCAGCGGGCGAGCAGCGGAGCGACCAGGACGGGCGGCACCACGAGGGCCCGGGCGCCGCCCCGGCCCCGAGAGCGGGCGCCGGGGCGCTCAGTGCGAGGCCGCAGGTCCGACACGGGCGATCCACCGGTCGGGGTCGCGCAGCTCGACCAGCGACGGCAGCCACTCGGGGCCCGCCCACACCCGGCCGAACAGCTCGGGCCCGCCGGAGGCCTCCACGGCCCGGACGAAGCGCGCCCCGTCCTCGTACTGGCGGAGCTTGGCCTCGAGGCCCACGAGCTGCTGGAGCAAGCGCGACGGACCGCGTGCCTGGTTCCGTCGGCGGCGCAGGGCGGCGGCGAACTCGGGGGCGGCCGGCACGGCGCCGGCCCCGGCGCGGCCCATGGTGACGTCCCCGTGCCCCTCGAGCAGGCTCATCAGCGCCTGGATCCGTCGCAACCCTTCGAGCTGCTCGGGCGTCGCCACGAGGCCGAGGGCACCGTGCTCGCGCAGGGGGTTCCGACCGGCGAGGAGCTCCTCGGTGAGCCGGCGCACGGCCTCGGCCAGCCGGGAGGGGTCGGGGCCGAGGCTGGCGAGCCCGGAGTCGACGAGGGAGACGAAGTACTCGCGCATCCAGGGCACCGCGGTGAACTGGCACCGGTGGGTGACCTCGTGGAGGGCCAGCCACAGCCGGAACTGCCCGGGGTCGAAGCCGTGCTCGCGCTCGAGAGCGACCACGTTGGGACCGACGAAGTAGACGACGTCCTGGTCCTCCGGGGCGTCGTCGACCACCAGCACGTCGTACTGGCCGAGCACCCGGGTGGAGAGCCAGCCGAGGATGGCGCCCATCTGGGTGCCGGTCGCCGCCCGGCCCGCCGCGGCCACCGAGCGGGTCCAGCGCGGGTCGAGCCCGAGGCGCGCCCCGGTGTGCACCGGTGACAGCCGGTCGAGGTGGGGACCGACGAGACGCTGGAAGGCGGCGATGTTGGCGGAGACCCACCCCGGGCGGTCGGTCACCACGGCGCGGGCAGGGCCGGCCGACGAGCGCAGGCCGGTGGCCGCCTCGACCAGCTCCTCGGCCTCGGCGGTCACCTCGGCGAAGTGCGCCTGGAGGAGGTCGGGTCGGTACGGCGCGGGCAAGGGGCTCCGGCGCCCGACCCACTCGGCGACCCGCTGGGCGACGTCCCACGAGATGGCGCCGGGCATCACGGGCGACCCCGCGTCGCCGGCGCCTGGCGGCGACCCCCCCGGCACCGGCAGGACGGTCTGCCCCTGACGTTCGCTCACGGGCCCCAGTGTAGGGAACCCCCGCTGCCTCCGAGGCCCGGCGGACCCCGAGGTCGCCCCGTGCCCGCGCCGGCCCGCGCCGGTACCGTCGCCCCGGCTCGGCGTCAGTTCGACTGGAGGCGGGCCTCGTCCCGGATGGCGCCGGCCACCCGGGCGATGAGGGAGTCGGGCACGTGGTCCTTGCACCGGTTGGCGATGACCTTGCGGAGCTCGGTCTCGAACCCGAATGCCGACACGCAGGGGCCGCACAGGTCGAGGTGGCGGGCGATCTCGATCCTGCGCTGCTCGGTCAGCTCGCCGTCGAGGTACGAGTAGAGGCGCCCGATCGACTCGTCGCAGTCGATGAACCCGGCGGTGGGCTCGTCGCAGGGCCCGGCGTCGTGGTGGTGGTGCGCCCCATCGTCGGGTGAAGGCTCTGTCGTCGTCGGCTCCGGCACGGTCCCGAGCTCCTACCTTCCCTCTCCCGTGGCGCTCACCAGGCCACGAGCGTTCCCGCGCTCGAACAACGCCTTCTGGAGCGCCTTTCTTCCGCGGTGGATCCGGCTCATCACGGTCCCGATCGGGACGTCGGTGATCTCGGCGATCTCCTTGTAGGTGAACCCCTCGACGTCCGCGAGCAGGACGGCGATCCGGAAGGCGTCGGGCAGCGACTCGATGGCGGCCTTCACGTCGTCGTCCGTGAACCGGTCGAGCGCCTCCTCCTCGGCGCTCCGGCCCAGACCGCCGGGTTGGTCGGCGCCCAGGTGGTGGTAGAGGTAGAGGTCCTCGACGTCCTCGACCTCTGCGACCTCGGGCCGGCGCTTCCGGGCACGGTACGTGTTGATGTAGGTGTTGGTCAGGATGCGGTACAGCCAGGCCTTGAGGTTGGTGCCCTCCTCGAAGCTGCCGAAGGAGCGGTAGGCCTTGAGGAACGTCTCCTGCACGAGGTCCTCGGCGTCGGCGGGGTTGCGCGTCATCCGGAGCGCGGCCGTGTAGAGCGCGGGCATGTGCCCCATGGCGAGGTCGGTGAAGTCCGCCTGATCGGCCATGAACGCACCCTACACAGCCGCACCGACACGCACACCCCGCCCCCCGCCGGCCCCCGGGGCCCGGCGGGGGGCGGGGGGTCACCAGCGCTTGGGCGGGTCGCGCCGGCTGAGCTCGGCCAGGTAGCGGTTGTAGGCCTCGAGCTCCTCGTCGACCTGGACGGTGACGTCGAGGACCTGGGCGTCGACGACGTCGGTGCCCTCGTCCTCGGCGACGGCCGGCGCCGCGTCGGACGGCTCGAAGCGCTCCAGCGCCGCACCGGCAGGCCGGACGCCCGCGGGCGCCGCGCCGCCAAGGGCGTCGGCGGTGACGCCGGCAGCGAGCGCCGGGGCGTCGGGCTTGCCGAGGCTCGCCCGGGTCAGCACCCTCGACAGCTTGCGGTCGAGGGCCCACCCGGGCACCTCCTCGATCGGCACGCCCGAGGCGGCCGCCGCGGCCCGTTCGCGGGCGGCGCGGAGCTTGTCGAGGGCGGTCGACCGGTCGTGGATCAGCTGCCACCACACGTAGAGCGCGTAGACGGCGAACGCCGGCCACTCGAAGGTGTAGACCCAGCTCAGCGTGTTGCCGCTCTCGGCGGCGTGGTACTGCCAGTCACCCAGCCAGAGGAACGCCGGCACCAGGACGGCGACCAGCACGTGGAGGGCGATGCACCGCCACGTGAAGTACTTGCGCATCTCGGTCCGATGGTACCGATGCGCCCGACCGAGCCGCAACGCGAGGCCGGAGGAGGCTCCCGCCCCCGGACCCGCCCCCGGACCCGCCACCGGCGCGTCGTGCTCGGCCGACCCGCGCCGGTCCTCGAGCCTGGGAGGAGAATCGAACTCCTGACCTACGCATTACGAGTGCGTTGCTCTGCCGTCTGAGCTACCCAGGCGCGGCC
>CAZSYT010000079.1:0-7768 GCA_964610905.1 uncultured Acidimicrobiaceae bacterium
TTCTCGGGGATGGGGTGGAACTGGGGGAGGTAGAAGGCGAGCGCCTTCGGGCGGGTGGTGGCCCGGGCGTCGCCGACCGCCTCGGCCCCTCCGCGATCCTCGATCGCCGCCGTGCCGTCGGTCACCGCTGCCCCCCCTGGCTCGCCACCGCATCACCATAGGCCCGGCGCCTCCGGCCGTGCCCGGGCCCTCCGGGGCCAGAGGGCGACGTCCGGGCCGTGGCCGGCCGCGGCACCCGTCCGCCCGGCTCGGGGCCGTTCGCCCGCGCCTCGGGGGTTACCAGACGGTCACATCTTGCGGTGCGAGCCGAAACCATCAAAGATAGGGAGGAGTGAACCGGGGGATGGCGACTAGCGTCCGTGCGTGCCACGCCGTCCCGAGGGGGGTCCGGAGGGGACAGGGGAACAGCAGACGGCGGTCTGCTGCGACGAAGGGGGTGCTGTGAGTACGTCAGGGGCAAGTGCCGCAGGGACGAAGGCGAAGCGCGCACCACGGGTCTCGAACCGCGGCCAGGAGCGCATCGGGGTCGTCGTCGTGGCCTACAACGCCGCGTCGACCCTGGCCGCCGTGCTGGACCGACTGCCGGCGAGCTTCCGCAGCAGGGTTGCCGAGGTCGTGGTGTGCGACGACGCCAGCAGCGACTGCACCTACACGGTCGGCAAGGAGTACCAACAGGACACCGACCTCCCTCTCACCGTCATTCGTCGCCCGCAGAACCTCGGCTACGGCGGGAACCAGAAGGCGGGCTACCGCTGGGCGATCGAGCACGGCCTCGACATCGTCGTCCTGCTCCACGGGGACGGGCAGTACGCGCCCGAGGTGATCGAGGACCTGATCGAGCCGTTCGCCGACGGCCAGTGCGACGCCGTGTTCGGCTCGCGGATGATGGAGCCCGGCTCGGCCCGCATCGGCGGCATGCCGCTCTACAAGTTCGTCGGCAACCGCATCCTCAGCCGCTACTCGAACGCCATGACCGGGCTCCAGCTGACCGAGTGGCACAGCGGGTACCGCGCCTACCGGGTGGACGCCCTTCGCGAGATCCCCTTCGAGTCGAACTCGGACGGCTTCGACTTCGACACCGAGATCATCGTGCAGCTCCACGAAGCCGGGAAGCGCATCGTCGAGGTGCCGATCCCGACGTACTACGGCAACGAGATCTGCCACGTCAACGGCATGGGCTACGCCAAGGACGTCGCCATCGACGTCACGCGCTACCGCATCCACAAGATGGGGTTCGGGTCGGGCGAGATGGCCTTCTCCGACCAGGGCTACGACCTGAAGCTCGGAAGCTCGTCGTCGCACCGCAAGATCCTCGACTGGATGGGCGACGGCAAGGCGCGCAAGGTCCTCGACCTCGGCTGCTCGCACGGCCAGTTCGGCGAGCTCCTCCGCCTGCAGGGCCACACGGTGATCGGGGTCGACTCCGAGAAGCTCGACGGCGTGGCCGACCGGCTCGACGGGTTCGTCGAGGCCGACCTCAACCAAGGGCTGCCGGCCGAGGTCGGCACCGGGTTCGACGTCGTCATCGGGGCCGACGTCTTCGAGCACCTCGCCGACCCGGGAGCGCTCCTCGTACAGGTGCGCGACGTGCTCGCCCCCCGGGGCGTGGTCGTGGTGAGCGTGCCCAACGTGGCCCACTGGTACCCCCGGCTGCGCATCATGATGGGCAAGTTCGACTACGAGCGTCGCGGCATCTTCGACGCCGGCCACCTCCGCTTCTTCACCCGCAAGAGCTTCGAGCGCATGGCCAAGGGCGCCGGAATGCGGGTCCGCCGGCGCTCGAGCACCGGTCTGCCCGTCGAGGTCGCCGAGCGCGGTGGTCCCGCCCCGTCGGCGCTCCTCCGACTGGTCGGCGCCGTCGACCACGCCGGGCTGGCCGTGGCGCCGACGTTGTTCTCGTACCAGCTCGTCTTCGAGCTCGAGCCGGCCTGATCGGGTGGGACCGACCCCCGAGACGGCGGCGGCAGGACGCCCGAGCGCGACCGACGAGGCACCTCCCGCCGGCGGTCGTGCACCCGACGACGCAGAGGAGCCCCACGTGCCCATGCTCGACCTGGACCGTCTCGAGGCGAACCTCGACGAGCTGAGCCGGCAGTACCAGTCGGCGACGCCCTACCCCCACATCGTCTTCGACGACTTCCTCGACCGCGAGACGATCGAGCGGGCGATGAAGGAGTTCCCCGCCCTCGACCCCGAGCAGTGGAACAACTTCATCCACGCCAACGAGCGCAAGTACTCGAACACCGACCCGGCGACGTGGGGGCCCACGCTGCAGGCGATCCTCGACGAGTTCAACTCGCCACGCTTCGTCGCCTTCGTCTCGGCGCTCACCGGGTTCGACGGGCTGATGCCGGACCACTCGCTCGAGGGCGGAGGGCTCCATCAGTCGACCACCGGCGGGTTCTTGAACATGCACGCCGACTTCACGGTCCACCCGCGTCGCCGCCAGTGGCGCCGCCGGGCCAACCTGCTCCTCTACCTGAACGAGGACTGGCGACCCGAGTACGGGGGTGACCTCGAGCTGTGGAGCACCGACATGAAGCGGTGCGAGCAGACCATCGCCCCGATCGGGAACCGCGTGGTCATCTTCACCACGGACGTCGACTCGTTCCACGGGCACCCCGAGCCGATGACCTGCCCGCCCGACACGGCACGTCGGTCGATGGCCCTCTACTACTTCACGGAGGAAGAGGACCCGATCGCCCGCTCGACCGAGTACCGGGCGCGGCCGGGGGACGGCGCTCGGGCGCTGACGATCTTCGCCGACAAGCAGGTCCTCCGCTGCTACGACTGGGCCAAGCGACGCCTCGGCATCTCCGACCACACGGCCGGGAGGATCCTCGGCCGGCTCGAGCGACTGCGCGGCAAGGGACCGGGGCACTGAGCCCTCCGCCGGCCCCGATGTCGAGCACCTCGTCGACCGTCGACGTCGTCGAACCCGAGGTACTCCCTCCCGAGCGCGTCGAACAGAGCGGAAGCGGTCCCGAGACGGACTCCGACGGCGGACCGCCGTCCCGTCGCGTCGTCGACCCCGACCGCCGCCGGTTCGTCCGGGCCGCGGTGGCGGGCGTCGCCGTGGTCACCCCGCTCTACCTGTGGGTGCTCTGGGACCTGTGGGGCGGCACCGCGGACGTCGTCCGGCACGTGGCCCCGGCCAACTTCTACGCACTCCAGGCCCGCGCCATGCTCCACGGGCACCTCTACCTCCCGAAGAACTCGCTCGGCATCGAGGCCTTCCTCCACGACGGCCACCAGTACACCTACTTCGGGCTGTTCCCGTCGCTGATCCGCATCCCGTACGTCCTGCTCGTGTCCCAGACGTACTACATGGACTTCACCCCGTTCGCGCTGCTCGCCGCCTGGCTCATGACCGCAGTGGCCGCCGCGATGCTGCTGTGGCGGCTCCGCATGGTGCTCCGGGGGCCGGTCGCCCTCGGCCGAGGCGAAGCGGTGTCCTACGGGGTGCTGATGGCCACCATCTGCGGTGGCTCGGTCCTCGTCGAGCTCGCCGCCTCCCCGTTCGTCTACAACGAGGACTTCGCCTGGAGCGTGGCGCTCACCACCGCGTCGCTGCTCGCGCTCCTCGGCATGATCGAGCGAGCGTCGTGGCGGGGTGTGGCGAGCTGCGCCGTCCTCGTCACGTGCACGAACCTCGACCGAACCCCGACCGGGTACGCCACGGTGATCGGGGCGCTCCTCGTGGCAGCGTGGCTCCGGACCGGGAAGGCCGGCGAGCAGGCGCGGCGGTTCGCCCTGCCCCTCGCCCTCGTGGGCATCGGGGCGCTCGCCGTGAACGCCGGCGTCACCTACGTGAAGTTCGGCCTGCCCTTCGGGCTGCCCATGGCCGACCAGGTGTGGGCCCACCTCAATGCCCACCGGCGGTACTTCCTCAAGGCCAACGGCGGCAAGGCGTTCAGCTTCGCCTTCCTGCCGAGCACCCTGCTCGCCTACTTCGACCCGCTCTCCCTCCACGTGAGCTCGGTCTTCCCGTTCTTCTCGCGACCGGCCTCACCGGCGCGTGCCCTCGGCGTGGTCCTCGACGAGACGTACCGGACGACCAGCTACCCGGCGTCGATGCCGCTGCTGTTCCTGCTGGCGCTGTGGGGCGTGGTCACGGCCTTCCGGCCCCGGCCGCTGCCCGGGGCCACGGGCCTCCGGCTCCTGCTGCTGACGGCGACCGCCGGTGGTGCAGGGGTCGTGCTGTGGGGGTACATCGCCGACCGGTACATGGCCGACATGCTCCCCTTCTTCATCCTGGCGAGCGGCATCGGGCTGATCGACGTGTGGCGCCGCCTGTCGGCCCGCCCGCGCCGGTTCCGGCTGCCCGGCATCGGTGCGCTGGGCGCCCTGGCGGTCTTCGGGGTGGCCGTGAACGTCGCCATCGCCTCCGGCCAGAGCCTGCAGTTCACCCGGGCACAGACCTACCGGCTCGTCTCCGCCGAGCACTCGCTCACGCCGGGTGCCCTCGCCGGCCAGGTGCGCCACGGCACGACGCTCCCCTACTACGCACCGGCGGGAACGGTCTTCGCCATGGACAACTGCTCGGGGCTGTACCTCTCGACCGGCGAACGCTTCGCCAACGTGCCCGGCCAGCAGCTCGAGCACTCGACCTGGCTCCCCGTCGAGCAGGCGGGCCCGCTCAACCACGCCATCGACGTGCAGTTCAACCAGCTTCCGGACGCCATGTCGGGGCCTGTGACCATCCTGTCCTTCGGACGGAGCACCCTCCAGCTCGTCCACGTGGGCGGCGACCGGGTCCGGGTCGAGGTGCACCACCTCGGAGCCAAGAACGTCGACTTCCCGACGACCAAGGGGTGGACGTTCACCGTCCAGAAGTTCGGGATCTACCGCTTCGAGGTGATGACCGACCCGAACCTGCAGTCGATCGTCGTCGACTGGTTCGGGACCAAGTACCTCGGGCACTACCTGCCCGGGCGTGGCCCTGCGGTCGTCCACACGACCCCCAACCCCCTCAACCCGGCGCTCCGCCCGCCCGTCGCCGTCACGGACGTGACGCCGAAGGCACCGTCGATGGCGCTGTGCCGCACGCTGCTGCGGTCCGCCGAGCACCGCTGAGCCGGAGCGCCGCCCCCCGGTCAGGCTCGGCGACGGGTCCCGCTGCTCACCCCGGTACGGCAACCGAGCACCCCTCCGACGTCGGCAGGCCCAGCGGCCGGGCGCGTCGGGGGCGGCTCCGGCCTTCAGCCGCCGGGCGCGTCGGGGGCGGCTCCGGCCTTGCCGGAACCTGCCGTCGCGACCGTCAGCACCTCCTCGGACGGCCTTGCGAGCGCCGGAGAGGCACCACCGTCCGGTCCGGCGGGCTGGCGCGACCGGTCCCACCACCCGATCCGGTCCTTCCACCGCAGGATCGGGCGCTCGAGCCCGAAGTAGCTGACCGTCGAGAAGGCGATTGCCAGGGCGAGGACGCCCAGGAACATCTGCCAGTAGGGCATCGTGTACTGCGACACGGCGTTGTAGCCCGTCCACTTGATGAAGTCGGTGACCAGGTCGAGGTGCCAGATGTAGATGCCGTACGAGATCACCCCGAGGGAGACCATCGGCCAGGTCTGCAGCAGCCGACGGATCGATCCCCGGTCCTGCGGGCCGAACACGGCCGGCAGCAGGAGGAAGAAGGCGAAGACACCGTAGAGCGTCTGGCGCTCGAGGCTCACGTCCGGCGTGGTCAGGTAGAGGATGGTGCGCGGGATCGCGAGGTGCGACACCCCCCAGAAGGTCACGCCGGCGCACAGCCAGCTCGCCCACGGCATCCACCGGCTCCGGAGCCACGACGGCTCGAACCCGCGCTCGAAGCACCACGAGCTCATCGTGGCGAGGAACATCCCGAGGGCGAAGAGGTCGAGGTAGGCCGGCAGCCAGTCGATCATCAGGCTTGAGAGCAGAGGGGACGTGGCGCAGTGAGGGGCGCACAGCGCCACGAACTTCCCGTTCCGGACCGTGAGGTAGGGCAGGTTCAGCGCCCACCACCGGAAGCCGAAGCTGATCGCCACGAGGGCGGCCTCGCCGAGCAGCTCGCGCCGCAGACGCCGTGCCGGCGAAGCGCTCCGGCGGAAGCCCACGAGCCACGCGTAGAGGGGCAGGAAGAGGTAGAAGCTCACCTCCGTGCAGAGCGACCACGCCTGCCCGATGCCGTTGAACGACTCTGAGGGGATGTAGATCTGCAGGAAGAAGTAGTGGGAGACGATCCCCTGCCAGCCGGCCCCCATCGAGACCACGTGCAGCACGTAGGTGAGGACGGTGAGCGCAAGCCAGTAGGCGGGGACGATCCGGAGCACCCGGCGGACCCAGAACCGGGTGATCGAGGGGTCCGGCCGGCCGGACAGGTGTGAGGCCACGAACGGCCGGTAGAGGAGGAAGCCCGAGATGAGGAAGAAGACCGACACGCCGATCTCGAGCCGACTGGTGTAGATGCCGAGCGACGACCGTTGCGTGAAGCCCGAGGACCAGGCGGTGTGGAGCGCCAGCACCGACACGGCGGCGATCGCCCGCAGGCCGTCGAAGCTCGGGAAGTGCCGGGGCTTGGCCGGCAGCGCGGCTTCGGGAGCCACGTCGACGGGGACGTCCTCGGGGACCACCGTCGGCTCGTCGAGCACGGCCACCGCCGCGGGTGTCGCTCCGGACAGGTCGTCGCCAGACGGCACCGGGTCACCGCCTGCCGGTGCGACCTCCTCGGCGCGCGTCAGGCCCGCGTGCTCGCCACCAGCAGCCGCCACGGGCTGCCCCTCACCGTGCTCGTCCACCAGACCCCCTGGGATCGGTCCCGCCAGTCTCGCCCGACCAGGTCTCGTCCCGCCGACGGCACGGCCCGAGGTCGGGGCTCGTCGGCAGTGCGACCGGGCGTCGGGAGCGCGAGCCTAGCCAACACCCGCGTCAGCCACCGCGCCGCGACCGGTCCGGGGCGGACGAGGGGTCGCCGTCAGGCGCTGGCGCTCTCCTCCTCGGCCGGCGCCGGGCTCGTCCCCGACGCTCCGTCGGCCGACGACCCGATCGCCGCCGCGCGCCCGCGTCGCCCGAGCCGGGCGGTGAGGAACGAGGCGCCCAACAGCACCACGGCGATGATCACGGTGATGCCGCCTCGGAGATGGTACGCGCCGAACCCCTTCTTGCGCCCCGGGATGAAGCTCGGGAGATGGCGGAACGGCACAGCCAGGTAGATGACCCCCGTGATGAGGGCCAGCACGCCGATCACCGCCAACACCACCACGACCGCCAGCTTCACCGACTTCGACATGCCTTCCTGCCTTTCTTCGTCTTCGCTTACGTCCCGAGCCCTACCGGATGGTGGGCTCGCCCCGGAACGGGACGACCGTTCCGGCACGACCGTGCCGCTCGTGCCTCGAAGGGGCCTCGGCCTCCCGTCGGTCACACGCCTCGCGTCGTACCGCCCGTCCTCAGCGCCCCAGGAGCCAGTTCGCTGCCCGCTCTGCTCCGCGCGCGGGCACCTCGGCGACGGCCGGGTGACGAGCGACCATCCGGAGCAGCCTCCTGTCCGCCCCGGTAAGCAGCACGCCGACCACCAGCGACACCAACGCGGTGAACAGGATCGGCGGAAGGTCGGCCCCGGTGAAGGGGAGCTGCGAGGGCGTCGTCCCCGAGCCTGGCTGCCCGCCGCCCGTCGGCGAGGAGTTGCCGGTGAAGGGAAGCGAGGTCGACTGCAGCACCGGGTTGCTCTTCCCCGTCGACCCGGTGGTCCCTCCGCCCGTCGACCCGGTGGTCCCGCCGCCCGTCGACCCGGTGGTCCCGCCGCCCG
>CAZSYT010000079.1:7868-14563 GCA_964610905.1 uncultured Acidimicrobiaceae bacterium
CCGCCCGTCGACCCGGTGGTCCCGCCGCCCGTCGACCCGGTGGTCCCGCCGCCCGAGGTGCACGTCGAGATCGTCGTCCGCATCCCCGTCCGGTAGGACCAGGCCTTCCCGCCGACGAACGGTGCCGTGCCGATCAACGCGTCGGCCTGGATGACGCCACAGAAGTCCGAAGGGTACGGGATGGTGAGCGTCCCGGACGTGCCCGTCACCTCGCCGATCACCGGCGCATTGACGACCTCGGGCGCGTTCATGAAGAGCATCCACTCGCATCCCGCGTTCGTCGCCGGGCACGCGGGCGCGGGGACCACCAGGGTCGCCTCCTGCTGCGCGGCGTCGAAGGCGAGCTGGGGCGCGGGGCCCGGTGCGCCCGCGGCCCAGGCCGGCCCGCTCGACACGGCAGCGACCGTCGCTGCCGCGCTCGCGACGACGACCCGAACGGCCCTCGCTCTCCCCCCTCGACCAGGCGTCTGCATCGTGCCCCTAACGTCCGTGCGCCCCCGGCAGGGGCTGCCCCTGCGACCCGTTCCCGCCGATCCAGGGCGGGCCGTCCCTCGTCTCGTGCCCGGGCCCAGAGCTCGCGCACGACCGCCCACACTGGCACGGCATACCCGCACAAGACATCGCCAATTCTGACGAGATCCCTCGTGGCACCAGGCGCGACCGGCGTGCCGGCGCACGCGGGCGCTCACCACGGCACGGCGGCCTCGGCCCGGACGAGGGCGGCGAGCACCCGGTCGGTCGCCTCTGCCACCGAGCACTCGGGCCCGACGGTGACCTCGGGTGCAAGCGGTGGCTCGTAGGGGTCGTCGACACCGGTGAACGAGCCCAGCCGCCCCGCCGACGCCTGGGCGTAGAGCCCTTTCGGGTCGCGGGCCGCGCACACCTCGGCCGGGACGGCGAGGAAGACCTCGACGAACGGCAGCCCGGCCTCGCGGTGGAGCTCGCGAGCGGCGCGTCGGCCCTCGGCGTAGGGGCTGATGAGCGCGACGAGGGCGACCACGCCCGCGTCGGCGAGGAGGGCGGCGACGTGGGCGACCCGACGGACGTTCTCGTCACGCTGGGCACGTCCGAAGCCGAGGTCGGCGTTGAGCCCCGTGCGGACGGTGTCGCCGTCGAGGCGGTAGGCGGCCCGTCCGCCCGCGACCAGGCGCTCCTCGACGGCGACGGACAGGCTCGACTTTCCCGAGCCGGACAGGCCGGTGAACCACAGGGTGGCGCCGGCGAGACCGAGGCGGTCGCGTCGGTCGCGTCGGGTCACCGTCCCGTGGTGTGGCACGATCGGGCCGCGCCCCGTGGCGGGCTCGCCTCCCGACCCGGGGCCTCCGTCCGTCGCGGCCTGTCCCGTCACGGCGTGCCGAGCAGCATCCCGGCGCCCACCGTCGTGTTGGTGTCCTCCGCGACGAGGATGCACGAGCCGGTCTCGCGGTTGCGGGCATAGGGGTCGTAGGTGAGCACGCGCGTGGCACGCAGGCTGACGCGTCCCACGTCGTTCAAGCCGAGAGCGGTCGCCTCGGAGTCGCGGTGCAAGGTGGTCACGTCGAGGCGGTACTGGACCTCGCGGACGACCGCCCGGACCCACTGGGTGGTGTGCTTGACGGCGACGAACATGCCGGGCACGAGCGGCCTGTCGGTCATCCAGCAGACCATGAGGTCGAGGTCCTGACCGACGGTCGGGCGGTTGTGGGGCCGGCAGACCATGTCGCCCCGCGACACGTCGAGGTCGTCCTCGAGGCGCAGGATGACCGACATCGGGGGGAAGGCCTCGGCGACGGGGCCGTCGGCGGTGTCGATCGAGGTGACCGTCGTGGACAGCCCCGACGGGAGCACGGTGACCTCGTCTCCCGGTCGGAAGACGCCTCCCAGCACGCGGCCGGCATAGCCACGGTAGTCGGGGTGCGTCGTCGACTGGGGGCGCACGACCCACTGGACGGCGAAGCGGGGGTCGATGAGGTTGCGGTCCGACGCGATGTGGACGTGCTCGAGGTGGTGCAGGAGCGACGTGCCCTCGAACCAGGTCATGTTGGGCGACCGCTGGACGACGTTGTCGCCGTGGAGGGCCGAGATCGGGATGAAGGTGAGGTCCGCGACGTCGAGCTTGGTGGCGAAGTCGGTGAACTGGTCGCAGATCGACTCGAAGGCGTCCCGGTCGTAGTCGACCAGGTCCATCTTGTTCACGCACAGGACGAGGTGGGGGACACGCAAGAGGGACGCCAGGAAGGCGTGGCGCTGGGTCTGCTCGACCACGCCCTTGCGGGCGTCCACCAGCACGATCGACAGGTCGACCGTCGAGTTCCCCGTCACCATGTTGCGCGTGTACTGCACGTGCCCCGGTGCGTCGGCGATGATGAACGAGCGCCGGGGCGTGGCGAAGTAGCGGTAGGCGACGTCGATGGTGATGCCCTGCTCGCGCTCGGCGCGCAGCCCGTCGGTGAGCAGGGCCAGGTCCGTGTAGTCGTCGCCCCGGGAGCGGCTGACACGCTCGATCGCCTCCAGCTGGTCCTCGAAGACCGCCTTGGCGTCGGTGAGCAGCCGCCCGATGAGGGTGCTCTTGCCGTCGTCGACCGACCCGGCCGTGGCGAAGCGCAACAGGTCGACCTGGGAGCGATCGGATCCGTCGCCTCCCGCCCACGACGCCATCAGAAGTACCCCTCCCGCTTCCGGTCCTCCATGGCGGCGTCGCTGGCCCGGTCGTCGGCGCGGGTGGCACCCCGCTCGGTGACCCTCGCCGCGGCGACCTCGGCGATGATCTCCTCGAGGGTCGTCGCCGCCGACTCGACGGCCCCCGTGCACGTCAGGTCCCCGACCGTCCGGTAGCGGACGGTCGCCTCGAACACCTCCTCCCCACTGCGCAGCGGCAGGAGGTCGCTGGCGGCGAGCAACATGCCGTCGCGTCGGAACACCTGGCGCCGGTGGGCGAAGTAGATCGACGGCACCTCGAGCCCTTCGGCGGCGACGTACTCCCAGACGTCGAGCTCCGTCCAGTCGGAGAGCGGGAAGACCCGGATGTGCTCCCCGGGGCGGTGGCGCCCGTTGTAGAGCGACCAGAGCTCGGGACGCTGGTTCTTCGGGTCCCACTGCCCGAACTCGTCACGGAAGGAGAAGACGCGCTCCTTGGCCCGGGCCTTCTCCTCGTCGCGTCGGGCGCCCCCGAAGACGGCATCGAAGCGGTGCTCGGCGATGGCGGCGAGCAGCACCGGGGTCTGCAGGCGGTTCCGGGACGGGTCGGGCCCCGGCCCTTCGACCACCGTTCCCGCCGCGATGGCGTCGGGCACCGAGCCGACCACGAGCAGCGCGCCCGCCTCGGCGACCCGCCGGTCGCGGAACTCGAGCACCTCGGGGAAATTGTGGCCGGTGTCGACGTGGAGCACGGGGAACGGCGGCCTCGCCGGCCAGAACGCCTTCTCGGCCAGGCGCAGCATCACCAGCGAGTCCTTCCCTCCCGAGAAGAGCAGGACGGGGCGCTCGAACTCGGCGGCGACCTCGCGCATGACGTGGATCGACTGCGACTCGAGCGACTGGAGCCGCGAGAGCTGGTACTGGCCAGCCCTGCCGAGACCGTCGAGGCTCATGCGAGGGCATCGTAGCTGCACAGACCGCCCTCTATCCTTCCCCGTCCGGTCGCACCGTCCGGTCGCACCCGCCCGGGCCCGGCCCGTCCTACACTGTCGCCCGAGCCGGGCCCTGCTCGGGCGGGGACCGTCCAGCGCGCGACCCGGGGGACCCGTCCGCGTGCGGCGGACGGCGAGGGGAGCTGCCGGTGGCTCGGGGGACACGGTGACGGACGGGCGACGCGACACCTCGGTGACGACGCGCCCGGGCCGGCTGGACGACGCCCGGCGGGTGGCCGAGCTGCACGCCGGCCAGATCGCCACGGGCTTCCTGTCGTTCCTCGGCCCCCGGTTCCTCACGCGCCTCTACCGGCGCATGGTGCGCTCGCCGCACGCCTTCGTGCTGGTGGCCGAGGACGACCCCGGCCGCAGCGGCCCCGAGGCCGGCGGGGCCGAGCGCGTCGTCGGCTTCGTGGCCGGGGCCACCGACCTCGGAGCCCTCTACCGCAGCTTCCTCGTGCGCGACGGCGTCGCCGCGGCGCTGGCCGTCGCCCCACGCCTCGTGACCTCGTGGCGGCGGGCACTCGAGACCCTCCGTCACGGCACCGAGGGCCCGGGTCCGGGGGCGGCGCGAGGAGCGGAGCTCCTCGCCATCGCCGTCGACCCGGCCGCCACCGGGCGCGGCACGGGCGGGCAGCTGGTCGACGGGTTCCTCGCCGAGGTCGCCTCGCGGGGGCTCGGGGCCGCCTACGTCGTCGTCGCCGCCTCGAACGAGCGGGCCGTCGCCCTCTACCGGCGGTCCGGGTTCGCAGAGGCCGAGCGGTTCGAGCTCCACGCCGGCACCGAGTCGCTCGTCCTCGGCTGGGAGCGCACGTGACCGGGGTGGTGCCGTGAGCACGACCGCAGCCGTGGTCGTCGCCGTCGTCGTCACGGCCGCCGCCACCCCGCTCGTGATCGCCGTCGCCCGGCGCACGGGCATCGTCGACCGCCCCGGGGAGCTGAAGCCCCAGAGCCGGCCGGTCCCGTACCTCGGCGGGGTCGCCGTGGCCGCCGGTGCGCTCGCAGGCGGCGGCGGCGGCCACCCGGCCGTGGTGGTCCCCGTCGCCGCGGCGCTGCTCCTCGGGGTGGCCGACGACCGGTTCGACCTCCCCGCCCGGTGGCGCCTGGTCGGCCAGGTGGCCGTCGGCGTGGGCGTGGCCGTGACGTGCCCGGTCCACCTCCCCGGGGTCCTCGCCGCGCCCCTCGTGGTGCTCGCGACCGTCGTGCTGGTCAACGGCGTGAACCTGCTCGACGGCCTCGACCTGCTGGCGACCGGCGTCGTGGCCGTCGCCGCCGTGGGCCTGGCCGTCGAGACGCGGGGCGACGCGCGGGTCCTGGCTGCCGCGCTGGCCGCCGCCCTCGGCGCCTTCGCCCTCTACAACCGACCGCCGGCACGCGTCTACCTGGGCGACGGCGGCTCCTACGCCCTCGGCACCCTGCTCGCCGTCCTGACGGCGTCGGCCTGGGCTCCGGGTCGGCCCGCCGGCGCCGGCGTCGTGTCGCTCGCCGTCGTCGTGCTGCCCACCGCCGAGGTCCTCTGCGCCGTCGTCCGCAGGCGGCGCGCCGGGCGGTCGCTCATGGCCGGTGACCGAGGCCATCCCTACGACCGGCTCGTCACCCGGGGCTGGCCGCGGCTCGCGGCCTCGGGGGCCTACGCCGCCGTCGAGGCCGTCGCCGTGGCCGCTGCCGTGGCCGCCACCGCCGCCGCCCCCGACGTCGCCGTCGTCGCGGCCGTGGGGGTCGTCGCCGCCGTCGCCGCCGCCGTGCTCGCCGTCGCCGCCGTGGCCGGCGGGCTCACGCCCGAACCGGAGGTCCCCTGATGGCCCGCGTCTACCTCTCCCCGCCCGACGTCGGGCCCGAGGAGCGGCGCATGCTCCTCGCCGCCTTCGACTCGAAGTGGATCGCGCCCCTCGGGCCGGACGTCGACGCCTTCGAGCAGGAGCTCGCAGCGCGCGCCGGCACGGCCCACGCCGTCGCCCTCTCCAGCGGCACCGCCGCCCTCCACCTGGCGCTCCTCCTCGCCGGTGTGGCAGGAGGAGACGAGGTGCTGGTCCCGTCGTTCACCTTCATCGCCACCGCCGCGGCGGCGACCTACCTCGGCGCACGCCCCGTCTTCGTCGACTGCGCGGCGGACAGCTGGAACATGGACCCGGACCTCGTCGGCGAGGAGCTCGACGCCCGGGCGGCCGCGGGGCGGCTGCCCGCCGCCGTGGTGCCCGTCGACCTCTACGGCGAGCCGGCGGCCTACGACCGGCTGGCCGCCCACTGCGACCGGCACGGCGTCCCGTTGGTGGAGGACGCCGCCGAGGCGCTCGGCTCGGCGCTCGAGGGCCGTCCCGCGGGCTCCTTCGGCGCGGCGGGCGTCATCTCCTTCAACGGCAACAAGATCATCACGACGAGCGGCGGAGGCGCGCTCGTGACCGACTCGCAGGCGTGGGCGGAGCGGGCCCGCTACCTCGCCACCCAGGCACGCGAGCCGCTCCCGCACTACGAGCACACCGCCGTGGGGTTCAACTACCGGCTGAGCAACCTGTTGGCCGCCCTGGGGCGGGCCCAGCTGGCCGGGCTCGACGACCGGATCGCCCGGCGGCGGCGCGTCGACGAGCGGTACCACGAGGCCCTGGCCGGGCTCCCGGGCGTCTCCTTCCTTCCCCGTGCCCCCGGAGGGAGCTCGAACTTCTGGCTCACGTGCGTCGTCCTCGACCCCGAGGCGTTCGGGGCCGACCGCGAGACGGTCCGACTGGCGCTCGAGGCCGCCGACATCGAGTCGCGGCCCACGTGGAAGCCCCTCCACCTCCAGCCGGTCTTCGCCACGCACGCCTTCGTCGGGTCGGGCCGGTGCGCCGCGGTGTTCGAGCAGGGGCTGTGCCTGCCCACCGGATCGGACCTCGCGCCGGCCGACCAGGAGCGGGTGATCGAGATCGTCTGCTCCCTGCACCGACCATGAGCGCAGGTCCCCGGACCAGCACGGTCGCCTAGTCTGTCGGCCATGAGCACGCCGGCGGCAGGTGGCAGGAGTGCCCGGGGGACGCGCACGGGGGGGAGCACCACCGCCCGCCCGAAGGCGCTCGCCTTCTACCTCCCCCAGTTCCACCCCATCCCCGAGAA
>CAZSYT010000080.1:0-6898 GCA_964610905.1 uncultured Acidimicrobiaceae bacterium
GGGTGAGGACTTCTACCTGGCCACCAGCGGGGACATCGAACTGGCCGTTGACACGGCCTCTGGTTCGTGCGCTCGGGACCGTCCACCACTCGACGCCCGAGTTGGGCAGTGGCCGGAGCCGGTAGCTCTCGAGACTGCGCCTCCCGCGGGCGACGCGACGGAGCTCCCCGGTGACCAGGTCCATGGCTTCGGACGTGGTGTTCGACTGACCGGCGGTGGAGAACGAACGGATCTCTCTCCAGCGCCGCACCGTGCGTCGGAGCCTCTCCACCTCGAGCACCTCGCAGCGCCCAGCCCGCTCGTGGGGTTCGGCCAGTTGGGAGCGGGCCTCTTCGGTCGTGGTTGCCGCGGACGTCTCGCGCAGGAGCTCCTCGGCGGCCGAGGGCGGAAGGGCGCTTAACCAGCCGGTGGTGCGGACGGCACCTCGAGCTGCTGCATGAGGTCGCGGAGCGCGCGCGCCGACGCCTCGTCGGGGAGCCCCCACTCCGGCTGGTAGCCGAAGAGGTCGCGGACCGGGCTCGACCCGAAGCGCCCGTCGAGGACCTCGAGGTGCTCCGAGGAGACGAGCGCCGGGTGCACCTCCCCGCAGGCCCTCGTCAGCATCAGGGTCTCGTGGCGGAGCGTCGAGAGGTAGTTGGCGAACCGGACGCGCTTGAGCGCGGGGTCGAGGCCGGCGGCGAGGTACGGCGACTGCGTCGCCACGCCCACCGGGCAGCGGCCCGTGTGGCACTTCCGGGCCTGGATGCACCCGATGGAGAGCATGGCCTCGCGCCCGACGTTGACGAGGTCGGCGCCGAGCGAGAACGCAAGCAGCGCGGCGTCGGGGAAGCCCAGCTTGCCGGACGCCACGAACGTGACCCGTTCGTCGATCCCGAGCTCGGCGAAGATGGCGAACACCCGCGAGAGGGCGATCTTGAGCGGCAGCGCGACGTGGTCGGTGAACACGAGCGGCGCCGCGCCGGTCCCGCCCTCGCCGCCGTCGACGGTGACGAAGTCGATGCCGCGTCCCTGGTCCTCTGCCATGGCCTGCGCCAGCGTCCGCCAGAACCGGAGCTCGCCCACGGCCGACTTGATGCCGACCGGCAACCCCGTGGCCTCTGCCACCCTCTCGACGAAGTCGAGGAGCGACGACACGTCGGTGAACGCCGTGTGGGCAGCCGGGCTGACGCAGTCGGTGCCTGCGTCGACACCCCGGAGCCGGGCGATCTCCGGGGTGACCTTGGCGGCCGGCAGGACCCCGCCGAGGCCGGGCTTGGCGCCCTGGGAGAGCTTGACCTCGATGGCCCGTACCGGTGCCGACGCCACCAGCTCGACGAGCGTGTCGAGGTCGAACCTCCCGGCGGCGTCGCGGCAGCCGAAGTAGCCGGTGCCGATCTGGAACACCAGGTCGCCGCCGTGGCGGTGGTGCTCCGACAGCCCGCCCTCACCCGTGTTCTGCCAGCAGCCCGCCAGCTTCGCCCCCCGGTTGATGGCCTCGACGGCGGGCCCCGACAGCGAGCCGTAGCTCATGGCCGAGGCGTTGAAGACCGAGGTCGGGCGGAACGCGTGCCTCCGCCGCCGGGCACCGCCGAGCACCTTCGCACCGGGCAGTGCGTCGTGCCCCTTCGGCACGGCCGGGAGGGGAAACGCCGCCTGCTTGAAGATCAACCAGTTCGAGGACGCCTCGAGGTCCTCGTCGGTCCCGAAGCCGAAGTAGTTGTTGCGCCGTTCCGCCGACAGTGCGACCCACGTGCGCTGGTCGCGGTTGAACGGCTTCTCCTCGTTGTCCCGGGCGAACCAGTACTGGCGCATCTCGGGACCGACGAGCTGGACGAGGTTCCTCCCGTGCCCGATGACCGGGAAGTTGCGCCAGATGGCCTGCCGGCGCTGCACCCGGTCGAAGGCCGCCACCCCGGCGACGACGGCCGACAGCCCGGTCACGACGCTCCGTACCTTCATCGCCTCCCTCTCGCGCGACCGGTGACCGCTCGCCGCCGTCGTCGCTGCAGCGATGTTCCCACGGTCCGCCGGTCGCCGTCGCGTACCGGCACCGTCCGCGTCGCGGTGGCGTCCGAAGACGCCCCGTCAGGGGCCCGTCGTCGGCAGCCAGCGCTCCCGGCGCCCGACCCAGGCACGCGACCATCGAGCCGAGCCTTCGGCCGGACCGAGCACGTCGTCGGTGAGCCAGACGGTGACGTCTGGGTCCCACCCGGCGAGCAGAGTCGACGAGCCGTCCCCGACGTCGACGAGCCGCCCGGCTGTCGCCAGGTACCCACGCACGGTCAGGTGGACGGCGTCGAGATCGGCGGCCAGGGCGGCGAAGTCCGTTCGCGGCCTCCCAGGATCGCAGGAGGGACCTAGTGACGTCGAAGGGGCGAGAGGCGGTGAGCGCCCGCCAGTCGCCGGGCCCGTCCACCTCGGCCACCCGGACCAGCCCGGTGACGCGCACCGGGTGGCACCGGGCCTGCACCCACCCGAAGCCGTCCTCCACGCAGCCAAGCTCGACAGAACCCAACCCGGGCAGGGCGCGGGTGGTGGTCAGCGGTCCGTGGGGGATCGACCACCAGCAGCTGTCCTGCCGCTCGGCCCCGTCGGCCGCCATTCGCGCCGCCACGCCGGAGCGCCGACGGCACCAGTCGCCGCGGAACCCGCCGCCGTCGGGGCGTGGGAACTCCGTCGCCTGCTGGACGTCGAGGGCCACCTCGGCCACCCGGACCAGCCCGGTGACGCGCACCGGGTGGCACCGGGCGCGGCAGCAGGCTCAGGTCCGGGCGTCTCGCCACGCCCCGGAGTTCACCCCAACCCGACCCTCCAAAGAACCCACTCTCATCGAATGGATGGGCGACGCCCGAGCAGCTGCAGCTGCGCCTCGACGGAGCCAGCGACCTTCTGCTGCGTCCCCGCGGTCCCGGGGGGACCGGGGCCGAGCAGGGTGGCGGACGCCCCTTCCCGAGTCCGACGCCGCGCCCGGAGGGCTACCTCGTCGCACACGCGACCCGCGACGGCTCCTCCGGTCAGGGAACGCGCCCCGCCGCCCGATCCCCCGACGCCGGTAGGCCACGGACCCATGCACCGATCCGCTCGTAGGCGGGACCAGCAGCCGGCCAGCCGTAGTTGAGGAAGCCGTGCGGCTGGCCGGGAGCGCAGATCTCGTCGACGTCCACCCCGGCGTCACGCAGTCTTGCTGCGTACGCCCGGCCCTCGTCGCGGAGCATGTCGCACCCCCCGAGCAGGACGAAGGCCGGCGGCAGACCGTGAAGTCCCTGCGCGTGCAAGGGAGCGGCGTAGGGCTCGCCGTCGAGGTCCTTCCCCCCGCCGTAGGCCTCCCAGAAGCGCTCGAGCGCGGTCCGGTTGAGGATCAACCCGTCGAAGCGTTGACGCGAAGGGAACATCTGGGAGCCGGCGACCCCGGGGTACATGAGGAGCTGCCCGGCGAGCGGGGGGTCGCCCGCGTCACGGAGGGAGAGCGAGGTGGCGGCGGCGAGGTTGCCACCGGCGCTCTCGCCCCCGACGACCACCGCGGGGCCGGTCGCCCCCAAGCGCTCGGCGTTCTCCCGCGCCCACCGGGTGACCGAGACGCAGTCGTCCAGGCCTGCCGGATAGGGGTGCTCGGGAGCGAGTCGGTACCCGACCGAGACCACGACGCAGCCGGAGCACGAGGCGAGCTCCCGAGCCACGTTGTCCATGAGCCCGATGCTGCCGACGCAGAAGCCGCCGCCGTGGAAGTACACGAGCAGCCCGCTCGTCGGCGCGTCGGGGCGGTAGACCCGGATCGGGACGTCACCGACCGAGTCGTCGGCCACGTGGGCCACGTCGCGGGTGACGGGGAACCCGGCGGGGCTGCGGGCCAGCTCCAGCAGGTCGGCGTCGAGGTCGTCGAACGGCGTCGACAGGAGCGGGTTGTCCTCGATCCACTGCTCGACCCACGGGTCCAACTGTCCCTCGGCGTCCACGCGACCCGCCTCTCCCGTCGGCTGTCCACCCGAGCGACCCCCATCGTGCCCGAAGCCCGACGAGGGGGTGTGCGGCGCCGTCGAGCTGGCCACGGGCACGTCGCCGAGGCACGTCGCCGGTCAGGGACCGTGGTCGGCGGCAGGCACCGGCTCGTCGCCCGCCGGTCCCACGAGGGCGGCAGCGAGCAGCCGCCCGTCGCCGCCGACAAGCCACAGTCGGCGTGCCGGGCCGTCGTCGTCGACGACCAGGTGGGGATCGGCGTCGGGGAGCACTGCGGCAGGGTGCTCGACCACGGCGGCGAGCGGTGTCGGCGGGTGCTCGTCGAGCGCGTCCTCGACAGCCGCCCAGGCCACCGCGTTGTTGGCGTGCCCCCAGACGTCGAAGTCGGCAGCCCGCAGTGGCCACGGTCGCCTGGTGGAGCCGCGCAGTCCGGGTGGAGGCGCGGGCAGGGTCAGGCGCAAGCGGACCCGTCGCTCGCCGGCCGACGGCCCGAAGACCTGGTGGAACCGGTCGCCGAGCCGGGCCGGCGCACCGGAACGGCGGTCGATGGCCACCCACACCGCCCGGGCGGCCACCCGGGCTCCGGTCTCTCCCGTCACCAGGGTCGTGCGCTCGGCCCACCGGCCGCCGGTACCGGAGCAGAACGTGACGAGATCGAGCCGTTCGCCGAGCACGGGGAAGCGCTCGACGACCATCGTCGTGCGCCGAAGCATCCAGCCCGCGTCGTCACCGAGGTCCGCGTCCGCCGCGTCGTCCTCGGCCACGTCCTGCAGCGTGCGGGCGAGGGCGTCGAACCGTCCTCGTCGGCCGGGTCGCGCGTCGCCGAGGCGCACCTGGGCGGTCCCACGATGCGCTCGCCCGCAGCGCGGCAGCCGGGCGGCCAGCCACATGCGGTGGTCGACGGGCCCTTCCTCGGTCCCGGCGCCGCTCGGGGCAGAGCGGTCAGGCGCTGGCGGTCGCTGGGCCGTGTCGGGCACCGGGACAGTCTGCCGCCTCCGGCGTCACCCGGAGGGTGGCGCGTCAGGGGCGGGACCGTCTCCGGCGGCCCGGACCGCTCGGGCGATCTCCCCCCAGCGTCCCAGGGTGCCGGGGTCGGCGGCGATCCCGGCCGCCGCCAGGTACGCCACCAGCCGCCGGGCGGTGCCCCGGTAGCGACGGACGAGAGCGTCGGCCAGGTCGTCCCACCGGGCCACGACGGCGAAGTGCTCGAGGATGTCGTCGGTGATCGTGGCGGCGAAGGCGGCGGGGTCCCCGGCCTTCAGCCGCTCGTTGAGGCGGGCCGAGGTGCCTGCGAATCCGAGGTCCTCGAACTGGAAGGCGTAGTTGCGCGTGGAGCCGTAGAAGGCGACCTGGTTGCGCGCGAGCTCGAGCAGGGGGGCGCGCTCCTCGGGGGTGTCGCCGGGCACGGCGAACACGGGCACGGTGAGCTCGACGTCCCCAACCGAGCGGCCGGCGCGGGCCGCCCCCTCGGCCAATGCCGGGAGCAGGCGGTCGTGCAGGTAGGGGAGCGAGTGCAGCGGGTGGACGTGGACGCCGTCGGCCACTTCCCCGGCCATGGCGCACATCCACGGGCCCACCGCGGACACGTCGATCTTGATGTCGCCGTAGGGGTGGCGGCGGGGCGCCCACGCGCCGGGCAGCAGGCTGAGACGGTAGTAGGGGCCGTCGTGGGCAAGGGGGGCCTCCCCACGGAAGGCGGCGAAGCAGGCCCGCACCGCTTCCACGTAGTCGCGCAGCCGTGGTCCGGGGGGGTCGAAGGCGGCGCCGTAGCGGCGTTCGACGTGGGCGCGCACCTGGCTGCCGAGTCCCAGTCGGAACCGCCCCTCCGTGTTCTGCGCCAGCTCCCAGGCAGTCCCGGCCGTCACCATGGGGCTGCGGACGAAGGCGACGGCGATGCCGGTGGCGAACGACAGGGTCGGCGCCTCCTGGGCGGCAGCCGCCACGGACAGCCACGGCGCCTGCGTCGTCTCCGTGAACACCATGCCGGAGAGGCCGGCCGTCTCCACCGCCCTCGCCAGCTCGGCCGTCTGCGCCCAGGGCTGGGTCGGGGCCATCAGGTGGAGCTCCATCGTCGCCTCCTCGCGGGCTGTCCACTCGGGGCCCATCATCGACGCAACCGGGCGTCCGCCGCCACGAGCGGTGCCGCGGACGGTCGCGCCCCCACCGGACCGGCCGCTACCGCGCTCGTCGCGTCGTCACCCCGGACCGCCACGAGCCGGCCCCTCGCCCGCGTCGTGCGGCGCCTCCATGACGACGCCGTGTGGCCACGTCACCGCCCCGAAGAGCGCCCACAGCCTGGCGAAGGCCTCGGGTGTCGGCGGCAGCGTGCTCTGGAGGTGGAGCGGCCCGGTCCCCGGAGGCGCCACCCACAGGTGCGCGAACCCGACGCGCTCGTAGACGTGGACGGGTGCGTCGAGCGAGTCGCAGCGGTGCACCTCGAGCTTCGGGTCCGCCCCGGCGAAGTCGTCGACCGTCCAGGACGGGAGGGCGTCCTCGAAGGTCCCGGCCACCTCCACCAGGTCGAGGTTCGCATGCTCGATCCGACCCGTCTTGTACAGCCAGTGCGTCACCGCCGCCGGTGGGAACACCATGTGCAGTCCGAAGAGCGGCACGGTCGACATCGGTGCGTCGTCGCTCGGCCGCACCGCCAGGGCATCCGCGAAGAGGTAGAGGACGACAGGGGTCTGCCGAGGACCGTGGAGCCCGCCGGCCCGGAGGTCGAGGTGCATGCCGAGCACGTGCCCGACGAGGTGGCGCTGGTCGTGGAGGCCAGTGGAGGTCACCTCGAGGTGCAGCGCCTCAGCGGCCTTGCCCAGCTTCGTCGCCGCTCGCGCCCCCGCGGCGACTCCCACCGCGGCCTGCTGGCGCAGCCCGCGCAACCGACGGCCCAAGCCGTCGGTCGGGGAGGACGGGTCCGCTCCTGCGCCGTCGTCCTCGGCGGCGGTCCCGGTGCCCCGCCCGGTGT
>CAZSYT010000080.1:6998-14541 GCA_964610905.1 uncultured Acidimicrobiaceae bacterium
GCGTGCCGTCCGGGCCGTGCGTGCCGTCCGGGCCGTGCGTGCCGTCCGGGCCGTGCGTGCCGTCCGGGCCGTGTGCCATGGAGCGGACCTCCTGAGCTGTGCTCGGGTCGTCACCCGCGCGCTCTCGACTGGCGAGCGCGTGACCACCGTACCGGCGTGGTGGCACGCGACGGAGGCGGCGGGCGCCTCGACGTCAGCCCACGGGCCGCCCCGTCGGAGCCAGCGTGCGCCCCGAGCTCCCGTCGACCGAGCGGAGGAGCTTCCGCAACAGCCCGGCGAGTGCGTCACGCTCCGGCCCGGTGAGCGCGTCGAGCAGGTCCCGCTCGCGGTCGGCCAGCGCCGACACGCAGGCGTCGACCCGCTGCCGCCCTGCGGGCGACAACCGGACGAGCACGCTCCGACGGTCTGCCGGGTCGGGGCGGCGGGCCACCAGACCCGCTTCCTCGAGCCGGTCGATCCGGTTCGTCATCGCGCCGGAGCTGACGAGGTTCTGCCGCAGCAGCTCCCGTGGCGGCAGCTCGTAGGGGGGACCGGACCGGCGGAGGGCGGCGAGCACGTCGAAGCCCCAGCTCTCGAGGTGCTGGGCAGCGAAGGCCGAACGGCGCTCGCACTCGAGGCGCCGGCCGAGCCGCGAGAGCCGGCTCATGACGGCGAGCGGGGAGACGTCGAGCTCCGGCCGCTCTCGCCTCCAGTCGTCGAGGATGGCGTCGACCTCGTCACGCGTCGTCGTAGGCGCCGGACGGGGCCGAGCCGGTCGCGGTGCCCGCGGCATCGCATCTGTCTCCATATCGTGAATATTGACACCAAGCGAACCTCCTGTCACAGTCGTCTCGACGTCGAGAGACCGATCTGGAGGGGAGGCGTGCCGTGGTCGGCCGGACGAGTGCCCAGAGGAGCGACCAGGAGACCGACGAGGATCGCGGAGCTCCGCCGGCGCGCCCGGTCACGTGGGACCCGGCGCAGTACGGCCGGTTCGGCCGCGAGCGGGCGGTCGCCTTCTTCGACCTCGTGAGCCACGTGGACCTACCGTGGGCGGCGTCCGTCCTCGACCTCGGCTGCGGGCCCGGGCGGCTCACCGCCGAGCTGGCGGAACGCTGGCCGGCAGCGCGCGTCGTCGGCGTCGACAGCTCCGGGACGATGCTCGCCGAGGCATCGCAGCTGGCGTCACCGGGCCACCTCGAGTTCGTCCTCGCCGACGTGCGCACCTACGAGCCGGACGAGCCGGTCGACGTGCTCGTGACCAATGCGACCTTGCAGTGGGTCCCCGGCCATCTCGGCCTCCTGGCGCGCTACGCCTCGTTCCTCGCACCGGGCGGCGTGCTCGCCCTGCAGGTACCGGGCAACTTCGCCGAGCCGAGCCACGTCCTCCTCCGGCGCCTCGCGGCGTCCGAGCGATGGTCGCCCCTGCTCGACGGACAGCCGGCGCCCTGGCCATCCTCGAACGACCCGGCCGACTACCTCGGGGCCCTCGAGGCGGCCGGCCTCGAGGCGAGCGCGTGGGAGACCACCTACGTCCAGGTGCTCGACGGAGAGGATGCCGTCCTCGAGTGGATGAGGGGCACCGCCCTCCGGCCCGTGCTCGGCGCCCTCGCCCCGGGCGACGCGGAGGCCTTCGCGACGGAGTACGGGACGGCCCTCCGTGCCGCATACCCGCCGCGCCCCGGCGGCACGCTGCTCCCGTACCGTCGGGTGTTCGCCGTCGGGCGGCGCCCTCCGGGAGGCCTCGTCCGGCCCGTCGTGGCCGCCCTCGACCACGCCCAGCTCGCCATGCCGGCGGGAGCCGAGGAAGAGGGCCGCGCCTTCTACGCCGGCCTGCTGGGCCTCGTGGAGGTGCCCAGGCCGCCGGCGCTCGCCGCCCGCGGAGGCTGCTGGTTCCGCGGCGTCGGCGCGCAGGTGCACCTCGGGGTCGACCCGGACTTCCGGGCCGCCACCAAGGCGCACGTGGGGCTGCGCGTCGTCGGGCTCGACGTGCTGGCGCCGCGCCTCGCCGAGGCGGGCCGACCGGTCGTGTGGGACGACGAGCTCGCACCGGTCCGTCGCGTGTTCACCGAGGACCCCTTCGGGAACCGGATCGAGCTGCTCGAGCCTCCCCGCTGACGCAGCCGGTCGGCGCTCGTCCCCTTCGGGCACCTCGGCGGGCCCGCGTCAGCCTCGGCGGCCCGCCGCCACCACCGATCAGCCTCCGGCGTCGTGGGTGGACGGCTCGACCACGACGAGGTGGTCACCGGCCTCCACCAGCGGGTCGTCCGTCACGCCGATTCGGACCTCGTCGGCTCGGACCAGTCCGAGGACGAGCCCCCGGTGACGCCCGCGGACCTCACCGAGCGGCCAGCCCACGTCGTCGGGGTCGACCGCGACCTCGCGCATCCGGCTGCCGCTCGAGGTCACGAGGCGGAGCAGGACCTCGCCGGCGTGGGGCGCCTCGAGGCTCTTCGTGAGGGCCTGGACCACGAGCTCGTCGGCCGAGACCTGGACCGGTACCCCGAGCTCGCGCAGGGCGCGGCACACGCTCGCCGAACGGGCGAGGGCGACGGTCGGCACGTCGGGTGCGGCCTGCCGGAGCAGGACGGCCGTCACCAGCACCTCGGCGTCCGTGGCGCCGGTCACGAGCAGCTCTGCGGCCCGCTCGGGACGGGACCGACGGACGGCCTGCTCGCTCGTCGGGTCCGCCCGCACGTGGCGGGCTCCGTCAGGCAGCCCGGTCAGCTCGACGTCGCTCACGACGACCACCCGGCGACCGGCGGCCGACAGGGTGGCGGCGACCTGCGTCACGACGGCGTCGCCCCCGTAGACGACGACCTCCCCTCCCGCCAGCTCCGGACGGACCACAGCGAGCAGCCTACGCACGTGGGCCGCGGCCACGGCGCCGGCGAAGAGGGCGAACGCCGAGGCGAACAGCGGGATGGTCGTAAGCATCACGAGCGATGCGATCGCCCGGCCGACGGCGTCCTTCGGCGTCACGTCCCCGTAGCCGACCGTCGTCGCCGTCGTGACGGCCCAGTAGACGCCCGTCCCTAAGGAGACGTGCTGGGTGGCGGCGAACCCGGCGGCCCCGCCGAGGAGGCAGACGACGCCCACGGCCACGAGCCTCCCGGCCTGGGACCGCGTCAGACGGGAGACCAGCACCACGAGGACCGACGGCACGCCGCGAGCATGCCACTGGGTCCCGCCGTCGTGGTGGCCTGCTGCTCGGGGACCCTCCGGGCGTCACGCCCCGGCGAACCGGTGGAACGCCACGGCGGCCGCTGTCGCCACGTTGAGCGAGTCGACGCCCGGAGCCATCGGGATGGCCACGACTTCGTCGGCGTGGGCGAGCGCCGTCGGGGAGAGCCCGGGTCCCTCGGCCCCGAGCAGCAGGGCGATACCGCGACGGGCCCGGCCGGGCGCGGCGTGCCGGGCCGCCAGCTCCCCGGGGGAGACGGGCCGGCGGCCACAGGCTGCGGCCGAGCCCGCGGGGGCGAGGGCGACGAGCGTGAGCCCGGCTGGGCGGAGCGCGTCGAGGGTGTCGGGCCAGGGAGCGAGCCGCGCGAAGGGGACGTGGAGCACGTGGCCCACCGACACCCGGACCGAGCGTCGGTAGAGGGGGTCGGCGCAGGTGGGGGAGAGCAGGACGGCGCCGACCCCGAAGGCGGCGGCGTTGCGGAAGAGGGCCCCGAGGTTCTCGTGGTCGTTCACGCCCTCGAGGACCGCCGCCATGGGCGGGCCGCCCCCGACGCTCGGCCGGTGGGCCGCCCGGGCGACCAACACGTGGGCGTCGGTCGGCGGCGGCCGGCGGGCGATGGCCACCACGCCCCGGTGGAGGGCGAAGCCGACGGTGGCGGCGACGACCGGGCGGCGCCCCACGTAGACGGGAGCCCCACGCGCCCGTACGCCGGCGACCAGCTCGGCGGCGGCGTCCACCTGGTGGTCGTCGACGAGCAGCGAGCGCACCTCGTACGCCGACGTGAGCAGCTGCCCGACGGCGACCCGGCCCTCCACCACCACGATGCCCTCGTCGGCTCCGCGTCGCCTCCGGAGCTCGGCGTCGTTCAGGTCGCGGTAGTCGGCGAGCCGGGGGTCGGCCGGGTCGTCGACGGCGACGAGCGGCCCCGTGGGCACGAGCGGCGTGCCCGCCACTCAGTCGCGGCGCTGCAGCTCGACCACCGGGATGACCCGGCTCGTCTTCGCCGCGTACTCGGCGAACCCGGGGTAACGACGGGCCTGCTCGCCGTAGATCCGGTCGCGTTCCGCCCCGACCACGTCCACGGCCCGCGCCGCGTACGCCTCGGTGCCGACCTCGACGGTGACGTCGGGGTGGGCGACGAGGTTGCGGTACCAGTCGGGGTCCGAGTCGGCGCCCGCCTTCGAGGCGAAGACGTAGCGGTGCCCGTCGAGGTCGAGGTACAGCATCGGGTTGACACGCTCGGCGCCACTGCGGGCGCCGGTCGTGTGGAGGAGCAGCAGGGGAGCGCCCTCGAACTGCCCGCCGACCCGCCCCTCGTTCGCCCTGAACTCGTCGATGACCCGCGCGTTCCAGTCCTGCACGTCGCTCATGTCGGTCTCCTCCTGCCGTCCGTGCCCGCGACCGGCCCGCGGCCCGTCTGGCGCACCGGGACCTCCGGTCCGCCACCGAGGGTAGCGGTGCCAGCCCGGCGCCTCGTCACGTCGGGGAGGACCGCGCTCTGCGCTTGACGCCCTCCGTCCTCCCGACCATCCTGGCGCCCCATGGCGGGCACCTTCGCCGACGACGTGGTCGTCCAGCCGACCGGGCCGGGCACGTACCGGGCCGAGCTCGGCCACGACTGGGACCTCGTGCCCGTTCCCCAGGGTGGGATCGTCGTCGCCTTCGCCCTGCGCGCCGCCACGCTCGAGCTCGCCGAGCCGGACCAGCGGCTCCGCTCGTCGACGGCGGTGTTCGCCGGGCAGGTGGCCGCCGGAGCGCTCGACCTCGAGGCAACGGTGCTGCGCCGCGGCCGGTCCGCCAGCCAGGTGGCCGTGACGGTGCGCAACGCCGGCGCCGGCGCCGGCATCACGGTCCTCGCCGTCTTCGGCGGGACGCGGCGCGGACCGAGCTTCGTCGACGTGGCGCCCCCACCGGCGTCGGCGCCCGGCGCATGCCCTTCGTGGCGCGACCCGCCGCCCCCCGAGGCCGTCGAAGCGGGCTGGGAGGCGCGACCGACGCCCTTCTGGCAGCGCCTCGAGGGCCGCACGGCGCTCGGGCACGCACCGTGGGAGCGCTTCGACCCCGCGACCTCGGACGTCGCCACCTGGCTGCGCTTCGACGACCCGCCGCTGTGCGACGACGGCACGCTCGACCCGCTCGGCCTCGTGGTGCTGGCGGACCGCATGCCCGGGGCGGTGTCCGAGCGTGTCGGTCACACCGGAGACCCGTTCTTCGCCCCGAGCGCCGACCTCACCGTGCACCTCTTCGAGCCGCTGCGGACACCGTGGGTCCTCGCCCACGACCGGGCCCGGTGGGCCGGTGACGGGTGGGCCTCGGGCGAGACGACCCTGTGGGCCGAGGACGGGACCCTCGTCGCCTACGCGACCCAGATGATGCTGTTCACGTACCTCGCGCCGTGAGGCCGTCGTCGCTCCGACCGTGACCGGTGCCGATGGCGCCGTGCGCTCCGGTCACCACCACGACGGCGCGCCCGACCAGTCGGCGTGCGGGTCGGACGCCGGGAACGACTCGTCCTCCTGCTCGTCGAGGTAGGCGTCGGCGACCTCGTCGTCGTGGACCGGCCTCGTCGACCCGACGGGCGCCGTCGGCCCGACCCGGTGGCGTCCGGCCACCCCCCGGTCGACCTGCCGGTCCTCCGTTCCCACTGCTACGACCCGAGCGTGCTCCGGAGCATCCACGCTGCCTTCTCGTGCGCTCCCGCGCGCCGGCCGAGGAGGTCGGACGTCGCCAGGTCACGGGCGCGCTCGGCTGCGGGGAGGACGGCGCGGGCCGTCGCCACGACGATCTCGTGGGCAGCGAGCAGCCGCCGCACCATCTCCTCGGCACCGACCACCCCGTCGTCGTCGTCGGCGATCGACGAGAGGGAGGCGAGCTCGTGGTACGTGGCGGGAGCCCGCTCGCCGAGCGCCCGGATCCGCTCGGCGATCAGGTCGGTTGCCCCGGCCAGCTCGACGTAGTGCGCCTCGAAGAGCAGGTGCAGGGCGGGGAACGACGGACCGGTGACGTTCCAGTGGTAGTTCTGCGTCTTGAGGGAGAGGGTGTAGGTGTCGGAGAGCAGCCGTGCGAGGCCGTGGGCGATCTCGACCCGGTCCTCCTCGTCCATCCTCGGCACCGGCGCGCGTACCGTGAGCTCGGTCATGGCCTGGTCCTCCTTCGGGGTCTCGTCGTCACGGGTCGGGGCGACCGCCCGTGGGCGACGACCGCTCGTCCGGACGGGCTGCCGGACGGTCGTCCGCCGGGGCCGCACCCCGCCGATGGGTCCGGAACGGAACCGGCCGCACCACGGACGCCCACCCGTCACGTTGGCACGGTCGGCGGCAGGTGCCCTAGGGCCGAACGCCCCTGGTCTCCCGCCTCGGACAGGTGCGGGCCCCGGCGACCCGCTGCCCACCTCAGCGGGCGGCGGCCGGCACGACGGCGAGCGGGGTGCGCGCCGCCTCGCCGGCCTCGACACGTGCCCGCACGCCGAGCAGCATGCGCCTGGTCATGACGAAACTGGCAAGGCCGACCGGACCGCGGGCGAGCCGGGCCAGGGGGTTGCCGGTGCCGACGCGCTCGCGCACGACGAGGCGCGTCCGTCCGCTACCGGCCGGCACGAGCGCGAACGACCAGACGAACTCCCACCCCAGCCTCTCGTCGCGTCGCAGTGCCCGGCACGTGCGCACGTCGACCACCTGCAGCACGAGGGCCCGTCCGGGGACGATCTCGGCGACGCGCCATCCGCCGGTCCGGCCGGCGTCTGCGTAGACGACGTCGCCCTCGGCGAGGCCCTGCCACGCCGGGACCACCCGCCGGGCGCTGTGGACACCCAGGCCGGCGAGGTTCTCGAGCCAGTCGTAGCTGTAGAAACCGCCGCGGTCGGCCCCGATCTGGACGATCCAGGGCCACACCGCCTCCGGAGGCGCCTCGACCGTCACCGCCCGGGTCGCCTCCGCGGCCGGCTCGGCGACGAGGTGGTCGCCCGGGAGCACGCCGCCCACCTCCTCCTCGGTGGCCCCCCACGTGCGCTGCCACGGGTCCACGACCCGTTGCCACGCCACGGCGACCGCACCGAGGGCGGACGCCGCCACCAGCGTCTTCGACCAGGTCCTTCCCATTCCGTCCACCTCCCACCCCCGTGCCCGGACTGCCGTCGACGGGCATCCTGCGCCGCGGACGGATGGCCGCGGCAGGGCCGGACGGACCTTTCACCCCCGGTGCGGTGCCGGGCGGCTCACTCGAGCGCGACCGGTCGCGGGTCGGGACGGTCAGCCGCTCGGCGGACCGGCCCGTCCTCGACGTAGGGGCAGTGCCGGCACCCGCTCCCGCAGCACGAGCCACGGACAGCGAGGGCGGCCGCCGTCAGGACGGTGAGCCCCGTCAGGGGGTCCACGTAGGTGG
>CAZSYT010000081.1:0-13760 GCA_964610905.1 uncultured Acidimicrobiaceae bacterium
ACCGGCGAGGCGTGACGAGCCGGACCCGAGGATCCGGTACCGGCGAGGCGTGACGAGCCGGACCCGAGGATCCGGTACCGGCGAGGCGTGACGGGTCGGACCCGAGGATCCGGTACCGGCGAGGCGTGACGAGCCTGCCGGTCCCCTGCAGCCGGGAGCCACCAGGGCCGCCGGTAGCATGTCACCCGATGAGCGCCCCGGTGGAGACCCCGGAACGGCAGGCCGCCGTGGCGGCCGGCGGAGCTCCCGGCGCCACCACCCGGCCGCCCGGCACCGACGGGCCTCGGCGCCGGGCGTCGTGGCCCCGCCGTCGCCATCTGCAGGTCGTGCTCGGGCTGCTCTGGCTGCTCGACGCCGGGCTTCAGCTGCAGCCGTACATGTTCACACGCGGCTCGGACGGCTTCCTCGGCCCGATCTCCGAGAACACGATGGGGGCGCCCAACGCCGCGACCGACCTCGTCCGCCAGGCGCTCACCCTCTTCGTCGCCCACCAGGCCGTCGTCAACTGGACGATCGTCGTCGTCCAGGCCGCCCTCGGCGTCGGGCTCGTGTGGCGACGCTCCGTGCGGTGGGCGCTGGCCGGCACGGTGGTGTGGTCGGTCGGGGTGTGGGTGGTCGGCGAGGGCTACGGCCAGCTGCTCTTCCCCCAGGCCTCCATGCTCACCGGTGCGCCGGGTGCCGCCCTGGTGTACGTGGTCCTCGCCTTCGTCCTCTGGCCCCGCCGCGAGCCCGGCCCCGGCGAGGCGGTCGCGGCCGGCGGCCTCGGCGGCGACCGGGTCGCGCGTGGGGCGTGGGCCGCCCTGTGGTGCGGGACCGCCCTCCTCGAGCTCGAGTACGCCAACCACGCGCCCGGGGCCGTCGCCGCCCAGCTGCACGAGGTCGCCTCGGGCCAGCCCGGGTTCCTCGCCGCCCTCGGGACGGGCGCTGCCCACCTGGTGGCCGGCCGGGGCGAGGTCGTCGCCGTCGCCATGGCGGTGGCCCAGTTCGTGGTCGGCTGGTGGGCGCTCCGGCGCCGCACCCTCCCCCTGTCGCTGGTCGCCGGGGTGGCGCTCTCCGTCCTCTACTGGGTCGTGGGACAGGGCCTCGGCGACGTCCTGACCGGCCGGGGGACCGATCCCAACCTCGGCCCGCCGGTGGTCCTGCTGGCACTGGCGCTCTGGCCGCGCCGCGCCGCCTCCACCGCCAGCTCCACGGGCCTCGGGAGCAGCACGGGCCCCGGGAGCACCACGGGCCCCGGGGGCACCACGGGCCCCGGGGGCACCACGGGCCCCGAACCGGTCCTCAGCGGGGCGGGGCCGCCGGCGAGCTGAGCTCCGCCCGGGCCTCGAGCTCGGCCCACAGCTCGTCGACCCGTCGTCGCAGGTCCTCCGGCGTTCCCGTGTTCTCCACCACCAGGTCTGCGCCGGCGAGCCGGGTCGCCCGGTCGACCTGGGCGGCGACCCGTGCCTCGGCATCGGAGCGGTCCATCCCTCGTTGCTCGACCAGACGGGCGATGGCGACGTCCGTCGGCACGTCCACCACCACGACGAGGGCGAGCTCGAGGGCCCGGCGGTGCTCGTCGCGCAACAGCGGGATGTCGAGCACGACGACCCCACCCCGTTCGGCGGCCGCCTGGCGCCGCGCCAGCATCTCGGCGCCGATGGCGGGGTGGGTGATGGCGTTGAGGTCGGCGAGCGCCGCGGGGTCGCCGAACACGCGGGCGGCGAGCGCCGGTCGGTCGAGCGAGCCGTCGGCGGCGACGACGTCCGCTCCGAACCGCTCGACGAGCGCCCGGTGGGCCGGCCGGCCGGGCTCGACGACCTCGCGGGCCACCCGGTCGGCGTCGACGAGGGTGGCCCCGTGCTCCACGAGCAGGTGGGCCACGGTCGACTTCCCGGCGCCGATACCACCGGTCAGGCCGACGACCAGCAGGGGCGGCCGCCGGACTGCGGCCGGCGAGCCCGGTGTCACCGGCGCGGCCGCCGTGCCGTGGCGAAGAGCACCATGGTGGTGCGGTCGAGCTCGTCGGTGACGAAGAAGTCCTCCGCGGTGATGCCCGTGGACCCTCCGGCATCGCCACGGGCCATGAAGCGGTAGGCGACCGGCAGCAGCCGGGTGTAGGCGGCCACGTACCACGAGCGCGGGATGCGATGACGGAGGTCCAGCACGTCGAGCCGGAGCACCCGCTCGGCCTTGGCCCGGCGTGCGGCGAAGTCGGCCTTGACGTGGGCGACGGCGTCGAGCCCCTGCACGGTCACCTCGGCGAAGTACCGATCGAGGAGTGACCGGAGCTCGTCGGGCTCGAAGAGGTGGAGGTGGAACGGGTTCTCGAAGTCCGCCGGTGCGTTCGGCGTCAGGAAGAACGCCGTCCCGTCGGTGGCGAGGACCCGTGCGAGCTCGGCCACGTGGCCCTCGGGCTGGACGAAGTGCTCGATGAGGTGCGACGAGCAGGCCCAGTCGAACGCACCCTCCGCGCACCCGAGCGCGAGGGCGTCCATGCGTGCCACGGCGAGGCCGGTGCCCGCGAAGCGCGCCTGCGCCGCGGCGGTGGCCTCGGCGCTGTAGTCGACGCCGACGACCCGGCGCCTCGGCGCCGACAACCGAGCCGACTCGAACCCCTGGCCGCACCCCACGTCGAGGACGCGACCGGTACCGAGCCGCTCGATGACCGTCCGGTAGCCGGCGGCGTGGAGGGCGAGCAGCGAGTCGGGCGTCACGCCCTCCAGCGGGCGCTCGCCCGTCAGCGAGCCACGCCCTCGTTCGCGCGCCGGGGCGCCTCCGCCGTCGCTCGTCGCCCTGCTCGTCGCCACCCGGCCTCCTCGTCGTCGCCCGGCCTCCACGCCGGGCACCCTCGATCCCCCTGCCCGGGGCCCGTTGTTTACACTACCGAGCACTCGTGCCGCCCCCCGAACCGACACCCGCCGCGACCCTCGACCTGCCGACTCGTCGGCACGGTGCGCCCCACCGGCGGCCTGCCTCTTCGGTGGCGCACGTGCTGCGCTCGCCGAGCCGGACGCGCCGCGTGGCCGACTACGTCGTCGTCCTCGTCGTCGCCGTGGCCCCGATGCTCTGGTCGCGCCCGGGGGTCGTCAGCGACGACACCAAGACCTACCTCTACCTCGACCCCGGCCGCTACGTGCGCGCCGCGGCGTCGATGTGGGACCCGAGCGTGGCGCTCGGCACCGTCACCCACGAGAACATCGGGTACCTCCTGCCGATGGGCCCCTTCTACTGGACCATGGCCGAGCTCCACGTGCAGCTGTGGGTCGCGCAACGGCTGTGGATGGGGGCGATCCTCTTCGCCGCGGGCGCGGGCGTGCTCGCCCTCTGCCGCGTGCTCGGGCTGTGGGGCCCGGGACGCTACGTCGCCGTCGTCGCCTTCATGCTCACGCCGTACGTGCTGCAGTACGCCGGGCGCATCTCGGTGATCCTCCTGCCGTGGTCGGGGCTGCCGTGGATGATCGCCTTCACCGTCCTCGCCGCCCGACGAGGCGGGTGGCGCTACCCGGCGCTCTTCGGCCTGGTGGTCATCTTGGTGAGCGGCATCAACGCGAGCTCGATCCTCTACGTCGGGCTCGCCCCCGCGCTGTGGCTGCCGTGGGCGGCCGGCGTGTCCGGCGAGATCACCTGGCGCCAGGCCTGGGCGGCCGCATGGCGCATCGCCGTGATCACCGTGGGCGTGTCGCTGTGGTGGGCGGCCGGGCTGCAGGTGGAGGCCGCCTACGGCATCAACATCCTCAAGTACACCGAGACGGTGCCGGCCACCAGCTCCACGTCGACCGCCGCCGAGGTGATCCGCGGCCTCGGCTACTGGTACTTCTACGGCTCCGACCGGGTCGGGCAGTGGACCCAGGCGTCGGTCGCCTACACGCAACAGGTCTGGCTGGTCGCCCTCAGCTACGCCGTGCCGGTCCTCGCGTTCCTCGCCGCCGCCTTCCTCCGGTGGGTGCACCGCTCCTACTTCGCCCTGCTCGCGCTGGTGGGGACCGTCCTGTCGGTCGGGGCCTTCCCCTACAGCCATCCGTCGTGGATCGGACGCGCCCTCAAGGCGTTCATGGTCGACACGACGGCGGGCCTGGCGATGCGGTCGACCGACCGGGTCACCCCGCTCGTCGTGCTCTCGCTCGCGCTCCTGCTCGGAGCCGGGGTGAGCGCCCTCGCCCACCGCTTCCGTCGGGCCGGCCTCCTGCTGGCCGCCGTCGCCGGCGGCGCCGCCGTGGGCGCGGCGACCCCCTTGCTCACCGGGGCCGTCGTCGCCAACGGCTTCACCCAGCCGGCGACCCCGCCCGCCTCGGTGCAGGCCGCCGCACGGGCGCTCCAGGCCGCAGGCACCTCCACCCGCGTCTACGCCCTGCCCGGCAACAACTTCGCGGCGTACCGCTTCGGGGACACCATCGACACCGTCTACCCCGGCCTCATGACCCGACCGTTCGTGACCCACGAGCAGCAGATCATGGGCTCGCTGGCGACCGCCGACCTCCTCTACGCGCTCGACTCCCCCCTCCAGAACGAGGCCAACAACTGGAACGCCCTCGGTCCGATGGCGTCCCTCATGAGCGCGGGCAGCGTCGTCGTCCAGTACGACCAGGCCTACGAGCGCTACTTCCTCCCGCAGCCCCAAGCCATCGCCGCCGGTCTCGCCACCACTCCCGTGGGCCTGTCGGACCCGACCTCATTCGGCACCCCTCGCCCGAACGTGTCGACGATCGCCAAGCTCGACGAGTCCACGCTCAGCCGGCCCCCCAACGCCCCCTGGCCCGCACCGCTCGTCACCTACAAGGTCGCCGACCCCCGGCCGGTCGTGCGGGCGGAGTCCCTCGCCGACCCCCTGGTCGTCGACGGCGGCGGCTCGGGGGTCGTCAACGCCGCGCCCACCGGGCTGCTCGCCGGGCACCCGACCATCCTCTACGCCGGCACGCTCGACCTGCACCCGCGCCTGCGCACCTCGGTGCTATCGGGGCCGGCCGACCTCGTGGTCACCGACACCAACCGCAAGCAGGGGTTCGAGTGGAACTCCCTCAACGAGAACACCGGCTACACCGAGCCGGCGTCCCAGCCTCCGAGCACGAACCCCTCCGACGCCCCGATCGACCTCTTCCCCGGTGCGCCGGCCGATGCCAAGACGACGGCTGTCTTCGACGGCATCTCGTCGGTGACCGCCTCGAGCTACGGCTCGTCGCTCACGTACCTCCCCGAGGACCAGCCCGCCGCCGCCCTCGACGGCAACCTGCAGACGGCGTGGCTGGACAACTCCTTCGCCGTGCCGACCGGCCAGTGGTGGCAGGTCGTCCTCGACCACCGTGCCAGCCCGGGCTCGGTCACGCTCGTCCAGCCCCAGACGGGCCTGCCCGACCGGTTCATCACCTCCGTCGTGCTCACCTTCGACGGGAAGCACCCGCTGCGGGTGGCCCTCGGACCGGCGTCGCGGACCCCGGCCGGCCAACGGATCCCCCTCGGTGGCCGTTCGTTCACGACGCTCCGCGTCACCATCGCCGGCTACGGCGTTTCCGCCCAGCACAACAAGGCGGGCTTCGACAGCGCCGTGGGCTTCGCCGAGGTCCAGATCGCCGGCGTCCACGCCAACGAGACGATCGCCATGCCCCAAGATCTCCTCCGCTCCGCCGGGACCCGCTCCCTCGCCGATCCGCTGACCTTCCTCATGACCCGCCAGCGCATGTCGGGCTTCCCGCCCCGTTCGTCCCCCGAACCGGTCCTCTCCCGCCAGTTCTGGCTCCCGACCGCACGTACGTTCTCGCTGTCGGGCACGGCCCGGATCTCCCCGCTCATCCCCGACAACACCATCGAGCAGCTGGTGGGCCGCCCTGGGTCGAACGGCTCGGGCATCGTCGCCTACTCGAGGGGCCGCCTGCCCGGTGACCTGAGGGCCGGCGCCATGGCCACCCTCGACGGATCGAGCCAGACCGTCTGGGAGCCCGGGTTCGGCGCGTCCCAGCAGCCCGGCAACTGGCTCGACTACAACCTGCCGCGGCCCGTCACCCTCGACCACCTCGACCTGCAGGTCGTGGCCGACGGCGAGCACTCGGTGCCGACCACCATGACGGTCAGCGCCGGTGGCGTCACCAGGTCGGTGGCCCTCCCGCCCCTCGCCGACGGCCGCACCCCCGGCACGGTCGTCGACGTGCCTGTGTCGTTCCCTGCCGTGACGGGGCGGGCCATCCGCCTCACGTTCCCCACCGTCCGGGTCGAGAACACGGTCGACTACTGGTCCGAGTCGCCCATCGGCATGCCCATCGGGATCGCCGAGGTGGGGATCCCGGGCGTCCACGCCGCCCCTGTCCCCCCGCGCATGCCCGGCACGTGCCAGTCGGGCCTGCTCGCGATCGACGGCCAGCCGGTGTGGGTCCGGGTCACCGGGTCGACGACGGCCGCGCTCGACCGCCAGGGCCTCGCCGTCTCCCTGTGCGGGCCCGATGCCCACGGCGTCACGCTCGGCCCGGGCACCCACACGTTGCAGGCCACGCTCGGGTCGGTCTCCGGGTTCAACCTCGACACACTGGCCCTCGAGTCGGCGCCCGGCGGCGGCCCGGCGCCGCTCCCGGCGCCGGCCGCCCCCTCGGTCACGACCGTCGTCGCCGCCGCCGCCACACCGCCGGCTCCCGCCGTCACGGTCAGCCGCCCCGGGAAGACCAGCATGCAGCTGCAGCTGCACGGGGTGACGGCGGCGAGCGCCCCGTTCCTCCTCGTCCTCGGCGAGAGCCTCAACAAGGGGTGGACGGCGACCGTGCCCGGCACCTCGGGGCTCGGGACGCCGCTGCTCGTCGACGCCTTCGCCAACGGCTGGCGCGTCGACCCGGCCCAGCTGGCCGGTGCCATCCACGGAGGGACGGTCACGGTCGACCTCGTGTGGACCCCGCAGCAGCGGGTCGACCTCGCGCTCGTCGCCTCGCTCGCCTTCCTCCTGCTGTGCCTGGTGCTCGGCTTCGTCCCCCGCCGGCTCGATCCGGTCGCACCGGACGGGGCTCCCCTTCCCGTCGGGTCGGTCGGCAGCGGAGAAGCGGTCGCCGACGAGCCCCGGAGGCGCTCCGGGCGTCGTAGGCGGCGGTGGCGGGACCGCCGCCGCCTACGACGCGACGAACGACGGCGGCGCGCCGGCTACGTCGGTGCCCGCGAAGCCGTGGCCGTGCACTGGCCCCGGCCGGTCCTGCCGTTCCGCCGAGCCAGTCGGCGGGTCGGCGTCCCCACCGCCCTGGCCACCGCGCTGGCGACCGGAGCCGCCGCCAGCACGGTCGGGTCCCCACGGGTCGGCCCGGTCGTCGCCGGTGGGGTCCTCGTCGCCCTGCTGCTCCCGCGCCTGCGACCGATCCTCGGCCTGGCCGCTGCCGGGTGCGTGGGCGGCGCCGCCACCTGGATCGTCGCGAGCCAGGTCCGCCACCCCGTCACGTCCGTCGGCCTGTGGCCGCCCCACTACGCGGCCGCCTCCACCGTCGTGCTCGCCGGCCTCGCCCTGCTGGCGGCGGACGCCGTGGCCGACGAGGTGCACCGGAGGCGCTCCCTGCCGCCTCGGGCGGCCCGCGGGCGGCGCCAGGAGCCCGCCGACGCGGCCGGGCCGGAGCCCGCAGGTGGGAGCGGGACGGTGCCCGCCGACGGGAGCAGCTCCGGCTGAACGGCCGGCGGCGCGCTGCGTGCGCCGCCGGCCGGGGCTAGTGGGCGACCAGCCGCTCGACCAGACCGGCCGGCACCTCGACGTAGTGGGCGAACTCGGCGGAGAAGCGTCCCTGCCCCCCGGTGAGGACCCGCAGGTCGACGAGGTACCGGGTGAGCTCGCTGTCGGGGACGAGCGCCTCCACCCGCTGACGGTCGACCCCGACCGGCTGGCTGTCGGTGACCCGGCCACGTCGGCCGTTCAGGTCCCCGAGGACCCCACCGAGGGAGGTGCCTGGCACGACCACTTCGACACGCGAGACGGGCTCGAGGAGCGCGGGCCTGGCCTGCTCGAGCGCGGCGGCGACGGCCTGCGCGCCGGCAAGCTCGAAGCTCAGCTCGTTCGAGTCGACCGGGTGGAACTTCCCCCCGTCGCACGTGACCCGGACGTCGACGACCGGGTGCCCGAGGGGACCGCCTGACCGCAGCTGGTGCCGGACGCCTTTCTCGACGGCGGGGATGAACTGCCGGGGGATGGCACCGCCGACCACCTCGTCGACGAAGACGAAGCCCTCGCCTCGGGCCAGCGGCTCGACGCGCAGGTGGACCACGGCGAACTGTCCGTGGCCGCCCGACTGCTTCTTGTGCCGACCCTCGGCTTCGGCCGACGTGGTGATGGTCTCGCGGTAGGCGATCACCACGTCCTCGCGCACGACCTCCACCCCGAAGCGCCGCTGCAACCGCTCACAGGTCACCTGCAGGTGGGTCTCGCCCATGCCCGTGACGATCGTCTGGTGCGTCTCGTCGTCGCGTCGGACCCGGAGGCCTGGGTCCTCTTCTGCGAGGCGGTGCAAGCCGGTCGTCAGCCGGTCCTCTTCGCCGGGTGTCTTCGGTCGCACGGCGACCGACAGCAGCGGAGGCGACGTGGGCCGGGCGCCCACGGTCACCGGCGAGCCCTTCGGCGCCAGGGTGTCCCCGGGGAGCGCCGAGGCGAGCTTGGGGACGGCCACGAGGTCCCCCGCCGGAGCGGCCGGCACCGGGGAGGCGTCCTTGCCTCGCACCTCCTCGAGCCCGTGGAGGCGCTCGTCGACGTGGGCTCGCGTGTTGGTGAGCACGGCGTCGGCCCGCAAGGTGCCCGACACCACGTGGAGCAGGGACACCTTGCCCGCGAACGGGTCTACGAAGGTCTTCCACACTCGGGCGAGAGGCTCGCCGTCCGGGTCGGCCACGACCTCGAAGGCGTCGCCACCGGCCTCGACGGTGACGGCGCGTCGGGGCGGCACCTCGCAGAGCAGCTTGACCAGCAGGTCGAGGCCGACCCCGGTCGCCGCCGACCCGCACACGACCGGGACCACGGCCCCGGCCGCCACCTCGCCGGCCAGCGTCGCCTCGAGCTGCTCGACGGTGAGCGCCGTGCCCTCGAGGTAGCGGGCCATGAGCTCCTCGTCACCGACCACGATCTCCTCCACCAGCTGTTCGTGGTCGTGGTGCTCCTGCTCGGCCAGCTCCGCCGGGATGTCGACAGGACGGGCACGGCCGTCCTCGTCGTAGACGGCGGCCGTGTCGGCGACCAGGTCCACGACGCCCCGGAGCGCCGCCTCCGCTCCGATCGGCAGCTCGAGCGGCGCCACGTGGGGACCGAAGGCGCCCCGGAGCTCCTCGACCGTGCGGGCGAAGTCCGCGTGCTCGCGGTCGAGCTTGTTCACGAAGACGAGGCGGGGCACGCCAGCCTCCTCGGCGAGCTCCCACACCGCCCGGGTGTGGGCCTGGACGCCTTCGACGGCGCTGACCACGACGAGCGCGAGGTCGGCGACCGACAACGCGAGCTCGACCTCGACGACGAAGTCGGCGAGCCCCGGCGTGTCGAGCAGGTTCACCTTCGTGCCGTCGACGACGATCGGCGCCACGGCAGTCGACAGCGACACGCCGTGCGCGTGCTCCTCGGGCTCGAAGTCGGTCACCGTCGTCCCGTCCTCGACCCGACCCTTGCGGGCCAGGGTGCCGGCGGCGGCGAGGAGCGCCTCGGTCAGGGTGGTCTTGCCCACCCCGTCGTGCCCGACAAGGGCGACGTTGCGGATCCGTGCGGTCGGGACGGCAGTGGGCATGTGCACCTCGAGTCGTGCTCGTGAGGATGCCTCGATGCTAACCCTGTCCTCGTGCCGGCGGCACCGGGCCGGCGACCGGGTCGGCCGTGCGCGCCGTGGGACCGCTCAGCGGGAGGCCATCGCCTCGACGGCGAGAGCGGCCAGTGCGCCGCGCGCCGTGTCCTCCCACGTCAGCTCGGCAGCCCGTTCGAGGGCACCGCTCGACAGCCGGCGACGCAGCACGTCGTCGGCGAGCACGGCGTCGAGCCCGGTGACGACGTCGTCGAGCGTGTCGGCGAGCAGCCCCGACCGCCCTTCGGCGACGGCGTCCTCGTGCCCGCCGATCCGCGTCACGACCGCCGGAGTCCCGCACGCGCCCGCCTCGGTCACCGTCATCCCCCACCCTTCGCGCTGGCTGGTCGACGCCACGACCCATGCCCGGCGGTACAGGTCCACGAGATCGCGGTCGGGCAGGTAGCCGGGAAGGGACAGCCAGTCGTCGGCGCCACGCGCGGCCACGAGCGCCTCGAGCGCCGGACGCTCGTACCCTTCCCCGACGATCACGGCCTCGAGGCTCGGCTGGCGTTCGCGGAGCCGGACGAGGGCCTCGATGAGCAGGTCGAACCGTTTGACCGGGACGAGACGGCCCACCGCCACGACCAGCGGTCGCGCCGCCTTCTCGCCGCCCGGCGAGAAGCGGGGTTCGACGCCCGGCGGGGACACGACGATGCGCTCGGCCAGAAGGCCCAGGCGCTCGACGATCTCGGCCTTGGACGACCGGGACAGCGTGACCACCCGGGCCCGGCGGTAGAGCGGTGGCGCGAGCCGGTGCTCGATGGCGTAGCCCAGCTGGGCGAGCCCACGCGGGAGGACCATGTGCCACATCTCGGCGTGGACGTGGTGGAGGAAGACGACCCGGGGCGCCCGGCACCACAGCGGCGAGAAGAACGGCATGCCGTTCCAGATCTCGACGAGGCCGTCGCCGAAGCCGATCCGACCGAGGGCACCCGACAGCATGGCCCGCGGGAAGAGCCCGTAGCGACCGGAACGGCGGACCACGCGGTAGCCGTCCCGCCGGACGACCGTGGCGGCTCCGGCCACGGTCGAGGTCGTCATGGCGACGTCGAGCCCGGCGTCGGCCCACGCGGCGAGGACCCTGTGGGCGTGGAGCTCGGACCCGCCGGCCTCGGGGTCGTCGAAGTCGCGCCATGCGACCACGTCGATGCGCCGGAGGCCGGCGCGCTCGGCGATCGCTTCGAGGTCGAGCCCGGCGAAGCCCTGGAGCGCGGGGTCGACGAACGCGCCGCGCCTGCCTCGTGGCGCCTCGAGATCGGCAGTCGTTACGGGGACGAGGTGCCGCGGCCGGACCTCGAGCGCGGGGCCCACGCGGGCACCGGCAGCCCGACCGGACCCCGTGCGCGGGACGCCCGAGCCCGCCGCGTCAGCGCCGTCAGCCGTTGTCGTCACGGATCCTCGTCCCTCGTCGCCGGCTCCGACCTGCCCACGGCGAGTGTAGCGGCCCCGGTGCGGCACCTCGCGGGACCGGACCGCCCGAGGGCTGTGCGGACGAGGAGCCCGGGCGACCACGGGTAGGCGGTCCCGAAGCGGGCGCGCCACCGCTCGCCGTGGCGCCGATGGTGGACGACCACGAAGCACACGCCGAGCGCCAGGGCCACCGCCGCCTGCACGACGAGATCGGCGCGTGCCGTGCCGAGGGGGTGACCGCGCGCGGCGACGACTGCCCCGACGATGGCGAGGGCCCCTCCCGCGAGCACGCCCACCACCCAGCGGGTCCCCGTCCCGATCAGGTAGTTCGTCAGCAGGACGCTCACGCACAGCAGTGCCATGGCCGCGGCCAGGGTGGCGAACGCCGGCGCCGCCGCCGTCAGCCGGGCCGAGAAGACCAGCCGGAGCAGGAACCGGGGCACCAGCGCGGCCAGGCACACGAGCGCGACGGCCGGCAGCTCGGCGAGCGCGAGGGCCACCCCGAGCTGCCGCACGGCGTGCCCGCCGGCCTGCCACCGGATGGTGGCCTCGGGCAGCAGGTAGGACCCGAGCGCCAGGGCGGCGAAGACGAGGGCCTTCGAGGCGACCGAGACGGCGGCGTACGGTCCGGCCGCCACGCGGTCGTACCGCCCGACCACGATGACGTCGGCGTTCTGCAACAGGGCGAGCAGTCCGAGCGCGGCGAAGGCGGCGGCCACGTCGCCGAGGAGCTGGCGACGCCCGGCGGGCGTCACGGCCGGCGGTGCCCCGGCCCCGTCGGGCGCGGTCCCGTCGGGCGCGGTCCCGTCGGGCGGGCCCGCGGGCTGCTCCGCGCCGCCGGCGGCGAGGGCGTCCCGTCGCCGCACGAGCCACCGGGCGTGCGCCACGGCGGCGACCTCGCCGACGAGCACGCCGATCCCGTAGCCGGCGACGCCGAAGCCGGCGGAGACGAGGACGAGGATGCCCGCTGTACGGGCCACCCCTTCGAGGATGAGGTTGCCCGACAGCGGGAGGTAGGCCCGCTCGGACAGCAGCAGGCCTCGGTCGACGCACAGCACGATCCACAGGCCTCCGGCGACCAGCACGGTGAGGACCCCGGCGTCGCTCGGCAGGCCGAGCTGCCGGGCGATCCACGTCTGCGTCACGGCGACCACGACCGCCTCGACCACCACGAGGCCGCCGACGAGCCGGTGCACGCGCCGGGCCCACCGGGCGACCAGGTGGAGCTGCCCGGACGTGCGCCACGCCGTGACCCGGCGCACCACGCCGACGAGCACGGCCGAACCGGGCATGGACAGCACGAAGAAGAGCCCGAGCAGCTGGTTGACCGCGCCGTACTCCCGCGGCGAGACGAGCCGCGCCACCACGACGACCACGACGGCGCTCGCTCCGTTGACGAGGAGCCCGGCGATCGCGACCGGGCCGGCGTCGGTCAGGCCGGCCCGGAGCTCGGACGCCCTGCGGGCCCGGCCGGCCCGGTGGACGCGCGGCCGATCAGGTGCGCGCGGGAGCGTTGCCACCGCGCGCTGCGCTCGACCGTGGCACCACGGGGGCGGCCCGACCCGTGCCCTCCGACGACTGGTCCGAGGGGCCCGACTCGTGGTACTCCTCCTCGACGTTGACCGCCCAGATGTCGTGGTCGGCACCCCGCAGGTTCTCGACGGTGAGCATGGCCGTGTACATGGAGTGGTCCTGGTTGTTGTACTTGTGCATGCCGTTGCGGCCGACGGGGTGGACGTTCGGCGCCGCCTGCTCCAGCCACCGGCGGATGACGTCGACGTTGTCGCGGTACGCGTCGTCGTAGACCGGGTAGGCCTTGGGCATGCGGACGACGTAGCCGGCCACGACGTCGGCGGCGTCCACCAGACCGATGCGCTCGAGCTCGCGAGCCCCCTGCTCGATCAGCGCCTCGTCCGTGCTGGACCAGATCGCGTCGCCCTCGAAGACGAAGTACTCGAGCCCGAGGCACGTGAAGCCGTCCTTCACGAGGAACGGCGACCACGAGCCGAAGTTCTGGATGCGCCCGACCTTCACGTCCGGGGAGTGGACGTAGATCCAGTTGTCGGGGAACCCCCGCTCGACGGGCACGACGAGGGCGACGGTCAGGAAGTCGCGGTAGTGGAGGGCGTCGGCGGCCGCGAGCACCTCCGCAGGTGCCGCGGGCTCGACCGCCCGCACGAGGGCGGTGAGCGGCATCGACGAGACGACGTGGTCGGCGGGGAGCCGCTCGCGGGACCCCGCTCGGTCGCGGACGGTGACGCCCGTGGCCCGGCCGCCCTCGACGTGGAGGGACTCGACCTCGGTCTCGAGGCGGAGGTCCCCGCCGTTGCCCGCCACCTGGTCGGCGCAGACCTCCCACATCATCCCCGGGCCGTACTTCGGGTACTGGAACTCCTCGATCAAGCTGGTGACCTGGGCGGCCCGGTTCCGTCGGGCGCCCATCAGCGAGCTCCGCACGGGCTCCCACACCGCCGTCCACAGGGACATGCCCTTGATCCGCTGCGCCCCCCAGTCCGCCGACAGCTCCGAGGCCGGCACGCCCCACACCTTCTCGTTGTAGGTCTTGAAGAAGTGGTGGTACAGCCGCCACCCGTAGTTCGAGACGATGTA
>CAZSYT010000082.1:0-13169 GCA_964610905.1 uncultured Acidimicrobiaceae bacterium
GGCGGCGGCGCGCTGGCGGCGGCCGCGACGGGAGCAGGTGGCGGCTGCGGCGCGCTGGCGGCGGCCGGGGTCGGGGCACCTGCCGCGGCGCCGCCGAGCAGCTGGTCGATGACCGTGGGGTCGGCGAGGACCGGGGTGACCCGGTAGCCCACGCGGGCCGAGAGGGCCTTCACCTCCTCGGCACTGGGCGGCTCGCCGAAGGCGGCAGCGAGCTGGTTGCCGTCGATCCGCAGGCCGACGGCCCGGAACTCGCGGGCGGCGTCCCCCAGGGCGGCGAAGGCGTCGGCGTCGGGGGCCGTCCCCGCCAGGTCGACGGCGGGAAGCTGCGACACCTGGGCGAGGGTGCCCACGACGACGCTCGGGATCGCCACCCGGCGGGCGATGAGCAGGGTGGCGAGCGCCTGCCCGGTGGCCTGGGCCTCCGTCAGCAAGGGGGCGAGGTTCGCCTCGGTCGCGTACCCGCCGGCGACGAGCGCCTGGGCCAGGCGCAACGACCACTCGACACGTGCGGCGGTGGGGACCGGGCTCATGCCACCACCCGCAGCACTTCCTCGAGGGTCGTCTCGCCCTCGACGGCCTTGCGCAGGCCGCTCTGGCGCAGGGTCACCATGCCCTGCGAGACGGCCAGGCGGTGGAGCTCGTCCACGGAGCCTCCTTCGATGATCATGCGTTCGATCTCCTCGGTCATGGGCATCAGCTCCGCCAGGGCCTTCCGCCCGCGGTAGCCGGTGTTGGAGCACGCCGAGCAGCCGACGGCCCGGTAGAGCTTGGGGATGCCGTCGGGCCGCTCGACCTCCTCGACCTGCCAGCCGGCGGCGGCGATGTCCGCCTCGGTCGGCTGGTACGCCTCCTTGCAGTGGACGCACAGGCGGCGGGCGAGCCGCTGGGCGAGGATGCCCGACAGCGCCGAGGTGACGAGGAACGGCTCGAGGCCCATCTCGATGAGCCGCATCGGCGTCGAGGACGCGTTGTTGGTGTGCAGCGTGCTCAGCACCAGGTGCCCGGTGAGGGCGGCCTCGATGGCCGTGACCGCCGTGTCGCGGTCCCGGATCTCGCCCACCAGCACGATGTCGGGGTCCGACCGCAGGATGGACTTGAGGGCGGCGGCGAACGTGAGGCCGGCCTTGACGTTGAGCTGGACCTGGTTGATGCCCTTGATCTGCAGCTCGACCGGGTCCTCGACCGTGATGATGTTCTTCTCGGACGAGTTGAGGGCGGTGAGCGTCGTGTAGAGCGTCGTCGACTTCCCCGACCCGGTCGGCCCGGTGACGAGGATCGTCCCGTACGGCTTGGTGTAGATGCCCTCGTAGGTGGCGAGCAGGTCGTCGTCGAAGCCGAGGTCGTTGAACCCGAGCACGACGCTCGACTTGTCGAGCACCCGCATGACGACCTTCTCCCCGTGGATGGTGGGGAGGGTGGCCATCCGGAGGTCGACACCCTTCGAGCCGACCGAGAGCGAGATGCGCCCGTCCTGGGGGACGCGGTGCTCGGCGATGTTCATGTCCGCCATGACCTTCAGGCGGGTGGTGACTGCCGCGGCGATCGAGCGGGGAGCCGTCGAGACGTCGTGGAGCACCCCGTCGATCCGGTAGCGGATGCGCAGCTCGCCGGCGGTCGGTTCGACGTGGATGTCCGAGGCCCGCTCGTTCAGCGCCTGCAGGATGAGCAGGTTGACGTAGCGGACGATCGGCGCGTCGTCGGTGGCCGCCTGGATGTCCTCGATGCCGTGGTCCGAGGACGAGCTCCCGTCGAAGCCCCTCGAGGCCTCCACCGCCATGTCGGCGGCGTCGCCCCCGCTGCTGAACGCCTTGCCGATGTAGCTGGCGATCTGGCCCGGCGTGGCCACCACCGTGACGAAGCTGCCGCCGATGATCGTCCGCAGGTCGTCCATGGCGAAGACGTCCGTCGGGTTGGACGACGCCACGACCGGGGTGCCGTTCTCGCTGGCGACGCAGAGCACGTTGTGGTGCCGGCACGTCGACTCGGGCAGGAGCCCTGCGTCCGCGTAGTTGACCCCGACGACGTCGAGGTCGACGAACTCGAGGCCCATCTCCTGGGCCATCGCCCACATGAGGTCGGCCTCGGTCACCAGGCGGCGGGCCGTCAGGATGCGGGCGATGCTGCTGCCGGTCTCGGCGTGCTCGGCCAGCACCGACGCCATGTCCTCGAGGTCCACCCGGTCGCCATCGACGAGCGCCTTGGCGAGGGCAGGGAACCCGGCCGTCGGGCCGTCGTCGGACCCCTCGGAGCCCGCCGACTCCTCGGCGTGCTGCTCCTCGAAGGACGCGACGGCCTCGTCGACGAGGTCGGCCGTCAACGATGCGGCGTCGGTGGTCGCACCGGCGTCCACCGGACCGGCGCCGAGGTCGCCGAGGTCGCCGTCGGCACCCACGGGCCCGGGAGCGACCGCGAGCGCCGCCTCGGTGGCCGCCAGGTCAGTGGCGTCAGCCGTCAGGTCGGGAGGGTCCGCCATCTCCGGGACAATGCTCGGTGGCGCGGGCTCGTCGGCGTCCAGCGGCGCAGCCAGGTCTGCCGGCTCGACGGACGGACCGACGGGCGGCTCGTCCGCCGGAGGCACGCCGGCGAGGGCGTCGCCGGCGGGGCCGTCCACCGGAAGGGCCATGAGGTCCTGCCACACGTCGGTCGGACCGGGGGCGCCAGCTGCGGGTGCAGGCGGGTCGAACGCCGGCTCGGGCACGTCGCCCGGCGCGCCGACGCCGGTCGCCCAGGGATCGACGGCCGGAGTGGCGGGGAGGTCGAACGCGGGGTCCGGTGGCAACGGCTCCGGCGCCGGAGCCGCCGCGTCGGTCGACCCGGCGTTGACGAACGCCGACCCGAAGAGCGACAGGCCCAGCGCGTCGTCGACGTCGTCGTCGGGCCCGTCCAGGGCGCTGGTGTCGGGGACGAGCGCCGACGCCGCCTCGGCGAGCAAGGGATCACCCGACGCAACCGGCGCCGGCGGGACGACGAGCCCGAGGTCGACCTCGGCCGCGCCGGGGTCAGCGGCGGTGGGCCCGGCCACGTCGTCGTCAGCCGCCGGGTCGGGCGCCGACACGGCTGCCGGGACGGCGACAGGGGCTTCGGGCGAGCCGTCTCTCCGCGACGCCGCAGCGGAGCTGTCGTCGCCACCGTACTGACGGTCGAGGCACGCGGCGATCTGGCTGGGCACGGCCACGACCGAGATGAAGTCGCGCCCGATGGCGGCGCGCAGCGCGTCGACGGCGAAGGCGTCGTCGGGGTCGGCGATAGCGACGACGGGCGTCCCGAAGCGTCGCTTGACGGGAACCGCCTGGTACTGCCGGGCGAGCTCGGCCGGCAGGGCGTCGGCCGCGCCCGGGTCGACGCTGTAGCGGTCGAGGTCGACGAACTCCAGGTCGTGCTCGCTCGCCAGCGACCGGACAGCATCGACATCGCTCATGGCTTCCCCATCGGCACACCCGTCGCCGAGATTGAACGTGAATCACGTCCCTCTGCACTGCGTGACCACTCTCGCGCTATATGTGGCAGAAGCAACACTATTTGTGAAGAAGTTGTGCTCGGGGCACCGCCGGCCGGCGGGAGTGTCCGCGGACTGTCGCGCCGGTCTCCGGGGGCGCTGGGCGGTCGGTGCGCCGTCACGGCCACCGTGTCGGATGCCGCCCGACGCGTGTGGCACCGTGGGCGCCATGTGCGCGCTCGTCGACCCGTCGCTCGGTGCTCGGCTCTTCCCCCTGGCGCTCGTGCTCGCCGTGGTGGCCGGCCTCCTCGTCGGGTCGTTCCTCAACGTCGTCGCCTACCGGGCGCCCCGCCACCTGTCCGTCAGCGCGCCGCGCTCGTTCTGCCCCGCATGCCGCCGTCAGCTCGCCTGGTGGGAGAACGTCCCACTGGCCTCGTGGGCCGTCCTCGGCGGGCGCTGCCACACGTGCCGGGCCCCGATCTCCGTCCGCTACCCGGCGGTCGAAGCCGGTACGGGGGCCGTCTTCGGCCTCGTCACGTGGGCGTGGCACGGTACGGCCCCCGCTGTCGTCTTCTGCCTGCTCGCCGCGGGCGCGACTGCCCTGGTGCTCGTCGAGGTCGAGGGACGCCACCCGCCCCTCGGACTGGCAGCCGTCGCCCTCGCCGTCGCCGGGGTGGCCGCCGCCGTCGTCGCCGTCGCCGCCCACGGCGTGGCCACCCTCGCCGGCATGGCGGCCGGGGTCACGGCGGGCGCCGTCGTGTTCGCGATGCTGCGCCGGCTCGACCCCGACGGCGAGCGACCCTGGGACCGCGGTCGGGCGGTGGTGCTGGTGGCCGGGGCGTGGGTCGGCGGCACCCAGGTCGCCCTCCCCACCGGCGCGGGCGCCCCCGGGTGGTCGGGCCCGCTCTGGGGGCTCGGGGTCGCCGCCGTTGCCGGGGTGGTGGCGGTCGCCGGGAGGCGCGTCCTCGCCGCGGGCGCCGGGGGGCGCGCCCCCGCGGGAAACGGTACGGGCGCCGCGTCGTGCGAGACGCGCAGCCCGTGCCCGACGGGCAAGGCGTCGTGCGCCGGTGCCGACTCGTGCGAGGTGAGCGCCTGCGGGACGCCGGCGGCGGCCACCGCAGGCGGGCCGCCGGGCCGCGTCCGGACGGCCGCGGCCGCCGCCCTCGGCGCTCCGGTCGTGACGGCGTCACTGGCAGCCATGGTGGCGAGCCTCGCCGCGTTGCACCGCTGACCCTACGATGGCCCCGTGAGCACGGGAAGCATCGACGCGGCCCGGGTGGTGATCGTCGACGACCACGAGCTGCTCCGCACGGGGACGCGCCGCATCCTCGAGGAGTCCGACGACTTCGCGGTGGTCGGCGAGGCCGGCGACGGACCCACCGCCCTCGACCTGGTCGATGCGCTCGACCCCGATGTCGTACTGGTCGACATCCGCCTGCCGTCGACCAACGGGATCGAGCTCACACGGCGGATCGTCGAGGGACACCCGGCCACCACCGTCGTGGTCCTCAGCGCCTACGACGACGAGGACTACGTCCGTGCCGCGCTGGCCGTCGGCGCCTCCGCCTACCTGCTCAAGACCACGCCGGGCGACGAGCTCGTGCGCACGCTCAGGGCGGCCCGGCAGGGTGCCGTGGTCCTCGACCCCGCCGTGGGCGCGGACCGGTACGCCGGTGACGCGACGGGCGGGTCGGGCACCGCCGTCCTCACCGCACGGGAGCGACAGGTCGTGCGCCTCGTGGCACGGGGGCTCGCCAACAAGGCCATCGCCCGCCAGCTCGGTATCAGCCCGCGCACCGTCGAGGCCCACCTCAACCACGCCTTCGACAAGCTCGGCGCGTCGTCGAGGACCGAGCTGGTGAACGTGGCCCTGGCGACTGGCGCCCTGGTCGGGAACGACGACGCTCCGACGCGGTCGTGACGCCCGAGCGCCCCTGGGCCGACTCACGCTTCTGGCTCACCCAGCTCGTCCTGATCGCCGTGTCGTTCGCCGAGCTCGCCGTCGTCGTCTCCGGTCACCTGTCGGCGACGTCGGTCGTCAACGTGTACGCGACGGTGGTCCTCTTCCTGCCGATCGTGGTCTACGCCGCCGCCCGCTTCGGGTTGTCGGGCGGCGTCGCCACCGCGTGGGTGGCGACGCTGCTCGCTGCGCCCCGCTTCGTCGCCGCCGCCGACGCCGGCAGCCTGTCGGCGGCGTGGGTCGAGGTGGTCGAGGTAGCCGTCGTCAACGTGGCGGCCTTCGCCGTGGGCCAGCGGACCTCGGCGCGGCGCGACGCCGCCGCCCAGGTCGCCGAGGCTCGCCGGGCCCACGAGGCCGTCGAGGCCCGCTACCGCGAGCTGTTCGACTCGAACCAGTCGCCGATCCTGATCGTCGACGGCGACGGCGTCGTGGTCGACTCGAACCCGTCGGCACGTCGGCTCTTCCCGGCCGTCCACGGGGACGACCTCCGCACCGCCCAGCCACGGCTCGTCGACGTCATCGGAGCGGACGCCGCCGCCTACGTGCTCTCCCTCCTCGTCTCCGGCCCGGACGGCGCGCTGGCGAGCGCCCGTGCCGACGAGCCCGTGTCGCCCCTCGCCCTCGACGCGGCGGGTGCGCGAGTCCTGATGCGGCCTGCGGTCACCTCGGTGGGCGGCCCCGGCGAGCGCCGCCTGCAGGTCGTCTTCGACGACGTGACCGCCGAGCTGGACCGACAGGCCCGCATGGAGGCGTTCGCCGCCCGTGTCGTCCTCGGGCAGGAGGAGGAGCGTCGTCACCTCGCCCAAGAGCTGCACGACGGGCCCTTGCAGTCACTGGTCCACCTCTGTCGGCAGATCGACGAGCACCAGGCCCGCACGCCGGCCTCCGCCCGGACCGACGACCAGGACGCCGGCAGGAGCGCCGATCCGGTCGAACGAGCGGTCTCCGAGCTCCCGCTCGCCGACGTACGGGCCACCGCGGAGCTCGTCGTCGCCGAGCTCCGCTCCATCGCCAAGGGGCTCCGGCCCTCGATCCTCGACGACCTCGGCCTCGAGGCGTCGATCTCCCAGCTGGTCGCCGAGACGGGCAAGCGCACGGGGATCGCCGCCACGCTCGGGGTGACCGGGACCGCCGGCCGGCTCCCCCCGCCGGTCGAGCTCGCGCTGTTCCGCATCGCCCAAGAGGCGCTGTCGAACGCCGAGCGGCACGCCTGCGCCACCCGCGTGGCCGTCGGCCTCGAGTTCGACACCCAGGGGGTCCGGCTGCTCGTCACCGACGACGGGGGCGGGTTCGAACCGGAGGCGTCCGCGCCCGGGCCAGCAGGCTCGTCGCTCGGTGTGCCGGGCATGACCGAGCGCGCTGCCCTGGTCGGTGCCGCCCTGACCATCCACTCGACGCCCGGTACCGGCACGACCGTCGAGGTCCGGGTGCCGGCACGTGCGCTCCGTACCGGGACGAGAGGGCACGAGACGGGGCGAGAGCGGCCGTCGGACCACTGATCGCGTCGTCTGTCGCGCTGTCCGGGACGCCTTTCCGCACGCGCCGTGGCGGGACCGCGGCGGGACACGGGATCGTCACGGAACCGACATCGAATTCGGGGCGGAGGACGGGCAGGACGGTGGCACAATGGCCACATGGAACCCCTCGTCATCGAGTCGTGCCACAGCACGTGGATCATCGACATGGAGCACGAACGGTTCCGTCGGGTGCTGAAGGGCATCGACGACCACGGGACGCCGGCCTCGACCGAGTGGCGCGCCTGCTACGGCGTGGAGATCGACCCCGAGTCGGAGTCCTTCGTCGTCCTGCTGAACCCCGAGGGGACGCGGCTCCTCCGGAGCTGGCGCCACGTCGAGCACTGTGCGCAGTGCGGCGGCGAAGCCACGTCGGAGCTGTCCCTCGACGAGCTCCGGGCCGTCGCCCTCGCCTGACACCCGACGCGCCGGGCCGGACGTCGCGCGGCATGCGCCCCCGACCGGCGGCGCGTCCCGGACCACCTCGGTTCCCGGCACAGTCGGTGCTCAAGGACTGCCGCTCCGCGTTCGATGGAAGGTGGAGTGAGCCGTCGAGCCGGGGACTGCGCTCGCCACGCACCGTCGGGTAGCATGCACCGACTGCGCTCCCCGGTGCGGCGACGCCCACCAGGGCAGCGATGCGGAGTCGGCCGCTGAACGGGACCGGCGGAGGGAGAGGCACATGGCGAACGAAGGGCACGCTGCGTCCACCGGCCGCGAGGCTGAGCTCGCCTCGGTCCGAGCCGAGCTCGACGCGCTCCGGCGTGCCCAAGCCGACCTCGCCACGTCGATCGACGCGCTCCAACGTCGCGTCGACACGCTCGCTGCGCCCGTCGCCTCCGGCACGCCCGCCCCCAGCCCCTCGGCGTCCCAGGCGCACGCGGTGCCCCCGCCCCCACCTCCGCCCGGCATCTCCCCGCTCCGAGCGACGGCCGGGCCGACGACGAGCGCGTCCGCGCCGCCCACGCGGAGCGGCCCCCCGAGCCCGGTGGACGCCATCCTCGGCGAGACCTTCGGGCGGCCCCGCCACCCGCAACCGCCGTCCGAGCACGCCGCCGCGACCCCCGCGACCACCCGGGTGCAGGGCGGCGGCCAACCGCCGTCCGACGGGGGCGCCGGCGCGCCGCATGGCCGGCGCACCGGCGGCTCGTCCGTCCCGGACGTGCCCGAGCCTCTCTTCTACGTGCCACCGCTCCTCTCCGAGGGACCGGCCAAGGACGGCGTCGACCCACTCGCCCTTGCCCTCGGCGGCGAGTTCGTCCCACAGAGGACCGCGTCGGAGCCTCCGCGACCGGCGCAGCGCCTCACGGCTTCCCCGCCACCCGGCGCTTCTGCGCCGCCGCCACCGCCGCCGCCCGGCGCTGCTCCACCACCACCACCGCCGCCGCCGCCACCCGGTGCTGCTGCGCCACCGCCACCGCCTCCGCCCGGCGCGCTCACACCGCCACCGCCACCGCCCGGCGCGCTCACACCGCCACCGCCACCGCCCGGCGCGCTCACACCGCCACCGCCACCGCCACCGCCCGACGCCCTCGCACCGCCCCCGCCCGGCGCTGCTTCGCCACAGCCACCGCCCCCGCCCGGCGCTGCCGCGGCACCACCACCGCCTCCGCCACCTCCGCCGGCGACGACGGACGCCGCACCGCAGGGCGCTGACGGGGGCCCGGAGAGCGCCACCCCCGAGGGCGAGGCCTCGGGCCGCAACGGGAGGAGGCGGAAGGACTTCGCCTCGGCCGCAGCCATGGTCAACGACATCCTCTCGGCCACGCCGGCTGCCGGTGCCGACCAGCGCGCTGCCGGTTCGTCCGGCGGGTCCTCAGAGGAGGGCGAGGGAGACGGCACCGGGGGAGCCGCCGGGACCGTGCGCGAGCCGCCGATCACTCCCGACTTCTTCACCGCCCCGCCCCCCGTCCAGCGACGCTTCCGGCTGCGACGCTGACGACGGCGCTCCCGGTCGGCCCGACTGGCCCACCGCCGGCCGTCAGGCGGTGCGACGCTTCCAGACCCCCGAGCTGCCGCCCATCTTCTCCCACAGCATGAGCTGGCCGATGCTCATGGTGCGATCGGCCGTCTTGCACATGTCGTAGACGGTGAGCGCGGCCACGGCGCACGCCGTCATGGCCTCCATCTCCACCCCCGTCCGGTCGACCGTCTCGACCTTCGCCTCGACCTCGACGTAGTCGTCACCGATGCTGAAGTCGATCTGGACCGTGCCCACGAGCAGCGGGTGGCACATGGGGATGAGGTCTGCCGTGCGCTTCGCCGCCTGGATGCCGGCGACGCGGGCCGCCGCCAGCACGTCACCCTTGGTGATGGCGTTGTTGGCCACCTTCGCCGTCGTCTCGGGCATCATCGCCACCCGACAGCGGGCCAGCGCACGGCGGTGGGTGGGCTCCTTGGGGGACACGTCGACCATGCGGGCCCCGCCGAGCGGATCGAGGTGGCTCAGGCTCCGGTCGGTCATGGCGCGGTCCGGTCGGTCACGGCTGCCAGTGTACGGGATCGCGCCCGACCCGACTGGATTGGCACTCGATGGATTAGACTGCTAACGACGGGCCGGTCGTCGTGGCCGGCCACCGGCCACCGGGCTGGACGCCCGGTGCGCGACGGGACGACCGATCGACGCGTGAACGGAGCAGAACCGGTGCCGACGTACGAATACCGCTGTCAGCAGTGCAACCGGACGTTCGAGGTGGTCCAGTCCTTCTCGGACGAGCCCGTCGACGCCTGCCCGACGTGCGGAGGTCCCGTGAAGAAGGTGTTCGGGTCGGTCGGCATCGTGTTCAAGGGGAGCGGCTTCTACAAGACGGACAGCCGCGCCTCGGGCTCCGCGTCCACCCGTGCCGCCAGCTCGGCGTCCCAGGGCGGGGCCGACACCGGCAGCACGTCGGGGAGCTCCGAGCCTGCGGCAGCGTCGAGCTCGTCCGAGGCGTCCTCGTCGCCTCCGGCGGGCGCGGCACCGGCGACGTCGGCGACCCCGGCCGGCTCCACCGCTTCCTGACCCCGGCCGCGCCGAGCCACCGCGGGCCCGCCCGCGCCGAGCCACCGCGGGCCCGCCAGCGCCGAGCCACCGCGGGCCCGGCCGCGCCGAGCCACCGCGGGCCCCTGCTCGCCGCCCGCGCTCGGTCCGGCACCTCGGGACCGGTTCGCCTCGTCCCGTCACGGGGCGCGTTCGCGACGGTGGTCTCGATCGCCTGTAACTACGCTTCGTAGCATCTCCAGCACGATCCGAGAAATTTTCTCGGCAATTCTCTCGCAAATTGATGAGAGACGGTCGTACAATGCCGCTCATGGACCGCGGTGACCTCGATCGCCTGTTGATCATGCTGGCCGAGCTGGACGGGTCGGACCTGCACCTGAAGGCCGGTGCGCCCCCGCGCATGCGCATCGCCGGCTCGCTCCGCATCCTCGACGACGAGCCCCGCTTCACCGCGGAGGAGACCGAGCAGCTCGCCGAGGCGATCATGCAGCCGAAGGTGCTCGAGAACTTCCGGCTCCACCACGAGGTCGACTTCGCGTACAGCGTGCCCGGCACGGGCCGGTTCCGCGTCAACGCCTTCTACCAGCGCTCGTCGGTGGCCCTCGCCATGCGGCGGGTCCGGACCAACGCGGCCACGGTGACCGAGCTCGGGCTGCCCGAGGTCGTGAGCAGCCTCGCCAACGAGCAGCGCGGCCTGGTCCTCGTCACCGGCCCGACCGGGTCGGGGAAGACGACCACGCTGGCCGCCATGGTCGACCACATCAACCACACCCGCGCCTGTCACATCGTGACGATCGAGGACCCGGTCGAGTACCTCCACCGTGACGACCTCGCCGCCATCGACCAGCGCGAGGTCGGCTTCGACACCGACAGCTTCTCGTCCGCCATGCGCGTCGTCCTGCGGCAGGACCCCGACGTCATCCTGGTTGGCGAGATGCGCGACACCGAGACGGTCTCGGCCGCCCTCACCGCCGCCGAGACGGGGCACCTCGTGCTGTCGACCCTGCACACGATCAACTCGACCGAGACGATCAACCGAATCGTCGACTTCTTCCCGCCCCACCAGCAGAACCAGGTGCGGGTGAGCCTCGCCGGGTCGCTCAAGGGGATCATCTGCCAGCGGCTGATCCCCACGGCGGACGGCAAGAGCCGCGTCCCCGCCCTCGAGCTCATGGTGGTCAACGGTCGCATCCAGCAGGCCATCGTCGACCCGGCGCAGACCTCCGACATCGAGGGCATCGTCGCCGACGGCGAGTACTACGGGATGCGGACCTTCGACCAGTCGCTGGTCGAGCTCCTGTCCAGCGGCACGATCGACCTGAACGAGGCCATGGCCACGGCGACCAACCCGCACGACCTGAAGGTCATGCTCGAGCGCCGGGGCATCCTCCAGACCGGGCAGTACGCCGCGGCCTACACGTAGGCCACGGCTCCGACGACCGACAGGCCTTTCCTCAAGATCCGCGCAACGGAGGCCGATAGGGAAGGGACACACCGAGCGGCGAGCGGTGCCGGTGCGGGCACACTCCTCGCCGTCGGGACGACGACGGCGGCACCGACCGTGCGTGCCGTGGGGAGAGAACGTGCATGGCACAGCTGATCGTTGGACTCGACATCGGCACCAGCGCCGTACGGGCCGCTGAGCTCGACACCGGCCCGGCACGCCCGGTCCTCGTCACCTACGGCCAGGTCGGCCTGCCTCCCGGCTCGGTCGTCGACGGCGAGATCCACGACGCCGCCGCCGTCACCGAGGCCATCACCCGGTTGTGGCGCAACGGGCAGTTCTCCAGCTCGTCGGTGGTCGTGGGGATCGCCGGGCTCCGGGCGATCACCCGCGAGCTCGACCTCCCCTACGTCCCCGACGACGAGGTCGACAGCGCGGTCCGCTTCCAGTCCGAAGAGGTCATCCCCTTTCCGCCCGAGCAGACCATCCTCTCGTCACAGGTCCTCACCGACTTCACGTCGCCCGAGGGCGACAAGATGCGCCGGGTCCTCGTCGCCGCCGCCCACACGGAGCTCGTGAGCGGGGTGATCTCGGTCGTGGAGGGCGCCGGCCTGCACGTGAAGGGCGTCGACCTCGTCTCCTCTGCGCTCGTGCGCGCCGTCTCGGGCATCGACGCCTCCGACCAGCCCGAAGCCATCGTGTCGATCGGTGCCGGCCTCACCGTCGTGGCCATCCACCAGCAGGGGCGGCCGCAGTTCGTCCGCACCATCGGCCAGGGCGGCAACGCCGTCACGGCGGCGATCGCCGGTTCCCTCGACGTCCCCATGTCGGACGCCGAGAACCTGAAGCGCCGCGTCGGCGAGGCCACCCCCCAGGTGCAGGCGGCGGGCCAGTCGGCCCAGGCGACCATGGCCGAGCTCGTGGGCGAGGTCCGCAACTCGATCCAGTACTACGCGTCGCTCCCCGGGCGTCTGCCGGTCGCCCGGGTCCTCGTCACCGGGGGCGGGTCCTACCTCGCCGGGCTCCTCCCGCTGCTCGAGGCCCAGGTGCGCGTCCCGGTCGTACCGGTCTCCCCGCTCAACCGGCTCGACACCTCGAAGATGCCGCTCACCCCCGAGCAGGCGGCCCAGGTCAGCGCCGTCCTGTCGACGCCCATCGGCTTGGCCCTCCCCGAGACCAACCCGTCGGTCAAGAAGTTCAACCTGCTGCCGCCGGAGGTGGCCAAGCGGGCCCGGATGAAGGAGCTGGAGAAGCGGGTGCTCCTCGGGAGCGCCGCCGTCGTCCTGGCGCTGCTCGCCTTCGGCGCCTGGAAGTTCGTCCAGGTGCACAACGCCCAGAACAACGTCGACACCATCCAGGCGTCCATCTCGTCGCTCAACGCCGAGATCCCCAAGTACGACCTCGTGGTGGCGGCCGACAACGCCTACAGCCAGAGCAGGGCCCGGCGCGCCACCGTGCTCAACGCCGCCGTCGACTGGCCGGCCGTCCTCGGGGGGCTCATCTCCATCACGCCGCCGGGCGCCCAGGTCCAGTCGTTCAGCGGCACGACCCAGAGCGCGACGCCAGGCACGCCGGCGCCCGCTGCGGCGACGTCGACCACCACGGCGGCCGGGTCCACGTCGGCCTCGGCGGCGATCGGGTCGGTCCAGATCGACGTCACCGGGCCCGGCCCCAACCTCGCCATCTCCCAGGCGTGGATCACCAAGGTGTCCCAGTCGCCGCTGTTCGCCAACCCCGTGCAGGGAGCCACCGACGCCACCTCCTCGGGTGACGTCTCCTTCCCGTTCAGCCTGTCGGTCACGCCCAGCGCCGGCCTGGCCAAGAATGCGAGCGTG
>CAZSYT010000083.1:0-12932 GCA_964610905.1 uncultured Acidimicrobiaceae bacterium
GTCGATGGGCGGCAAGCCGCTCAACGGACGGGTCGTGGCGATGAGCGCCGACTGACGGGGCCGACACGACGCCGCGGTAGCGTCGGCACCCGAGGAGCGCGGCTGCGAGGCCGAGCGAGAGAGGACCGACCGGTGATCCGCAGCGTGATGTTCGACTTCGGCGGCGTGGTGACGGCCAGCCCGTTCGAATGGTTCGAACGCTACGAGCGGGACCAGGGGCTCCCGCCCGGCAGCATCCGCCGCCTCAACGCCACCGACCCCGATGCCAACGCCTGGGCACGCCTCGAGCGCAGCGAGCTCACCTTCGACGAGTTCTGCGACGCGTTCGAGGCCGAGGCGGCAGCCGCCGGGCTGGCGCTGGACGCCCGCGAGCTGATGTCGGGCCTCGAGGGCGCGCTCCGGCCCCAGATGGTCGACGTGGTGCGCGACTGCGCACGGCGCTTCAAGACCGCCTGCCTGACCAACAACTTCGTGGCGGACGACGCGCTCGCCCGGCCCGAGTCGGCCGACGTGCTCGCCCTCTTCGACCTCGTGCTCCAATCGCGCGAGCTGGGCATCCGCAAGCCCGACCCCCGCTTCTACGAGCTGGCGTGCGAGCGGCTCGACGTCGAGCCCGCCGAGGTCGTCTACCTCGACGACCTCGGCGTCAACCTGAAGCCGGCGCGCGCCCTCGGCATGACGACGATCAAGGTCGTCGAAGCCGGCCGGGCCATCGCCGAGCTCTACGCCGCCATCGGCGGCGAGCCGCCGGTCCTGGTGGGCTGAGCGCCGGGGGCGGGGCGAGCCGCCGGTCCTGGTGGGCTGAGCGCCGGGGGCGGGGCGAGCCGCCGGTCCTGGTGGGCTGAGCGCTTGCTCCGGAGCGCGGCGGGGCGCCGGGGCGGAGGGGGCGTCCGGTGGGCGCCGTGCCCGTCCGGCTCGTCGCGTCGCACCTACCCCTTCACGCCCCGGGAGCGCCGCGTGGCGGCCGCCACGGCGCACGCCCTGCGGGCTGAGCGACCCCCGGGCGCAGAGGAGGCGCCGGGACGGCGACGGTGAGCGCCTCGCCCTCGCGCACGACGACGGGAGCTCCGTGGTGGGTGACCTCGAGCGGCTCGCCGCGCAGCAGCACGTAGGACGCCTCGGCAGCACGCACCTCCACGACGAGCACCCGGTCGCGATAGCCGATGCGGAAGGCGAGCCGTGCGAGGGCGGCCGGCAGCCGCGGAGCGAAGTGCAGCGAGCCGTCGTGGTCACGCAAGCCCCCGATGCCGGCGACGACGGCGGTCCACGTACCGGCGAGCGAGGCGATGTGGACGCCGTCGCGAGTGTTGTGCTGGAGGTCCTCGAGGTCCATGAGCGCCGACTCGCGCAGGTAGTCGTAGGCGAGCCCGAGGTGGCCGGTCTCGGCGGCCACGACGGCCTGGGTGCACGCCGAGAGCGACGAGTCGCGCACGGTCAGGCGCTCGTAGTAGGCGAAGTCGCGCGCCTTCTCCTCGTCGGTGAAGGCGTCCCCGCACAGGTGGAGGGCGAGGACGAGATCGGCCTGCTTGACGACCTGCTTGCGGTAGAGGTCGAAGTAGGGGACGTGCAGCATGAGCGGGTACGCGTCGGGCGGGGTCGCCTCGAAGTCCCAGACCTCGTGCTCGGTGAACGCTTCGGCCTGGGGATGGACGCCGAGCGCGTCGTCGTACGGGACGACCATGGCCCGGGCGGCGCGCCGCCAGGCGGTCACCTCCTTCGGCTCGACCCCGAGCCCGGCAGCCCCTCCCGGGTGACGCTCGACGGCATCGGCTGCCGCGTCGAGGTTGCGCTGCGCCATCAGGTTGGTGAAGACGTTGTTGTCGGCGACGGCGCTGTACTCGTCGGGCCCGGTGACGCCGTCGATCCGGAAGCGCCCGGCCGCGTCGTGGTGCCCGAGGGAGCACCACAGCCTCGCCGTGTCGACCAGCAGCTCGAGGCCGGTGGTGGCGGCGAAGGCCTCGTCGCCCGTGACCGCCGCGTAGCGCACCACGGCGTCCGCGATGTCGGCGTTCACGTGGAAGGCCGCCGTCCCCGCCGGCCAGTACCCCGAGCACTCTTGGCCGCCGATCGTGCGCCACGGGAACGCCGCGCCACCGAGCCCGAGGAGCCCGGCGCGCTCGCGGGCCATCTTGAGGGTCCGCCACCGCCACCGGAGCGCGTCGGCTGCCGCGCTCGGCGCCGTGTAGGTGAGCACCGGCAGGACGAACGTCTCGGTGTCCCAGAACGTGTGGCCGTCGTAGCCGGGTCCGGTCAGCCCCTTGGCGGCGATGGCTCGCTCCTCCCCCCGGGCACCCGCCTGCAAGGTGTGGAAGAGGGCGAAGCGCACGGCCTGTTGGAGCTCGTCGTCGCCGTCGACCTCGACGTCGGCTCGCTCCCAGAAGGCGTCGAGGTAGGTGCGCTGGGCGTCGACGAGGCCGTCCCACCCGGTGTGGCGCGCCCCGGCCAGCGCCGCGCTGACCTGGTCGCGCATCGCGGGGACCGAGCGCTCGTCGGACCAACCGTAGGCCAGCAGCTTGACGACACGGAGCGGACGGCCGGGGGCGAGGTCCGCGCTGAGCGTCACCCGGGCGAGGTCCTCGAAGGCCTCGACGTCCGTCTCGGTCCCCACCGGGCCGTCGACCACGTGGTCCATCGCGGCACCGACCCTCAGCCGGCTGACGTCGGTCGTGTGCACGAGGATGGCCCGCGTGCCGTGCCCGACGTGGAACTCGTGCCGCAACGGCGAGGCCAGCGCGGCGGCCACGCGTGGGTCCTCCTCGCGGGCGGGCAGCGACTCGTTGGCGACCAGCTCCGACTGGACGACGACGGGCAGCTCGGCCTCGAGTGGCTCGACCTCGTAGCGCACGGCGGCCACCGCTCGCTGCACGAACGAGACGAGCCGGGAGGAGCCGACCCGCACCAGCTGCCCGGTCGGGGACCGCCAGGTGACGCTCCGGTGGAGCACGCCCGAGCGCAGGTCGAGCACGCGACGGTGGTCCACGAGCTCGCCGGAGCGGACGTCGAAGAGCTCGTCCTCCACGAGGAGGCGCAGGATCTTCCCGTTGGTGACGTTGACGACGCTCTGGCCCGACTCGGGGTAGCCGTAGCCGGCCTCCGCGTACGGCAGCGGCCGCAGCTCGTAGAAGCCGGCCAGGTAGGTCCCGGGCAGCCCGAACGGCTCCCCCTCGTCGAGGTTGCCCCGCAGCCCGAGGTGCCCGTTCGACAGCGCGAAGAGGGACTCCGTCTGGGCGAGCGTGCCGAGGTCGAGCGAGACCTCCGAGACCGACCACGGCTCGGTCGGGAAGGCCGGGTGCTGGATCATCGCCTGTCGAGCAGCTCGGCCAGGTCGCCCACGACGACGTCCGCCCCGTGGGCGCGCAGCTCCGCCGCCTGCCCGACCCGGTCCACCCCGACCACCCAGCCGAAGTGCCCGGCGCGGCCGGCCGCCACTCCCGCGAGCGCGTCCTCGAAGACGGCGGCCTCGGCGGGCGCCACGTCGACCATGCGGGCCGCAGCCAGGTAGGTGTCGGGCTCGGGCTTGCCCCGCAGGCGCTCCCGGGCGGTGAGCTCCCCGTCGACCACGGCGTCGAAGAGCCCGTCGATCGAGGCGGCGGCGAGGACCGCCCGGCAGTTGGCGCTCGCCGACACCACGGCACAGCGCAAGCCGGCACGGCGGGCAGCTCCGACGAAACGGACCGACCCGTCGTAGGCGTCGACACCGCCCGCGCGCAGCATGGCCACGACGACGTCGTTCTTGCGGTTCCCGAGCCCGCACACCGTCTCGGCCTCCGGTGGGTCGTCGGGGCTCCCGTCGGGAATGGCGATCCCCCGCGAGGCGAGGAACGTGCGCACGCCGTCGTAGCGCGGCCGGCCGTCGACGTGCTCGTCGTAGTCACGGTGCTCGTCGAAGGGCACGAACGGCTCACCGCGCTCCTCCGCCCGGTGGCGCAGGTAGTCGTCGAACGTCGACTTCCAGGCCGCCGCGTGCACCCGCGCCGTCTGGGTGAGGACGCCGTCGAGGTCGAAGAGGCAGGCGCGGGTCGCAGCCGGCAGGCCGAGCCCCGCGGCGGTGTCGTGCCGGGTGCCGGACGGTGGGCCGCCCGGGCGGATCGTGCGCGACCGTCGGCTAGCCATTGGGCTGCAGACGCTGCTGGAGGCGGCCGACGAACCGCCGATGGTGGCCCCCGGTCAGGTCGAGGTGGCGGTAGACGAGGAGCTTCGCCCAATCCTCGACGAACACCCAGGCGGCACAGTAGGCCCACACGAAGCCGACCTCGGCCCAACCGACCGGCGTCACTAGCCCGAAGCCGAAGCCGACGAGGAGGGTGGCAATCACCTTCGTGCCCACGGCGGCCCACAGCATGGCCGGCGCCGGGTACGGCCGCGCCCAGAACCGGCCTCGGCTCCGGGCGACGAAGAGCGTCAGGTGCCCGGCCACGGCCAGCTTCAAGAAGACGAACGACTGGATCTCGGGGACGTCGAGGTGGAGCCAGAGCTTGGCCAGCACCAGGATGAAGAAGGTCTCGATGACCCCGACGACGCCCAGGGTCGTCGACGTGGTGAGGACCCTACCCATGTCCCACCGGACCGGCTCGGGGTCGACCAGGGTGTGGTCGACGGCGATCGTCATGATGGGCAGGTCGTTGAAGAGGGCGAGGAGGATGATCAGGATGGCCGTGATCGGGTAGAAGTTGAAGCCGATCATGGCGGCCACGACGAAGAGCACGATGCGGATCGTCTCGGTGACGCGGTAGATCGCGTACGAGGTCATCCGCTCGAAGATCACGCGGGCCTGCTCGATGGCGGTGACGATCACGGACAGCCCCGGGGCGGTCAGCACGAGGTCGGCGGCAGCCCGGGCCGCGTCGGTGGCACCCGAGACCGCCACCCCGGTGTCCGCCTGCTTGAGCGCCGGTGCGTCGTTGACGCCGTCCCCGGTCATGCCGACGAGGTGGCCGCGCTGTTGGAGGGCCTTCACGATGGCGAACTTGTGCTCGGGGAAGACCTCGGCGAAGCCGTCCGCCGCCTCGATCCTCGCCGCGGCGTCCTCCCCGAGGGGCTGGTCCGGCTCGTCGCCGACCAGGTCCCCGGCAGGCACCACGTCGCGCCCGAGCCCCACGCGACCGGCGATCTCGCGGGCGATGGCGGTGTTGTCGCCGGTCAGCATCTTGACCGTGATCCCGTGCTCGCCGGCCCGCCGGATGGTCTCGGCGGAGTCGGCCCGGGGTGGGTCCGAGAGGGGGAGCAGCCCGAGGAACCGCCACCGGTCGTCGTCACGCCGCGCCACGCCGAGGGTCCGGTAGCCGCGGCCGGCGAGCTCGTCGACGGCGGCGACCGCCCGCTCGGCCAGGGCAGGCTCGGGGTGGCAGAGGTCGAGGACGACCTGGGGCGCGCCCTTGGTCACGCCGAAGGCCGTGCCGTCGAGGGACACCTCGGCCGACGTCCGCTTGCTCACCGGGTCGAAGGGCACGAACCGCTGCTGGCGGTAGGGGGTGAGCGCGTCCGGGCTCCCCAGCCCGGCCAGGACGGCCCGGTCGATGGCGTCACCCGTCCCGCGCTGCGACGCCAGCGCAGCGGCGAGGACGACCTCTGCGTCGTCGGCGGCCTCGACCACGACGGGCTCGCCCAGGGTCAGCTGGTTGGCGGTCAGGGTCCCCGTCTTGTCCGAGCAGAGGACGTCGATGCCGGCGATCTCCTCGATCGACTCGAGGCGGGTGACGATGGCCTGCATCTTGGAGAGGGCGACGGCGCCGACGGCCATGGTGACCGACAGCACCGCCGGCATGGCGACGGGGATGGCCGCCACGGTGAGGATCAGGGCGAACTGGAGGAGCGTCAAGACCTTGGCCCCGCGGAAGAGCTCGACGAGGACGAGCACGGCCACCAGCGCGACGCTCAGGAAGATCAGGTAGTCGCCGATGGTGAGCACGGCCTTCTGGAAGTGCGAGACGGGTCGGGCGGTGGCCACCAGCCTGGTGGTCCGTCCGAAGAACGTCCGCGGCCCCGTGTCGGCCACCACCGCCGTCATGTCTCCCTGGACGGCGACCGACCCCGAGTAGGCGAGCCCCCCTCGTCCCTTGTCCACCGGGAGCGACTCGCCGGTGAGGGCCGACTGGTCGACGCGCAGGTAGTCGCCCTCGAGGAGCACGACGTCGGCCGGGACGATGTCGCCCAGGCGGACGCGCACGACGTCGCCGGGGACGAGCTCCGCCGCGTCGACCTCGCTCCACCGGCCGTCGCGCCGCACCGTGGCCCGCAGGGCGAGCTGGCGCTTCAGGGCCGCCACGGCGTCGGCCGCGGTGTGCTCCTGCCAGAACCCGACCCCGGCGTTGAAGACGAGCAGGATGCTCACGACCACGACGTCGTCGAAGTGGCGCAGGACGGCGGACAGCACGTCGGCGACCTCGATCATCCAGGGGATGGGCCCCCAGAAGTACGCGGCGAGCTCGGCGAGGACGCCTCGGTGCTGCTCAGGGACGGCGTTCGGCCCGACGGAGGCGAGGCGGGCGCGCGCCTCGTCACCCGCGAGCCCCTCCGGGTCGGCGCCGAGCTGCGTCAGGACGTCCTCGACCGAGGCGTCGGAGCCGACCTCGTCGCCTGCGCCGGCGCTCGACACCTCGGGGCCCGGTGGCCGTGCCATCGACCAGATCTTCCGCTGCGCCGCCGGCCGGAGGACAGGGGCCAACGTCACCTTCGCGCGACGGGCACCTGTTCGCGGGACGGAAGGGCCGTCCGGCCCTTGGCGCACCTCCCGTCCGTCCGTACCCTGGCCGAGTGGTGCCAGGGCGCGGTGGAGACAGGCCGGCTACGACGGAGAGGGCCCCGGGCAGGGCGACCCCGGGCAGGGCGACCCCGGGCACGGCGACCCCGGGCAGGGCGACCCCGGGCAGGGCGACCCCGGGCAGGGCGACCCCGGGCAGGGGACCTGACGGCAAGGTCCGGGGAGACGGGGCAAGGGTGCGCGAGGGGCCGCTCTCCCCCGCCGAGCTGGACCTGCTCGACGCCTACTGGCGGGCGGCCAACTACCTGTCGGTCGGCCAGATCTACCTGCTCGACAACCCGCTCCTACGCGAGGAGCTCGCACCCGAGCACGTGAAGCCCCGCCTGCTCGGCCACTGGGGGACGACCCCGGGGCTCAACTTCGTCTACGCGCACCTCAACCGGGCCATCCGAAGGTGGGACCTCGACGCCATCGCCGTCTTCGGCCCGGGCCACGGGGGGCCGGCCGCCGTGGCCAACGCCTACCTCGAGGGCACCTACACGGACGTCTACCCGCACGTCACCCGCGACGAGGCCGGCATGCGCACCCTCTTCCGGCAGTTCTCCTTCCCCGGCGGCGTGCCGTCCCACGTGGCGCCCGAGACGCCCGGCTCCATCCACGAGGGCGGCGAGCTCGGCTACTCGCTCTCTCACGCCTACGGCGCCGCCTTCGACAACCCGGACCTGCTCGTGTGCTGCATCGTGGGCGACGGCGAGGCGGAGACGGGGCCGCTGGCCACCTCGTGGCACTCGAACAAGTTCCTCGACCCGGCCACCGACGGCGCCGTCCTGCCGATCCTGCACCTGAACGGGTACAAGATCGCCAATCCCACCGTGCTCGCCCGCATCCCCGACGAGGAGCTGACCTCGCTTCTCGAGGGCTACGGGCACCGCGTCCACTGGGTCTCGGGCGACGACCCGGCGACCATGCACCAGTCGATGGCGGCCACCCTCGATGAGGTGGTCGGCGAGATCCACGACATCCAGCGCCAGGCTCGCAGCGGCGGCGGCTCGGCGCGGCCCCGATGGCCGATGATCGTCCTCGAGACGCCGAAGGGCTGGACCGGGCCGAAGACCCTCGACGGCGTCCCGGTGGAAGGGACGTGGCGGGCCCACCAGGTGCCCATCCCCGACGTGCGGACGAACCCCGAGCACCTGGCCGCGCTCCGGTCGTGGATGGCGAGCTACCGGGCCGAGGAGCTCTTCGACGACCACGGGGCGTTGCGGGCGGAGCTGGCCGAGCTCGCCCCCGAAGGCCCGCGTCGCATGAGCGCCAACCCCCGCACGAACGGCGGGCTCGTCCTCCGCGACCTCACCCTGCCCGACTTCCGCGACTACGCGGTGGCCGTCGAGGCACCCGGTGCCACCACGAGCGAGGCCACCCGTGTGCTCGGCACCTTCCTGCGCGACGTGGCGCAGGCGAACCGGGGCACGTTCCGCGTCTTCGGTCCCGACGAGACGGCGTCCAACCGGCTCCAGGCGCTCTTCGAGGTGACCGACCGCCAGTGGATGGCCGAGCGCCTGCCGACCGACGACCACCTCGCCCCCGAGGGCCAGGTCGTCGAGATGCTCTCCGAGCACCAGTGCCAGGGCTGGCTCGAGGGCTACCTGCTCACCGGGCGCCACGGCCTGCTCAACTCCTACGAGGCCTTCGTCCACATCGTCGACTCGATGTTCAACCAGCACGCCAAGTGGCTGAAGGTGACCCGCCAGCTCCCGTGGCGGCGCCCGCTGGCCTCGCTCAACTACCTGCTGTCGTCCCACGTCTGGCGCCAGGACCACAACGGCTTCAGCCACCAGGACCCGGGCTTCCTCGACCACGTCGTGAACAAGAAGGCCGAGGTCGTCCGCGTCTACCTGCCGCCAACTGCCTCCTGTCGGTGGCCGACCACTGCCTCCGCAGCCGTCACTACGTGAACGTCGTCGTGGCCGGCAAGCAGCCCTCCCTCGACTACCTGGGCATGGAGGACGCCGTGCTGCACTGCACGCGCGGCCTCGGCATCTGGGAGTTCGCCTCCAACGACGGCGGCGACCCCGACGTGGTCATGGCCTGCTGCGGCGACGTGCCGACCCTCGAGACCCTGGCCGCCGTCGACGTCCTGCACCGCGAGCTTCCGGAGCTCAAGGTCCGCGTCGTCAACGTCGTCGACCTGATGCGCCTCGAGCCGGACTCCGAGCATCCCCACGGCCTCCCCGACCGCGAGTTCGACACGCTCTTCACCGAGGACAAGCCCGTCGTCTTCGCCTTCCACGGCTACCCCTGGCTCGTCCACCGGCTGACCTACCGGCGGAGGAACCACGCCAACATCCACGTCCGCGGGTACAAGGAGGAGGGGACGACCACCACGCCCTTCGACATGGTGATGCTGAACGACCTCGACCGCTTCCACCTCGTCATGGACGTGGTCGACCGAGTGCCTGGCCTGGGCTCGCACGCCGCGGAGCTGCGCCAGCGGATGGTGGACGAGCGGGCCCGGTGCCGGGCCTACGCGCGCTCGGTGGGCGAGGACCCGCCCGACGTCGCCGAGTGGACCTGGCCCGGGTGAGCCCTGGGGGTCCGGCGCCGTCGGACGGTCCGGACGGGGCCGGGGACCACGTCCTGGTCGTCAACGCCGGCTCGAGCAGCCTCAAGCTGTCGGTGCTCGACGCCGCCGACCGGCTCGTCGCCTCGGCCTCGGTGCCTGCCGCTCGGGGGGTGACGGAGGCCTCGACCCTCGGCGAGGAGCTCGGACGCGCACTCGCCGAGGCCGGCCTCGACCGGGGACCCGGCCTCACCGCCGTCGGGCACCGTGTCGTCCACGGGGGCACCGAGCTCGTGGACCCCGTGGTGGTCGACGACGACGTCCGCCGCCAGCTCGAGGCGCTCACCGACCTCGCGCCCCTCCACCAGCCGACGTCCCTCGCCGCCCTCGACACCGTCGGCGCGCTGCTCCCCGGCGTGCGGGCGGTGGCGTGCTTCGACACCGCGTTCCACGCCACGCTCCCGCCGGCGGCCGCCACCTACGCGCTGCCCTCCGAGTGGCGTCGCCGCTGGAGCCTCCGACGGTTCGGCTTCCACGGCCTGTCCCACGCCTACGCGTCGCGGCGTGCCGCGGTCCTCCTCGGACGGCCCCTCGGCGCCCTCCGGGTGGTGACCTGCCACCTCGGTGCGGGTGCGTCACTTGCCGCGGTCGCCGGCGGCGTGTCCGTCGACACCACCATGGGATTCACCCCGCTCGACGGGCTGGTGATGGCCACGCGCTCGGGAAGCGTCGACCCCGGCCTCGTCCTGTGGCTCGAGGAGCACGTCGGCATGCCGCCCGCCGAGCTGGCCTCGGCCCTCGAGCACCGCTCGGGCCTGCTCGGGCTGACCGGGAGCCCGGACATGCGGACGGTCCTCGCCGCCGAGGAGGCGGGCGAGGCCGACGCCGCGCTCGCCGTCGCCGTCTACCTGCACCGGCTGCGGGCAGGGATCGCCGCCATGACCGCCGCGCTGGGCGGGCTCGACGCCCTCGTGTTCACCGGCGGGGTGGGCGAGGGCTCGGCCGCCGTCCGCGCCCGGGCGGCGGACGGCCTCGGGTTCCTCGGCGTGGCGGTCGAGCCGGCGGCCAACGAGGCGGACGCCACCGACCGCGAGATCGGGCCGGCGGGGGCACCGGTCCGGACCGTCGTGGTGGCGGCGCGCGAGGACCTCGAGATCGCCCGCGGGGTGCGCGAGGCCCTGGGTCGGAGCCGGCCGAGGGCGTCCTCCGGAGGTCGGTGACACAGCCGGGCGACGTCGCCGGAGCGCACCGCACCCCAGCTGGAGCGCCCTGGCGCCCCCGGTCCTCCGACGTCTTCGGCATCGCCGCCGTGCTCGCCGCGGCGCTCGCCTTCTTCGGCGTCGTGCTGTCCCACGGCATCTACCTCGGTCCGTACTACCTCATCTCACATGCGAGCGGCCTGACCGCCCAGCCCCACGTGCACGTCCCCGTGCGGGGCAACTCGGACATCGTCGCCCAGATGCTGCCTTGGGCATCACTCGCCTGGAACGAGGTCCACCACGGCCACCTGCCCCTCTGGGACCCCTACTCGGTGCTCGGGACGCCGCTGGCCTTCAATTGGCAGTCGGCACCCTTCAGCCTGCCGGCGCTCGTCGGGTACCTGGTCCCCTCCAGCGACGCCGCCACCGTCGGCGCGCTCGTCTCGGTCGTAGTCGCCGGCACCGGCGGCTACGTGCTCGGTCGCACACTGTCGATGGGCGTCGCCGCGGCGACAGCGCTCGGGATCACCTGGGAGCTGAGCGGGCCCGTCGTCGCATGGCTGGGCTTTCCCTTCCCGGCCGTGCTGTGCTGGATGGGATGGATCGTGGCGTTCGGGCTCCTCCTCGTCAGGAGCCGCCGCCCCGGTTGGTGGCGCGCCGCCACCGCGGCGAGCGTCTGTCTCGCCCTGCTCGGCGGCCAGCCCGAGGGGTTCTCCGCACTCGCCCTGGCCGTAGCCGTGTTCTTCCTCGTCGTCATCGTGGAGACGACGCCCACGTGGTCGTCGAGGCTCCGTTCCGTCGGGCGGCTCGCCGTCGCCGTGATCGCAGGCGGGGCACTGTCGGCCCCGTTCAGCCTGCCGAGCCTGCAGCTCACCACCGGCTCCATCCGGAGCGCCGCCCACCCCAGTGCCGCGCTGCCTGCGCACGTGACCGCCTACCTCGTCTTCCAGGGGTTCGACGGTCTGCCCACACCGTCGGCGTTCTTGCCCGACGGGCTCTCCAGCGTCTTCTACACGGAGTTCGCCGCCTACGTGGGCATCAGCGTGCTCGTCCTCGCCGGCGTCGCCGTCTGGGTGCACCGGAGGCGTCCGCACGTCCAGGGGCTCGTGCTGGCTGCGACCGCCTGCCTGCTGGCGTCGTTCGTCGAACCCGTCACCCGGACGCTGGACCGTCTGCCCCTCGTCGGGTCGGTGGCGTGGGGCTCCAACCCGCTCATGCCGCTCGCGCTGTGCCTCGCTGCCCTCGCCGCCGATGGGCTCGACGTCGTCGTCCGGTCCGGCACGGTGCGGACGAGCGGGCGGGCGTTGCTCACGGCGTTCGGTACCGGCGCCGTCGCCCTCGGTGCCATCTGGCTCGTCGCACGCGGGCACCTCACACCTGCGGAGCTCCGGGTCCGCGACCACGCCTTCGTCTGGCCGACGATCGAGGTCGCCGCCGGCCTGACCGCCGGCGCGCTCGCCCTCGTGGTCTCCCGGTGGACGAGGCCGGCCCGAGGCGCGGCTCGGCGGGACGCCCGGGTCCGGTGGTCGATCGCTGCCGTGCTCGTGGGAAGCCAGACGGCCTTCCTCGTCGCCGCCGGGGCTCCACTGGTCCAGTCGAGCAACACGCGGTACCCGCACCCCGCGGCCGTCCGCCAGCTCGTCGACGCGGTCGGGACCTCGACGGTCGGCTTCGGGCCGTCGCTCTGCGACCTCGGCATCTCCGTCGACACGAACGTCGCCTACCGCGTGCGCGAGCTCGCCGCCTACGACGATTCGCTCCCCACGTCGCTCTTCTCGTCGTGGCAGCGGGACACCGGCTCGTCGGCCGGCTTCCCTGGCTTCTACGTCTTCTGCCCAGTCGTCCCGCGCGCGTCGGTCGCCCGGACCTTCGGGATCTCGTACCTGCTCGAGGGACCTGGCCACACCGGTCCGCCGGGCACCCGGTTCGTACGGTCGCTCGGCGACGAGTCGCTCTGGAAGGTGTCGGGAGCGGGCGAGGCGACGCTCACGACCGCCCGCGCGGCGGACGGCCCGCCGGTCTCACGCGTCGTCCCCGTGGCCGACAACGGTGCGGGGACGTGGCGGCTCACGGTGGCGCCGGCCACCCCGGCCACGCTCGACCTCCACATCATCCGCGTGCCGGGGCTCCACGCGACGCTCGACGGGCGACCACTGGCGATGCACCCGCTCGACGGCGTCATGCTCCAGGCCCGGGTGCCCGCCGGTCGCCACCGGATCGTCGTCCGGTACTGGCCGAGCACCCTCACGGACGGCCTGGTGCTCGCCCTCGTCGCGCTCGTGGCGCTGGTCCTCGCCGCCGCGGGTGCCGGGGTCGGACGGCGACGACGACCGGCACGAGCGGCGCCGGGAGACCCACCGGGCACCAGCTGCGTCCGTGGGGACGAACCCGCGTCGATCGGCGCCGCACCCGAGCTCCGCTAGGAGCGTGGGTCCGTATCCGCCAGTGACCTGGCCGTGTTCGTCACGGGTGC